>NZ_CP109150.1:2744005-3048895 GCF_035920365.1 Micromonospora sp. NBC_01740 | reverse complement strand
TGTTCTGCAGCCGGCCGGCGGTGTCGATGAGCACGGTGTCCACGCCGGTGTCGATGCCCCGCTTGACGGCGTCGAAGGCCACGCTGGCCGGGTCGGCCGCCTCCGGGCCCCGCACGGTCTCCGCGCCGACCCGACCGCCCCAGGTCTCCAGCTGGTCCGCGGCGGCCGCCCGGAAGGTGTCGGCGGCGCCGAGCAGCACGCTGCGGCCATCGGCGACGAGCACCCGGGCGATCTTGCCGCAGGTGGTGGTCTTGCCCGCGCCGTTGACGCCGACGACCAGCACGACCGCCGGCACGCCCTCCTTGGGCGCGGTCCGCAGGGACCGGTCCAGGGTCGGGTCGAGCGCGTTGACCAGCTCGGCGGCGAGCAGGGCGCGCAGCTCGCCGCCGGAGCGGGTGCCGAGGACCCGGGTCCGCTCGCGCAGCCGGTCGACGATGTCGCGGGTGGCGTCGACGCCGACGTCGGCGGTGATCAGGCTGTCCTCGATCTCCTCCCAGGTGTCCTCGTCGAGGTGGTCGCGGCTGAGCAGGCCGAGCAGGCTCTTGCCGAAGACGTTCTGCGAGCGGGACAGCCGCGAGCGCAGCCGGACCAGCCGGCCGGCGGTCGGCTCGGGGACCTCCAGCACCGGTGCCGGGGCCTCCACCACCGGCGGCTCCACCAGGATCCCGGTGGACAACTCGGCCTCCGGTGCCTGGACCGGCGGGCCGGCCAGGTCCTCCTCGGCCCGGGTGTCGACCTCCGTCTTCGGCAGCGGCGGCTCCGGTCGCCGGCGCAACCGCGGCACGACCAGCCCGATGCCGCCAAGGATCAGCACGCCGAGCAGGGCGAGCGCGATGAGGAGGTATTCGGTCATGCCGGAATCCTGTCAGATGCCGGCGAAGCTGTCCCAGCCACCGCTCCCGACCGGGTCCGCGGAGGCCGGCGGTAGGCTCGCTCACAGCCAGCAGTGGTGCGACCGCCGGCCGGGTAGTAAAGATGAAGTCCGCTCATCTGGAGGTCGACCATGCCCGCGGCACACCTGCTCATCGGCCCGTTGCTCCGCAGGGTGGTCGGCACGACGGCCACCGTCTGGGTGGAGACCAGCGCGCCCGCGGTGGTCACCGTCCGCACCGCCGACGGCGCCGGCGGCACCGCGCCCACCTTCTCGGCGTACGACCACCACTACGCGCTCGTCGTCGTGGAGGGGCTCACCCCCGACAGCGCCACCACCTACGAGGTGCTGATCGACGACGAGGTCGCCTGGCCGGTGCCGAAGAGCGACTTCCCGCCCAGCGTGATCCGCACCCGGGCGGCCGACGACCTCGACCAGCCGGTCCGGTTGGTCTTCGGCTCCTGCCGGGAGACCACCCAGCACGCCACCACCCGGCGGCTGCCCCCGGACGCCCTCGACGCGTACGCCCGGCGGCTGATGGCCGACCCGGCTACGACCGAGGTGCCCGACCTGCTGGTGCTCCTCGGCGACCAGGTCTACGCGGACGTGACGTCGCCCACGGTCCGACGGCTGCTGAAGCGGCGCCGCCGCCGGCCGAAGGGCGCGCCGGGCGACCAGGTGGTCAGCTTCGACGAGTACACGAAGCTCTACCTGGAGTCCTGGCGGGACCCGGAGATCCGCTGGCTCTTCTCCACCGTGCCGAGCGTGATGATCTTCGACGACCACGAGGTCATCGACGACTGGAACACCTCGGCCTCCTGGCGCTCCGACATGCGCGAGCAGCCGTGGTGGGCGGAGCGGATCACCAGCGGCCTCGCCTCGTACTGGGTCTACCAGCACCTGGGCAACCTCTCCCCCGACGAGATCGCCGCCGACCCGGTCTACGCCAAGGTCGTCGCGGCGGAGGACGCCACCGGCGTGCTGCGCGAGTTCGGGCAGCGGGTCGACACCGAGGCCGACCTCGCCCACGACACCGAACGGTGGCGGGCCGTGCAGTACCAGTGGAGCTACGCGCTGGACCTGGGCCGGACCCGGCTGGTCATGCTCGACAACCGGTGCAGCCGGGTGCTGGAGCCGGGCCAGCGGGCGATGCTGCCCCCGGGCGAGTGGTCGTGGTTCCTCGACCGCGCCCACGGCGTCTACGACCACCTGGTGGTCGGCGCGTCCCTGCCCTGGCTGCTGCCGCCGGGCATCCACCACGTGGAGGCGTGGAACGAGAAGCTGGCCGACTCGCGGCGGCCCTGGGTCGCCCGGCTGGCCGAGAAGCTGCGCCGGGGGCTGGACCTGGAGCACTGGGCCGCGTTCCGCCGCTCGTTCGACGCGCTCGGCGCGCTCTTCGCCCGCCTCGGCAGCGGCACCCCCGGCGAGCCCGGCGAGCGCGTCGGGGCCGGCCCGGCGTACGCGCCACCGGCGTCGATCAGCGTGCTCTCCGGCGACGTGCACCACTCGTACGTGGCGCGGGCGCGGTTCGACGACCGGAGCGTGGTCACCCCGGTGCACCAGCTCACCTGCTCGCCCATCCACAACCAGGTCCCGGCCGGGATGCGCCCGCTGATGAAGCTCGGCTGGTCGTCCGGGCCGTCCGGGGCCACCCGGGCGCTGGCCCGCACCGCCGGCGTACGCCGCCCGCCGTTCCGCTGGAAGCGGCTGGCCGGGCCGTACTTCGGCAACGCGGTCGCCACGCTGGTGCACGCCGGCCGGACGGCCGAGGTGACGATCGAGGGCACCACCAGCGACGGCCACCTGCGCGAGGTCATGCGGCAGGGCCTGACCCCCGGCGGGTGAGCCTCCCGCCGCGCCCCGGCCTGCCCACCCGCGCCGGGCGGGCCACCGCCCACGCGCCGGCACCCCGATAAACCGCTCGCCGGTTGTCGGAGGTGCCAGCCAGGATGACCGGCATGACCTGGCGAGCACCGGAGATCACCCGGACCCCCGAGCCCTACGTCGGCGACGAGCGCACCATGCTGGAGGGCTGGCTGGACTTCCACCGGCAGACCCTGCTGCTCAAGTGTGCCGGGCTGACCGCCGAACAACTGAAGACGCCCAGCGTCGAGCCCTCCGGGCTCACCCTGCTCGGCCTGGTCCGGCACCTGGCCGAGGTGGAGGCCTGGTGGTTCCGGGAGAACCTCGCCGGCCAGCAGGTCGACTACCCCTACTTCACGCCCGACAACCCGGACGCCGACCATGACGTCAGCGCCGCCGACGCCGAGGCCGACTTCGCCACCTACCACCGGGAGGTGGCGCTGGCCCGCGCCGCCGCCGCCGGCCGGTCGCTCGACGAGACCTTCACCGAGGTCGGCCCGAAGCGCCGGACGTTCAACCTGCGCTGGATCTACGTGCACATGATCGAGGAGTACGCCCGGCACAACGGCCACGCCGACCTGATCCGCGAACGCATCGACGGCGTCACGGGCGAGTAGCCCCCGGCGGGGCGGGCCGGAACCGGTCAGTACGCCAGGGCGGCCCGCGCGTACCGCAGGTCGGCCGGGCCGCTCCAGCGCAGCGCCGACAGGCCGGCGACCCGGGCGCCCCGGATCGCCCAGTCCTCGTCGTCGACGAAGAGCACCCGGGCCGCCGGGGTCTCCAGGGCCTCGCAGGCCGCCTGGAAGTACTCCTTCGCCGGCTTGTTCACCCCGACCCTGGACGAGTTGACCACCACGTCGAACTCGTCCGTCAGGTCGAGCGCGGCGAGGTCGGCATCGAGCAGGTCCGTGGCGTTCGTGCCTAGCCCGACGCGGATGCCGCCGGCCCGCGCCTCGCGGACGAAGGCGAGCACCTCCGGGTCCACCTCGCCCCGGTAGCGCTGCCACTGCTCCACGGCCGCCCGGGCCCGCTCGGGGCCGCCCACGGAGTCGGCCAGCGCGTCGGCCACGCTGGCCATCCAGTCGGCGTGGCTGACCCGGCCGGTCAGCACCGGCTGGAGCCGCCCCCACTGCATGGCGATCTCGGTGAGTACGCCGTCGGACAGGCCGTACTCCCGCTCCACCCCGGCGGCCACCGCCGGGTCCCACCTGCGCAGGACGCCGTCGAAGTCCACCAGGAGCGCCGTCGCCCGTTCCCGACCCACTACTCGTTCTCCTCGCCGCGGCCACGCCGCTCGTCTCCGTCGGCCCGGTTGAGCCGTTGGCTGATCACCTGGGTCACCCCGTTGCGCATGGTCACGCCGTACAGGGCGTCGGCGACCTCCATCGTCCGCTTCTGGTGCGTGATGACGATGAGCTGGCTCTTCTCCCGCAACTGGGCCAGCAGCGTGATCAGCCGCCCCAGGTTGACGTCGTCGAGCGCCGCCTCGACCTCGTCCATGATGTAGAACGGGCTGGGCCGGGCCCGGAAGATGGCCACCAGCATCGCCACCGCCGTCAGCGAACGCTCTCCGCCGGAGAGCAGCGACAGCCGCTTGATCTTCTTGCCCGGCGGGCGGGCCTCGACCTCGATGCCGGTGGTGAGCAGGTCGTCGGGGTCGGTGAGCACGAGCCGCCCCTCGCCACCGGGGAAGAGCACGGTGAAGACCTGCTGGAACTCCCGGGCCGTGTCGGCGAACGCGCTGGCGAAGACCTCCAGGATCCGGTCGTCGACGTCCTTGACCACGGTGAGCAGGTCCCGGCGGGTGGCCTTGAGGTCCTCCAGCTGCTCGGAGAGGAACTTGTAGCGCTCCTCCAGCGCGGCGAACTCCTCCAGGGCCAGCGGGTTCACCTTGCCGAGCAGGGCCAGTTCCCGTTCCGCCTTGGCGGCCCGCTTCTCCTGCACCGGCCGCTCGTAGCGGACCGGCTCGGGCACCGGCAGGCCGTCGCGTTCGGCCGCCGCCACGTCGGCCTGGGTGGGCGGGACGGGCTGGGCCGGGCCGTACTCGGCGACGAGGGTCTCCACGTCCAGGCCGAAGTCCTCGGCGGCCTTTGCCTCCAGCTGCTCGATGCGCAGCCGCTGCTCGGCGCGGGCCACCTCGTCGCGGTGCACCTGGCTGGTCAGCCGCTCCAGCTCCGCGCCGAGCCGCTTGGCCGCGCCGCGTACCTCCTGGAGTTCGGCCTCGCGGGCGGCGCGTTCGCGCGCCACGGCGTCGCGGTGCTCCTCGGCCGCGGCGATCGAGGTGGCCAGCCGGGTGAGGGCCTCCCGGGCCCCGCCCGCCACGGCCCGGGCGATCCCGGCGCCCCGGGTGCGCGCCGCGCGCCGGGCCGCCGCGCGTTCCCGCGCGGCCCGCTCGGCGGTGGCCTGCCGGCGCAGGGAGTCCGCGCGGCCGGCGATCGAGGAGACCCGCTCCTCGGCGGTACGCACCGCGAGCCGGACCTCCATCTCGTTCTGCCGCGCCTGCGGCACCATCGCGGCGAGCTGGTCGCGTTCCTCCGTGGAGGGTTCCGCGTCGACGGGGGTCTCCTCGGCCAGCCGCAGCCGCTCCTCAAGCTCGGCCAGGGTGAGCAGGTCCCGCTCCCGGGCGGCCTCCGCGCGGGCCCGGGACTCGCCGAGCCGGTCCGTCTCCGCCTTCGCCGAGCGGGCCGCCGCGCCCAGCTCGGCCAGCCGGCGGGCGGCGGCGTTGCGGTGGCTCTCCGCCTCCCGCTTGGCGGCGGCGGCGTGCTGCACCGTCTCCTTGGCGGCGGCCACCTCGGCGCGGGCGTCGACGAGCTGTTCGCGCAGCTCCGCGCCGGTGACCTCGGCGGCGAGCCGGTTCGACCGGGCCTCCTCGACGGCGGCCTGCACCTCGATGAAGCTGGGCGCCTTGGCCGACCCGCCGGCCGCCGCGTACGCCCCCACCACGTCGCCGTCGGGGGTGACCGCGCGCAGCTCCGGGTTGCCGGCGACCACCTCGGCCGCGGCGGCGAGGTCGTCGACCAGCACCACGTCGCGCAGCGCCCGGTGCACCGCCGGGCGGAGCTGCGGGGAGCACTCCACCAGGTCGGGCGCCCAGCGGGCGCCGTCGGACAGCTTCGGCCGCAGCGCGTCGGCGGGCCCGTCCATGCCCGGCCCGGCGGGGCTGCCGACCAGCAGGCCGGCGCGACCGGCGTCGGAGATCTTCAGCAGCCGCATGGCCTCGACCGCCTCGTCGACGCCGCTGACCGCGACCGCGTCGGCGAGCCCGCCGAGCGCGGCGGCGAGCGCGGCCTCCTGCCCGGGCGCGACCGTGAGCAGCCCGGCCAGGCTGCCCAGCAGGCCCGGGACCTCGTCGGCGCGGGCCAGCAGCGCGCCCGCGCCGTCCTTGCGGCGCAGGCCGAGGGCGAGCGCCTCCTCCCGCGCCTTCCAGGTGGCGGCGTCCTTCTCCGCCGTCCGCTCCGCGTCGGTAAGTGACCGCACGGTGGCCTGCGCCCGCTCCTGGGCGGCGACCGCCTCGGCGTGCCGGGCGTCGAGGTCGGCGTTGTCCCGGTCCGCCTCGGTGGACTGCTCGGCGACCGCGTCGAGTTCGGCCTGGGCCTGGTCGGCCCGGGCCAGCGCGTCGGCGTGCGCGGTGGCGAGCCGCTCGATCTCCTCGCCGGCGCTGGTGGTCCGGGCGCGGGCGGAGTTGACCTGACCGGTCAGCCGGGCCAGGCCCTCCCGCCGGTCGGCGATCGCCTTGGCCGCGGCGACCAGCTCGCGTTCGGCGGCGGCGAGCTGCCGCTCCAGCTCCTGGCGGTGCTCGACGGCCTCGGCCAGCCGGATCTGGTCGTCGGTGAGCGCGCCGCGCAGCTCCTCCTCCTGCTCCCGGATCCGCTCGGCCTCGGCCTCCAACTGCTCGGGGTCGCGACCGGGGCGCTCGTCGTCGGGAGTGGCGCTGAGGTGCCGCAGCCGTTCCCGGGCGAGCTGCTCGATGGAGCGGAACCGCTCGGAGAGGGCGGAGAGCTTGTACCAGGTGTCCTGCGCGGCGGCCAGCAGCGGCGCGTCCTCGGCGAGGGCCGCCTCCAGCTCGGCCAGCCGCGCCTGCACCTCGGTGTGTTCGGCCTCGACCTGCTCGCGCCGCTCGCGCACGGCGGTCTCGTCGGCGATCTCCCGGTCCAGGGTGGCGCGCAGGGTGGCCAGGTCGTCGGCGAGCAGCCGTAGCCGGGCGTCGCGCAGGTTGGCCTGGATGGCGGCGGCACGGCGGGCCACCTCCGCCTGCCGGCCCAGCGGCTTGAGCTGGCGGCGCAGCTCGGCGGTGAGGTCGGTGAGCCGGTTGAGGTTCGTCTGCATCGCGTCGAGCTTCCGCAGCGCCTTCTCCTTGCGCTTGCGGTGCTTGAGGACGCCGGCCGCCTCCTCGACGAACGACCGCCGGTCCTCCGGCTTGGCGTGCAGCATCCCGTCGAGTCGCCCCTGGCCGACGATGATGTGCATCTCCCGGCCGATGCCGGAGTCCGACAGCAGCTCCTGGATGTCGAGCAGCCGGCAGGTGTCGCCGTTGATCTCGTACTCGCTCTCGCCGGAGCGGAACATCCGGCGGGTGATCGACACCTCGGTGTACTCGATCGGCAGCGCGCCGTCGGTGTTGTCGATCGTGAGGGTCACCTCGGCCCGGCCCAGCGGGGCCCGGCCGGCGGTGCCGGCGAAGATGACGTCCTCCATCTTGCCGCCGCGCAGCGCCTTGGCGCCCTGCTCGCCGAGCACCCAGGCGATGGCGTCGACGACGTTGGACTTGCCGGAGCCGTTGGGGCCGACCACGCAGGTGATCCCCGGCTCCAGCTTGAGCGTCGTCGCGGAGGCGAAGGACTTGAAGCCCTTCACCGTCAGGCTCTTGAGATGCACCTTCTCGATCCTCGTCCGGTGGCCGCCGTACCGTCGCCGGCTGCGCGGACCTGGGTGAACCCGCAGACTAACCCGGGACCGGGAACCGCCGGGCACGCGACCCGCCTGGCGACCGCCGGGCGCCCGTCCCAGGTGACGCGGGCCGGCCCGCCCGGGTGCGGACCATCCGTCGGCCGGAGTCGTACGGGAATCGTCGCGGCGGGCCGCACAAGATCACGAATTGGTGCGGCGAAAAGGGGTGCGGACAGAGCTGCGCGCCGGCACAGAAGTGTCGGCGCGCTCTTTTTGCGTGATGCGATTCAGTTTTGCGATCTGGAGATCAGGTCAGCGCGGGCTCGGCCAGACGAAGCAGATCGTCCGCCTCCGCCGCAGCCGCCGCGAGCCGATCGTTCTCGGCACGCAGCCGCGTGATCTCGAACTCCAGAGCCCGAACCGTGGTACGCAGTCGGGTGACCTCGTCGAGCAGACGCCGATCGGGCGCCGCACCTACGTGGCCGTACAGGGCCTTAGCCATGTTGACTCCTTGATATGCGCTGCCGGAAGGGCCGGCCAACGCGCGCCCAAATGTGTACGCGGCTGTCATCCCAGGCGATTCTGGGCATGACCGGGCGCGACTGGCGACACCTACATATTGAGCCGACACCCCCTCTTTCGTCAAGTTCTCGCAGGCCGTAGATCATTTCCACGTCGGCCTGTCCACTTGCCGGGGGGCTGCCACAAGGCGCGGACACACTCTGTCCGGACACCTTGACTCTACGCCTCGGATCCCGGGAAGTCCCCACCCTGCCGTCCGGCTTCCCCTTAACTCTTCCTTAGCCACGTTGCCGCTGTTCACGCCCGCCACGTAGCGTCACCCCGGCCCGCAACCGACCCCCTGGAGGCAGAGGCGTGTACGGCTGGACCGACCCGTACCACCCGGACGGCGCCGACCGGCGCCGCGAGCAGCCGCTGGGCGAGGAGCCGCCGGCCTGGCTCACCGACCGTCCGGAGCCGAGGTCCGCCTACCTCTTCGGGGACGACCCGGAGCAGCCCGCCGACGAGTGGCACCGCGACCAGCCGACCGCCCGCTGGCAGCCCGAGCCCGCCGCGCCGGCCGGGACCTGGCAGCCGCAGACCACCGACGCGACCGCGACCTGGCGGCCCGAGCCCACCGACCGCTGGCAGGCCGAGCCGGACCCCCGCTGGGCCCCCGGGTCCGCCAGCCCGGCGGACGGGGCGTACCCGGCGGAGCGCCCCTTCCCCGCGGACCGGACCGCCGGCGCCTGGCCGGTCGACGACCCGACCGCCCCCGTCGACCTCGCCGCGCTCCGGGCCGCGACGGCCGCGACGGCGCCGGCCACCGCCGAGGGCCGCCACCGCCCCCGCCGCCGCTTCCCCCGCCCGCTGGTGATCGGCGGTGCCGCCGCGGCCGCCACGCTGGTGGTGAGCCTCGGCGTCGGCGCGGTCGCGCTGACCGGCGACGGCCCGGCGACCGACCCCACCGCCGTCGACGACACGGTCGCCGCCGCCCCGGTGCTGCCGGGCGGCGCGCCGGCGCCCGGCGACACGCTCGCCCCGCCCACCCCGAGCACCGCGCCGACCACCGCGCCGACCACCGCCAGGCCCACCCCGTCGGCCACGAAGAGCACCAGGCCGACGCCGGCGCCGTCGCGTACCACCGCGCCCTCGCGGCGCAGCGCCGAGCGGAGCACGGCGCCGGCCGGCGGCGGCACGAAGGCCCCGGTCAGCAGCGGGGGCGGTAGCCAGGCCAGCCAGGTGGTCGCCCTGGTCAACGCCGAGCGCGCCAAGGCCGGCTGCGGCGCGGTGAGCGTCGACGACAAGCTGACGACCGCCGCCCAGCGGCACAGCCAGGACCAGGCCGACCACCGGAACATGTCGCACACGGGCAGCGACGGCAGCAACGTCGGGACCCGGCTGGACCGGGTCGGCTACTCCTGGCGCACCTACGGCGAGAACGTCGCCTGGAACCAGAAGACGCCGGCCGCCGTCATGGACGCCTGGATGAACAGCTCCGGCCACCGGGCCAACATCCTGAACTGCGCCTTCACCGAGATCGGCGTCGGCGTCGCCAACAGCAACGGGCCGTACTGGACGCAGGTCTTCGCCGCGCCGCGCTGAACGCGAGTCGTGGCCGGGGCCGTACTCGTTTGACCGGGTGAGGTACGCCGACACGGCGTACCCGCTCCGGGCGGTGTGCCGCCGCCCGCGACCCGGGAGCTGCCGATGCGGATCCGGCCGCGTACGCGCGCCGTGGGGTGGGGCCTGCGCCGGGCCCTGCCGGCCTGCGCCGCGCTCGTCCTGCTGAGCGTGCTCGCCGCCTGCCGGCCGGACCTGGCCGCGCCCGGTGCCCCGACCGCCTGGCCGGCGGCGTCGGCGGGCCGGTGGCAGTGGCAGTGGCAGCTCAGCGGCGTGCTGGACCTCACCGTCGACGCCGACGTCTTCCTGCTCGACCCGGTCTCCACCACCGCCGCGCAGACCGCCGAGCTGCGCTCCCGGGACCGCCGGCTGGTCTGCCAGGTGCACGTCGGTTCCGTCCTGCCGACCGACCCGGACGCGGACCGTCTCCCGGCCGCCGTACGGGGTGCCGCGTCCCGCCGGCCGCAGGGCCGCTGGCTCGACGTACGGCAGTGGGACGCGCTGCGGCCGGTGCTGGCCGACCGGTTCCGGCTCTGCCGGGGCAAGGGCTTCGGGGCGGTCGCCCTGGCCGACGCCGACGGGTACGCGCACCGGTCCGGCTTCCCGCTCGACTTCGACGACCAACTGCGGTTCAACCGCCGGCTGGCCGAGCTGGCCCGCTCGCTGAGCCTCTCCCCCGGCCTGATCAACGACCTGGGGCAGGTGGCCGCACTGGCCCCGGACTTCGACTTCGCCGTCAACGAGGAGTGCGTGCGGCTGGACCAGTGCGCCCGGCTGCTGCCGTTCGTCGAGGCGGGCAAGCCGGTGTTCCACGTGGAGTACGCCGGCTCGACGACGGACTTCTGCGTCACCACGCTGGGCTACGGTCTCTCCTCGATCCGCAAGGAACGCCGGCTCGACGCGTGGCGACTCCCCTGCGCGGCGCCCTGACCACCGGCACCTCCTCGCGGGCCGGGCCGGGCGAACGCGCCGCCCGTGCCCCGGAGACCGCGTGGGGTCAGCCCCGCAGGGCCGCCCGGGGGCGGGGCTGGCAGCGCGGGCAACTGTACGACGAACGGTTCATGAACGCCTCGCGGCGCACCGGTGCGCCGCACCGGTGGCACGGCAGCCCCTCCCGGCCGTAGACGTTCAACGCCCGGTCGAAGTAGCCGCTCTCCCCGTTCACGTTGACGTAGAGGGCGTCGAAGCTGGTGCCGCCGGACTTGATCGCCTCGCCGAGGACGTCCCGGACGTGGCCCAGCAGCCGCAGCGCGGCCGGGCCGGTCAGCGCGTCGGTGGGGCGGGCGCCGTGCAGCCTCGCCCGCCACAGCGCCTCGTCGGCGTAGATGTTGCCCACGCCGGAGATCAGCGTCTGGTCCAGCAGCGCCCGCTTGACCTCCGTACGCCGCCGGCGCAGCGCGGCGACGAACGCCGCGTCGGAGAACTGCGGGTCCATCGGGTCCCGCGCGATGTGCGCGATCTCCGCCGGCAGCTCGGCGCCCCCGGCCGAGACCGACAGGCCGCCGAACGTGCGCTGGTCGACGAAACGCAGCTCGGGACCGTCGTCGGAGAACCGGAACCGGACCCGCAGGTGCGTCTCGTCGGGGGCGTCGGCCGGCTGCACCAGCAGCTGACCCGACATGCCCAGGTGCCCGATCACGGCGTCGCCGCTGTCCAGCGGCAGCCACAGGTACTTGCCGCGCCGGCGCACGTCCAGCACCGTCCGGTCGGTCAGCACGTCGGCGAAGTGCCCGCCGCCGGGCGCGTGCCGGCGTACCGCGCGGGGATGGCGCACCTCGACGGCGGAGATCCGCCGGCCGGTGACCCACCGGGCCAGCCCCTGCCGGACGGTCTCGACCTCCGGCAGCTCAGGCACGGCCCAGGCCCGCCTCGGCGGTCTGCGCCGTTCCGTCCTCGGGCGCCGGGCCCTCCGGCCCGACCGGCTCCCGCTCCGCCTGCTCGGTGAGCGTCCGCCAGGCCGCCTCGGCGGCCCGCTGCTCGGCCTCCTTCTTGCTGCGCCCGTCGGCCCCGCCGTAGCGGTTGCCGGCGACGACCACCCAGGCGGTGAACGTCTTGAGGTGGTCCGGGCCGGTGCCCTCGATGCGGTACTCGGGGACGCCGAGCCCGAGCGCCGCCGTCAGCTCCTGGAGGCTGGTCTTCCAGTCCAGGGCCGCACCCCGGCCGGCCGACTCGGCCATCAGCGGGTCGAAGAGCCGGTGGATGACGATGGCGGCGGTGTCCAGCCCGTACTGGAGGTAGATCGCGCCGAGCAGCGCCTCCAGGGTGTCGGCGAGGATGCTCGCCTTGTCCCGGCCACCGGTGGTCTCCTCCCCCTTGCCGAGCAGCAGATAGGCGCCGAGCCCGTCCGGGCCGAGGCCCCGGGCCACGTCGGCGAGGGCCCGCATGTTGACCACGCTGGCCCGCAGCTTGGCCAGCTGCCCCTCGGGCAGGTCGGGATGGTTGTGGAAGAGCGCGGTGGTGATCACCACGCCGAGCACCGAGTCGCCCAGGAACTCCAACCGCTCGTTGGTGGGCAGGCCGCCGTTCTCGTACGCGTACGAGCGGTGGGTCAGGGCGCGCTGGAGCAGCTCCGGATCCAGGCTGACGCCGAACGCGGCTTCCAGGTGACCGACGGACGCCCGCCGCCGCTTGTCGTTGCTCATGATGTGGGTACCTCGGTGTCGGTGGAGCGGTCGGTGCGTTCCTCGCGGTCGCCCGCCTCGGCGCCGTCGAGCAGCGCGCGGACGTGGTCGGTGGCGCGTCGTCGCCAGAGATGGGCGGCCAGCGCGATGCCCGCGGCGACGTCCTCGGCGCGGGCGGCGCCGTGGCAGACGACGACCGTCCCGGCGACCCCGAGCAGGGCCGCCGCGCGCGGGGCGCCGCCGCCGGACGGGGGCCCGCCGGCCATCGCGTACGCACCCTCGATCGCCTTGAGCAGCACGTTACCGGTGAACCCGTCGGTGACCACCACATCGGCGCGCGTGCCGAGGGAGACGTCGTACCCCTCGACCAGGCCGACGTAGCGGCCGTCGCAGGGCAGCGACGCGGCGGCGAGGACGGGATCGGCGAGCCGGCGGGCGCGATCGCCCTTGCCCGCCTCGGTGCCCACCGACAGCAGCCCCACCCGGGGCGCGACGACGGCGTGGGCCACCGCCGCGTAGGCGGCGCCGAGCACGGCGTGGCGGGCCAGGGTGGCCGGGCGCGGCTCCAGCGAGCCGCCCACGTCCAGCAGGACCACCGGGCCGGCGACGGCCGGCAGGGTGGCGATCAGCGCGGGCCGGCGCACGTCCGGCCAGCGGCCGAGGCCGAGCGCGACGGCGGTGACGGTGGCGCCGGTGGACCCGGCGGAGACGAGCGCGTCGGCGACGCCGTCGCGGACGGCGTGCACCACCGCGCGGACGGTGCTGTCGGCACGGGCGGCCACGGGATGGTCGGCCATGCCGACGACGGCGCGGACCGGCCGCACGGTGACCCGGGCACGCTGTGCCGGGTCGAGGGCGCGGATCACCTCGCCGGCGGCCTCGGCCGGGCCGACGAGCAGCAGATGCAGGTCCGGGTCGGCGCGCACGGCCCGCAGAGCGCCGTCAACCACGACGGCGGGAGCGTCGTCCCCGCCGAGGAGGTCAACGGCGATCCGCGCGGTGCCCGGCTCCATCGGAACGCCGGCCGGAACAGGCCGGCCGGCGTCGGAGGGAGCCGGGGCACCGGGCGATTGCCAGGGTGCGCGCGCCGCCCGACCAGGGGTCGGGGGCGTCACTCGGCGTCCAGGTCAGACCTCGAGGACCTGGCGGCCGTTGTAGGTGCCGCAGACGGAGCAGGCGGCGTGGGGCAGCTTCGCCGACTTGCACTGGGGGCAGGCCACGGTCGCGACCACGGTCGCCTTCCAGTTCGCCCGGCGGGCGCGGGTGTTGCTGCGCGACATCTTGCGCTTGGGGACGGCCACGGTTCCTACTCCTCTTTACGGTTCAGTTGCGACAGGCCCGCCCAACGCGGGTCGATCTGCTCGTGACTGTGGTCGGCCGGCAGATCGTCCAAGTGCACCCCGCATTCGGGGCACAGGCCTGGGCAGTCCTCCCGGCAGAGCGGGTTGGTCGGCAGCGTGAGCACCACCGCGTCCCGCAGCGCCGGTTCCAGGTCGATCAGATCGCCCTGCATCCGGCCCACCTCGTCCTCGTCGGTCGTGGTGTCCGTGGTGCTGTTCTCGTACGCGTACAGCTCCTGGATCCGCACGGCCAGCGAGTCGTCGATCTCGCGAAGGCAGCGACCGCACTCGCCCCGGACGCGACCGCTGACGGTCCCGGAGACGAGCACGCCCTCGGACACCGACTCCAACCTCAGGTCGAGGTCGAGGTCAGCGCCCTGCGGCACGGCGATCATCTCGCCGCCGAGGTCCGCCGGTGCCGGCACCACCCGCTTTTCCGTACGCAACGCACCAGGCCGGCGCGGCAGCTCCCTCGTGTCGAGGACCAGCGGCGACCTGGGGTTGAGTGTCGAAGGCGTGTGTTTGGGCATAGTCAGACTCCGGCCGGTGAGAGGCCGACAAAAAAGGTTACCTGGGCGACCGCCGGACCGTCGAACCGGGGGCGGCGCCCGCCCCATCTGCCGGCTGGTGAGGTGCCGCTCAGAAGGGTAGCGGGCGGTCCGCCTCCTCCCCACCGAAGGTGCCGATCTCGCGCAGCGCGTGCATCTTGTCCCGCCCGCGTTCTATCGAGGCCAGCGCCCGGGTGAGGAACTGCTCGAAGTTGGCCAGCGCGGTGTCGACGTAGTCGTCGACCTCCTCGCGCAGGCGCTGCGCCTCGGCGCGGGCCTCCGCGATGATCCGCGCGCCCTCGTGCTCGGCGGAGACCGTGATCTCGTTCACCGAGACCAGCCGGGCGTGTTCCGCCTCACCCTCGCTGATGATCCGGTCGGCCTCGCGCTTGCCGGCCTCCATGATCTTGTCCCGCTCGTCCAGCAGCGCGGCGGCCCGACGCAGGTCGGCGGGGAGTTCGGCGCGCAGCTCATCGAGGATCGCGATGAACTCACCCCGGTCGACCATGCAGTTGTTGCGCGACATCGGGACGGAGCGCGCCTGCTCCACCATGGCGATCAGTTCGTCGATGCGATCGAGCGGGTCCACCGGTACCTCACTCCTGTCGTTCGTCGGGCCGACCTACATGATGCGGGCTACGGCCGGTTTCCCGCTGCACACATCATGTCGCGCCCCGACCACAGCGCACCGCTCACCCCGGCCCGGCGCGTCGCGGTACGCCACGGCGCAGTCCCCGCCGGGCACGGTGCCGGCGGGAACTGCGGCCCCGGGCGGTCAGTCGCGCGACGGCGGGACGAGCCGGGCGCTCAACTCCTCGCGGACCCGGTCGGGCACGTGGGCGGAGATGTCGCCGCCCCACTTCGCCACGTCCTTGACCAGGCTCGAGGAGAGGAACGAGTAGAGCGGATTGGTCGGCATGAACAGGGTCTCGACGCCGGCCAGGCCGATGTTCATCTGCGCCATCTGCAACTCGTAGTCGAAGTCGCTGACCGCCCGCAGGCCCTTGATCAGGACGCTCGCCTGCTGCGCCCGACAGAAGTCGACAAGCAGGCCGCGGAACGACTCGACCCGGACGTTGTCGTAGGAGGCGGTCACCTCGCGGAGCATGTCGATCCGCTCCTCGACGGTGAACAGGCCGCTCTTCGACTGGTTGACCAGCACGCCCACGATCACCTCGTCGAACAGCCGGCTCGCCCGGCCGACGATGTCGAGGTGCCCGTTGGTGACCGGATCGAACGAGCCGGGACACACCGCACGTCTCATGATCGGCGACCGTACCAAAGGGTCGTCTCGCCGTAGCGCCGGCTGCGCTCGCCGGTGATGCCCTGCACCCACCCGACGGGCCCCGTGCGGCTGGACCGCTCCACCACCACCAGGGCGTCCGGGGCCAGCCAGCCGCCGTCGACCAGCGCGACGAGCATCGCCGTGATCTCCGTGTCCGGCACCGCGTAGGGCGGGTCGGCGAAGACCACGTCGTACGGGTCGCCGTCCGGGCCGGCCGCCAGCACGGTGGCGACTTTGCCGGTGACCAGCCGGGCGGCCGGGGCGGCGCGCAACGCGGCCACGTTCTCCCGGACCACCCGGGCCGCCCGGGGGTCGGACTCCACCAGCAGCACGTGCGCGGCCCCCCGGGAGAGGGCCTCCAGGCCGACCGCCCCGGAGCCGGCGTAGAGGTCGGCGAAGCGGGCGCCGGCCAGGTCGACCTCGGCCTGCACGGCGCTGAACAGCGCCTCGCGCACCCGGTCCGACGTGGGCCGGGTGCCCGCGCCGGGCGGCGCGGCGATCCGCCGCCCGCCAAGGGTTCCGGCCACGATCCGGGTCACCGTCGCTCCCTGCCCATGCCCCGACGCTACGCGACGGCCCGGCCGGTGGACGAAGCACCCGAGGCGACGAGCGGACCCGCCACGACCTGTCGGCCCCGCCGGCCCGCACCGCGGCACGCCCGCCACCCGGTCGGCGTCCGCACCCGATCAACGCACCTCGGGAGGACCGAGCACCGACGTGACCGTGACCGGGTCGACCTCGGCCTGGTTGGTCAGCAGCACGAGCCGCTGGTCCGAGTCGGGCAGCCAGGCCGCGAACGCCTTGTAGCCGCCGTTGTCCCCCGAGTGGTGCAGCGCCCGCCTGCCGGCCAGCGGGCCGACGAAGAACCCGTAGCCGTACGCCTCCCCGGGCCGGCCGGTGGGCGCGTGCGCAGCGGTCATCGCCGTCACCGAGGCCGGGGCGAGCAGCCGGCCCCGGCGCGGCACGTCGAGCCAGGTGAGCAGGTCCGTCCCGGTGCACCAGACGTCACCCGCGCCCATGCCCACGGTCGCCAGGTCCCAGGACGGCACCGGACGGCCGCCCTCGTGTCCGACCGCCACGTCCGGCCGTCCGTCGCCCGCACCGGCGAAGCTGCCCGTCATGCCCAGCGGCGCGAAGACCTCCTCGGCGAGGAACTCGGCGTACGGCCGGTCGGCCGCGCGCTCGACGGCCCGGGCCAACAGCACGTAGCCGGGGCTGCTGTAGTGCCACCCGGCTCCGGGCCGGAACAGCGGCGGCACCGCGGCGAACGAGCCGAGCAGGTCGTCCGGCTCAGCCGGGTCGGCGAGATCGACCGCCGGGTACTGCTCCCAGTGGCCCAGGCCCGAGGTGTGGGTGAGCAGGTGGTGCAGCGTGATGCCGGACCATTCCGGCGGCGGGCCGGGCAGCCAGCGCACGACCGGATCGGACAGGCTCAGCGCACCCCGCTCGGCGAGCAGCAGCACCGCCGCGGCGGCCATCTGCTTGCTGATCGAGGCGATCTGGAACCGGGTCCCGGAAGCGCAGTGGACACCGGTGCTCCGATCGGCCACCCCGGCGACCTGTTCCGTCACGATCTCGTCGCCCCGGGCCAGCAGGAGCACGCCACTGTCTAATGAGGATGCCGACATCCTTCGAAGCCTAGATCAGCCCTTCTCCAGGTATTCGGCGCGTTCCTCGTCGACCAGGGCCGCCACCGACGCGGCCAGCGCCGGGTGCCGGGCCAGCTCCGGGTCCTCCTCGACCAGGGCGATCGCCTCGGCCCGGGCGTCGCGGATCAGGTCGGCGTCGCGCAGCAGCGAGAGCAGCCGCAGGTGCGAGCGGCGCCCCGACTGGGTGGCGCCCAGCACGTCGCCCTCCCGGCGCTGCTCCAGATCCAGCTCGGCGAGCTTGAACCCGTCGGTGGTGGAGGCCACCGCGTCGAGCCGCTCCCGCGCGGGCGTGCCCTCCAGCGCCTCGGTGACCAGCAGGCAGAGCCCCGGGGCGGAGCCCCGGCCGACCCGGCCGCGCAGCTGGTGCAGCTGGGAGACGCCGAACCGGTCGGCGTCGAGCACGATCATCACGGTCGCGTTCGGCACGTTGACGCCCACCTCGACCACGGTCGTGGCGACCAGCACGTCGAGGTCGCCGGCCGCGAAGGAGCGCATCACCGCGTCCTTCTCGTCGGCCGGCAGCCGGCCGTGCAGCACGCCGATGCGCAGGCCGTGCAGCGGCCCCTCGGCGAGCAACGGCGCCACCTCGGTGACCGCCATCGGCGGCCGCCGCCCGTTGTCGTCCTCCGGCGGCGGCTCCTCCTCGCTCGCCGGCCCCTCCCCGATGCGCGGGCAGACGACGTACGCCTGGTGCCCGGCGGCCACCTCCTCGCGCACCCGGCGCCAGGCCCGGTCCAGGAAGGCCGGCTTCTCGGCGACCGGAACCACGTGCGAGGCGATCGGCGAGCGGCCCTGCGGCAGCTGGGAGAGCGTGGAGGTCTCCAGGTCGCCGTAGACGGTCATCGCCACCGTGCGCGGGATCGGGGTGGCCGTCATCACCAGCACGTGCGGCGGCTGCTCGGCCTTGGCGCGCAGCGCGTCGCGCTGCTCCACGCCGAAGCGGTGCTGCTCGTCGACCACCACCAGGCCGAGGTCGGCGAAGTCGACGCCCTCGTAGAGCAGGGCGTGGGTGCCGAGCACGATGCCGGCGGCGCCGCCGGCGACCTCGGCCAGGGCCCGCCGCCGGGCCGCCGCGCCCAGCGAGCCGGTGACCAGCTCGACCCGGGTGGCGTCGTCGGCCGCGCCCAGCTCGCCGGCCCGCCCGAGCGGCCCCAGCAGGTCGAGGATGCCCCGGTGGTGCTGCGCGGCGAGCACCTCGGTCGGGGCCAGCAGCGCGGCCTGCCCGCCCGCGTCGACCACCTGGAGCATCGCGCGCAGCGCGACCACCGTCTTGCCGGAGCCGACCTCGCCCTGGAGCAGCCGGTGCATCGGGTGGGCCGTGGCCAGGTCCGCCGCGATCTCCACGCCCACGTCGTGCTGGCCGGGCGTCAGCTCGTAGGGCAGCCGGGCGTCGAAGGCGTCGAGCAGGCCGCCGGGCTTCGCCGGGCGGGGCCGGGCCGGCGAGGCGGCGGCGCGGTGCTTGCGCTGCACCAGGGTGAGCTGCACGGCGAAGGCCTCGTCCCACTTGAGCCGGTGCCGGGCCCGGTAGAGCGCCTCCTTGCTGGTCGGCCGGTGGATCTCGCGCAGCGCCGTGCCGATGCCGCCCAGGTTGCGGCTCGCCCGCAGGGTCGCGGGCAGCGGATCCTCCGGCGCGGTGAACGTGTCCAGCACCACCCGGACGCAGCGGGCGATCACCCAGGTGGGCACCGCCGCGGCGGCCGGGTAGACCGGGATCAGCGCGCCCGCGAACTCCTCGATCTCCTCGTTGGCCGCCGCCTCGCCGTCGCCGCCCTCGCCGAGCAGGACGTACTCCGGGCCGTTGAGCTGCCGCTTGCCCCGGAACTCGGTGACCTTGCCGGCGAAGAGCCCCCACCGGCCGGGGCGCAGCTCGCGCTCGCGCCAGGCCTGGTTGCCGAAGAAGGTCAGGGTCAGGGTGCCGCCCGAGCCGTCGCCGACCGTCACCTCCAGCAGGTTGCCCCGGCGCTGGCGCATCGGGCGTACGGCGGTGCGCTGCACCTGGGCCAGCACGGTGGCCTGCTCGCCGACGTCGAGCGACCGGATGTCGGTGTGCTCGCCGCGCTCGTCGTAGCGGCGCGGGAAGTGGTAGACCAGGTCACCGGCGGTGTGCAGGTCGAGGTGCCCGGCGAGGGCCTTCGCGGTCTTCTCGCCGACCAGCTTCTTCAGCGGCGTGTCCATCGTGGCCGGCTCGGACGTCATTCGACCCCCACCAGGAGTGGATAGTGCGGCTGCCCGCCCGGATAGGCCTGCACCTCGACGAACGGCCAGCGCCGCCCGACGTGCTCGCGGACCGCGTCCGCCAGCCCGTCGGGAGCGTCCGCCCCCGAGAGCAGGGTCACCAGCTCACCGCCGCCGCCGAGCATCCGGTCGACCACGGCGGCGCAGGTGTCGGTCAGGTCGGACCCGATCAGGTGCACCTCCCCCTCCACCAGCGCCAGCACGTCGCCGGGACGGCAGGGGCCGGCGACGGTCAGCGCCTCGCGGCGGGCGTAGCAGACCTCGGCGTAGCGGCACGCGCCGGCCGCCTCGGCCATCGCGATCACGTCGTCGGCGAAGCGCCGCCCCGGGTCGCGTACGGCGAGGGCGGCCAGCGCCTGCACCGGTGAGCGGGTCGGCACCACGCTGACCTTCACGCCGAGCCCGTGCGCCTCCCGGGCGGCGGCGTTCGCCACCGCCTGCGTGTCGGGGTCGTTGGGCAGCACCACCACGCGGGCCGCCCCGGTGGCGCGGATCGCGTCCAGCAGCTCGCCGATCGACGGGTTGCCGGGCACCACCGTCGCGCCCTCGCCGGCGAACAGCTCGGCGATGCCCGCGCCGGCGGCCACCACCACGGCGGCCCGCCCGTCCGCCGCCGCGGGGGGCGACACCGGTGCGGTCTGGTCGGCGAAGCGGGTCACCGAGATGCGGTGCGGCCGGCCGGCCACCACGCCCGCCTCGATGGCCGCGCCCACGTCGTTGACGTGCACGTGCACGTTCCAGGTGCCCGTGCCGGCGTTTCCGTCGCCGACGACCACCAGCGAGTCACCCAGGGCCGCCAGCTCCTCCCGCAGCCGGGCCACCGCCTCCGGCCCGGCGTCGAGCAGGAACTGCACCTCGTACGCGTACTCCTCGGAACCGGTCTCGCGCACGGCGGTGGCCGGCGGGCGGACCGGGCGCGGCGCGGGCGCGGGACGCTCGGGGCTCTCGCCGGTCACGACCTCGACCAGGGCGTCGAGCAGCAGGCACAGGCCCTGGCCGCCGGCGTCCACCACGCCAGCGCGGGCCAGCGCCGGAAGCTGCTCGGGGGTGCGCGCCAACGCGTGCGCCGCCCCGCCCGCCGCCGCCCGGACGACCGCCCGCAGGTCGTCGCTGTCGGCCCGCTCGGCGGCGTGCGCCGCCGCGGCGACGACGCTGAGCAGCGTGCCCTCGACCGGGCGGGCGACCGCGGCGTAGGCGGCGGCGGTGCCGTCGCGCAGGGCGGCAGCCAGCTCGCGCCCCCGCACGGCGGGCGCGGCGGCGACGGCGTCGGCGAAGCCGCGCAGGATCTGCGACAGGATCACCCCCGAGTTGCCCCGCGCGCCCAGCAGCGCGCCCCGGGCCATCAGCCGCAACGCGTGCCCGTGCGCGGTGGGCCCGTCCTCCGGGAGGGTGCCGAGGTCCATCGCGAGCGCCTGCTGGGCCGAGGTGAGGGTGAGCACCATGTTGGTGCCGGTGTCGCCGTCGGGCACCGGGTAGACGTTCAGGTCGTCGATCTCGCCCTGGTGGCGCTTGAGCGCGACCAGCCCGCCCGCGCACCAACGGCGGACCGCGGCGGCGTCGAGGGTGTCCAGCACGGCGAGAAGCCTACTGGCGCGCACCGACACGCGCCGGGGTCGACGCGACTCCCACGGCGTGTCCGGCAGCCGCGGCGCACCCACTATCCTCGTGGCGTGTCCCCAGGTGCGGCGATGCCGCGGGGGCGGGTGCGGGCCGGGCGACCGGGACCCGCGTCGCGCGGTGCCGGCCCCACCTCGGGCCTGCGTCCGGGGCCGGTTGGTCGGGTCCCGGGTCATCGGGTAACCTGGCCAGGTTGCCCGGGCTGCGCCTGGCGGCGACCTCATGAACGTTTCAATCCCAGGAGTATCCCGTGGCTAGCGTGTGCGACGTCTGTGGCAAGGGACCGGGCTTCGGCCACAACGTGTCCCACTCGCACCGGCGGACCAACCGCCGCTGGAACCCGAACATCCAGTCGGTGCGTACCCCGGCCGGTGGCGGCAACACCAAGAAGTTGAAGGTCTGCACCTCCTGCATCAAGGCGGGCAAGGTCACCCGCGCCTGACGCGGTAGGCCCCAGCTTCACACTCGTCATTGCCGGCGGGCCGTTGCGGTCCGCCGGTTCTGTCGTGTCCGGCGACGCTCCCCCGCCGACGCCCGTCCGCGCACGGGCCGTGCCGGCGCCGAGGTCCGGAACGGCCCCCGGCGCGAGACGGGGCCGGCGGCCCTCGGCGCGCCGAAACGGGTCAGGGCACGCGCGGAACGGTCAGAGCGTGCGGGCGAAGGAGATGCAGCCCGGGGCGTCGCGGTAGAAGCCGAAGTTCGGGATGCGCTCGTAGCCGGCCGCCGTGTACATGGCGATGGCCTCCGGCTGCTTGTCGCCGCACTCCAGGACGATCCGCTTGCGCCCGTGCTCCCGCGCGGAGCGCTCCACCGCCGCCAGCACCGCCCGGGCCACGCCCCGGCCCCGGACCGCCGGCGCGGTGTACATCCGCTTCAGCTCGGCGGTGTCACCCTCGTCACCGTGGCTGCGCCAGCCGCCGCAGCCGACCGGCTCGCCGCCGAGGTGGGCGACGAGGAAGGCGCCGGCGGGCGGCGCGAACTCGCCCGGGTCGACCGGGGTCTCGTCGCCGCTGCCGCCGTACCGGGCACCGAGGTCGGCCAGCGCGGCGCGGATCAGCCGCTGCGCCACCAGCGAGTCGAAACGCTCGGCCCGAATCTCGATCTCACTCACGGAGTAAAGGGTACGACGCCGATCGGGCCTTACCGAAAGTGGTCCCAGCCAGCGGGTCCGTCGTACGGCCGCCCGTCGACCGTGACACCCGAGCCCTCCGTCACCCGCCCGATCGGCCGCCAGTCGTCCGGCAGCGCCACCGCCGACGGGAAGGTCGCGGCCAGCGCGTGGTCCTCGCCCCCGGCGAGGAGCCAGGAGTACGGGTCGACGCCGAGCGCCTGGGCGGCGTCGCGCATCTGCCGGGGCACCTCGAAGGCGTCCCGGCGCACGTCCACGGCGACCCCGCTCGCCTTCGCCACGTGCCCGACGTCGGCCAGCAGCCCGTCCGACACGTCGATCATGGAGGTGGCGCCGAGCCGGGCGGCGTGCGGCCCGGCCGCGTAGGGCACCTCGGGCCGCCGGCAGGCCTCCACCAGCAGCCGGGGCGTACGGAAGCCCCGGGAGAGCACGGTCAGCCCGGCCGCCGCGTACCCGATGCGGCCGGCCAGGGCCAGCACGTCACCGGGCCGCGCGCCGGAGCGCGTCACCGGCGGCCGGCCACCCAGGTCGCCGAGGGCCGTGACCGCGATGGTCAGCGTCGGACTGCCCGACATGTCCCCGCCCACCACGCTCGCGCCGACCTTCGCCGCCTCGGCGGCCAGCCCGTCGGCGAGCTCCTCGGCCCACGCGGGATCCAGCTCGGGCGGCATGCAGAGCGCCACCAGCAGCGCGGTCGGCTGCGCCCCCATCGCGGCGATGTCGGCCAGGTTCGCCGCCGCCGCCCGGTGGCCGACGTCACGCGCGCTGGACCAGTCCCGCCGGAAGTGCCGCCCCTCCACCAGCACGTCGGTCGAGGCCGCGACCCGGCCGTCCGGGGCGGCCACCACCGCCGCGTCGTCCCCCGGGCCCAGCAGTACCGTCGATCCGTACGACAACCGGGCGGTCACCCGGTCGATCAGGCCGAACTCGCCGATCCCCGCGACGCTCATGCCGCTCCTCCGCCGTGCTGCTCGCTCACCGCTTCTCCTTGACCACCGATAGGGATCAGACCTGGTCCGTAAGGTACTTTCTCCCTTCGGGCCGCTCCAGGGCGGCGACGGACGGAGGTCGAGTCGTGGTACAGGCGTACATCCTCATCCAGACCGAGGTCGGCCGGGCGCGTGACGTGGCCGGTCTCATCTCGGACCTTGCCGGCGTGGTACGCGTCGACGCCGTCACCGGGCCGTACGACGTGGTCGTGCTCACCGAGGCGAAGACCGTCGACGAGCTCGGCAAACTCATCGTCAGCAAGGTGCAGATGGTGCCCGGCATCACCCGCACCCTCACATGTTCGGTGGTGCGCCTGTAAGTGGACAAGATCACTGACTCTCCCGTGACCGATTCCGCCCAGCCGGACGAGGTGACCCCCGACCGCCCGACCCGCGACCGCACGACACGCGGCGCCGCGCTGGTCGCCACGCTGATCGCGCTGCCGGTCACCGTGCTGGTGGGCGCGTTCGCGTTCGCCCAACTCTCCCCCGACGAGCGGGCCGAGCCGGCCGCCACGCCGAGCGCGACCGCCACGAGCGCCGGGCCGCGCTCCACCGCCCCGGTCGAGATGGCCGCGCCGGCGCTGGCCGAACGGCCCGCCACGGTCTGCCGCGCCCTGCTCTCCCAGTTGCCGCCCACGGTCAACGACCTCGCCCAGCGCCCGGTCACGGCCGGCCCGGAGCAGAACGCCGCGTACGGCGACCCGGCGGTCACCGTCGCCTGCGGCGGGGCCACGCCGGCCGTCGACGACACCGACCACGTCTGGACGGTCAACCGGGTCTGCTGGTACGCCAGCGAGGAACGCGACGCCACCGTGCTCACCACCATGGACCGGGAGACCGCCGTCACGGTCCGCGTGCCGCACTTCTACGGGCAGGGGTTGCAGTGGGTCGCCCCCGTCTCGGACACGATCGTGGCCTCCGTGCCCTCCGTCGCCGCCGCCGACACCCCCAGCGGCTGCCGGACCTGACACGGTCTCCGCACCCGGCCCGCCTCGCGTGCGCGGGGCGGGCGGTGGGAAGGGCACCTTCCCGTGCGTCAGGCGTCAGGAGGGTGGCCTTCCTGTGCGTCAGGCGTCAGGAGGGCGCCCTTCCCGGCGCGAGCGGCTCAGTGCAGGCCGACGCCGCGGTGCAGGGCGGTGCGGATGAGGCGGTTGACCAGCTTCGGGTACTCCAGCCCGGACGCCGCCCACATGCGCGGGAACATCGACGTCGGGGTGAAGCCCGGCATGGTGTTGATCTCGTTGAGGTAGACGTCCAGCTCCGGGGTGACGAAGAAGTCGACCCGGGCCAGGCCCGCGCAGTCGAGCGCGGTGAAGGCGCGGGTGGCGTACTCCCGGATCTGGCGGGTCACCCGCTCCGGCAGGCCGGCGGGGATGTCGTACTCGCAGGCGGACTCGGAGTCGATGTACTTCGCCTCGAAGTCGTAGAAGTCGTAGTCCCCGACCACCCGGACCTCGGCCAGCACGGACGCCTCCGGCGCGCCGCCGGCCTCGCCCTCCAGCACGCCGCACTCGATCTCGCGCCCGACGACCGCACCCTCGACGAGCACCTTCGGGTCGATCTGCCGGGCGGTGGCGACCGCCGCGTCGAGGTCGGCCCAGTCGTCGACCTTGCTGATGCCGAACGACGAACCGGCCCGGGACGGCTTCACGAAGACCGGCAGGCCGAGCCGCTCCTTGTCCGCCTCGCTCAACGTCATCCCGTTGCGCAGCACCGCGTACGGGCCCACCGGGATGCCCTCGACGGCGCAGAGCTTCTTGGTGAACTCCTTGTCCATGGCGGCGGCGGAGGCGAAGACGTTCGCCCCGACGTACGGGATGCCTGCCATCTCCAGCATGCCCTGGATGGTGCCGTCCTCGCCGTACGCGCCGTGCAGCACCGGGAAGACCACGTCGACGTCGGCGAGCGCCCTGGGCCCCTCGGTGGGGTCGAGCACCATGAGCCCGTTGCCGGTCGGGTCGGCCCGCAGCACGATGTCGGTGCCGGACTCGGCGGTGATCTCCGGCAGCCGGCGCGCGTTGATCGCCAACTGACCGGGGTCGCCGCTGGTCAGCACCCACTGGCCGGCCCGGGTGATGCCCACCGGCACCACCTCGAACTCGTCCGGGTCGAGGGCGCCGAGAACACTGCCGGCGCTGACGCAGGAGATGCCGTGCTCCGGGCTGCGGCCGCCGAACACGATCGCCACGCGGGTCCTGCCTGGGGTGGTCACTGCGTCACCTCTTCGTACGCGACTGCTCCGGTCGTGGCGCTCACCCGGTTGACCTTACTGTGCGTGGTGAGCGCCGACAGCCGATACCCGGGCAGAGGCGGGCGGCAGCGCAACCGGTCGACACGGCGTGTACGGGTGGTGACGGGCACCCGGCCGCCGTCGCGCGTCGTTAGGGTGGGCGCCGGACGGGGGAGGCGACCATGGACACCAGGGACGGCCGTGTCATGCGGGCCCGGATGCTGCTGGAGGTCGGGCGCTGGCCGGACGCGTTCCACGAGCTGAGCCGGGTGCTGCGCGAGTGCCCCGACGACGTCGAGGCGGGCTGCCTGCTGGCCCGCTGCTACGACCTGGCCGGGGACCCACCCGGCACGGTGGCCGCCACCGGGCGCGTCCTCGCGGTCGCGCCCGGGCACGAGTGGGCGCTGCGGCAGCGGGCGATGGCGCTGGTGGCGATGAGGCGCAGGCGGGAGGCGCTGCTGTGCGCGCGGGCCGCGGTGGCCGCCGCGCCACACGAGTGGCGGACCCACGCGACGCTGACCGAGGTGCTGCTGCACCAGCCCGGTGTCCGGGCGCTCGTGTTCGCCCGGGACGCGGCGGACACGGTGCTCCGGCTGGCGCCGGACGAGGCCGACGCCCACGTCGTCGACGCGCAGGTGTGCCTGCGGGCCGGCGAGCTGACCCTGGCCCGGCGGGCCTGCGTACGCGCGCTGGAGCTGGACCCGCAGAACCAGGCGGCACTGCACGACCTCGCGGTGGTCGACCTGCGCCGGGAACGCCTGGGCCGCGCGGGTCGGGGCTTCAGCGCCGCGCTCGCCCTCGCCCCCGGCGACCGGACCACCGGCACGGCACACGGCCAGGGCGCCCGGGCGGTCCTGTGGCGTCTCTACGACGTCCTCGCCGCGGCCACGGTGGGGCACCTCGTGGTCTTCGCGCTGGTCGCGGGCACGCTCGGGCCGTGGCGACGGCCGCTCGCCCTCGGCGCGGCGGTCCTGCTCCTGGCCGCCTTCGCCCTGCTGTTCCGGTGGGTGTGGCGCGCCCAACCGCTCGCGGTCCGGCTGAAGGTGCGGGCGGACCGCCGCCAGCCGGCGGTGCTGCTGTGGGCGGCGGCCGTGGTCGCCGCGGCGGTCGCCTCGGTCCTCAGCGGGTACCGGCCGGCGGAGGACTCCGTCGCTGGCAACCTCGCGATCCTCGGGGTGATGATCACTGTCGTCACGTTGGCGGTCCGGCTCTACGGGCTGGTGACCGGCTGGGTGTCGACCGTCGTCGTGCGGCTGCTGTACCGGACGGCGCTGCTGCTGCACGGAGGGCGGCGGCGGACGGGCCGCCGGGGCGACGCGGCCGGGGCGGGGGCGGGGGCACGAGGGTGAGCGGAGCGGCGGGAACGGTCGCTACGCTGCTGCACCTATGAGCTCCGACGCCCTCATCGACAGCCTGCTGGCCGCCCTCGACGGCCGCCCCGACGACCTGCCGCTGCGGCTGCACCTGGCCGGGCTGCTGCTCGACTCCGGGCGGGGGCCGGAAGGGATCGCGCAGATCGGGCAGGCGCTCGCCCGGGACCCGGGCAACGAGCAGGCCCAGGCCCTGATGCAGCGGGCGCTCGGCGTGGCCGTACCCCCGCCGGCCCCGACGACGCCGCAGCGGCCCGCGCCCGCCGCCGGGCCCGGCGGCCCCGCCACGACCGCCGACGACGACCCCCTCGCGGCCTACGAGCAGGAACTGGCCGACGTGGTGCCGCCGCGGTTCGCCCGCGCCGGCGACGAGCCGGAGCCGGTCGCCGGCCACTCCGACCGGGTGTACGACGTGGAGGCCTCCGGCATCCGGCTGGCCGACGTGGGCGGCATGTCGGCGGTCAAGGAGCGGCTGGAGCTGGCCTTCCTCGGCCCGTTGCGCAACCCGGAGCTGCGCAGGATGTACGGCAAGAGCCTCCGTGGCGGCCTGATGCTCTACGGCCCGCCCGGCTGCGGCAAGACGTTCCTGGCCCGGGCGGTCGCCGGGGAGATGGGCGCGAAGTTCATCTCGCTGTCCATCGTGGACGTGCTCGACATGTGGATGGGCAACTCGGAACGCAACCTGCACGAGCTGTTCCAGGCGGCCCGCCGCAACGCGCCCTGCGTGCTCTTCCTGGACGAGGTCGACGCGCTGGGGCACAAGCGCTCGCAGGTCGGCTCCAGTTCGATGCGGACGCTGGGCAACCAGCTGCTGGCGGAGCTGGACGGGATGGAGGGCAGCAACGAGGGGGTCTTCGTGCTGGCCGCCACCAACACCCCGTGGGACGTCGACCCGGCGCTGCGCCGTCCCGGGCGGCTCGACCGGGTGGTGCTGGTGCTGCCGCCGGACGCCGAGGCACGCCGCGCCATCCTGGAGTACCACCTGCGGGAGCGGCCGATCGCGGGGATCGACCTGCGGAAGATCGTCGCGGCCACCGAGGACTACTCGGGCGCCGACCTGGCCCACCTCTGCGAGACGGCCGCCGAGTTCGCGATGGCCGACTCGGTACGCACCGGCGAGGTGCGGATGATCGAGCACCGGGATCTGGAGCGGGCGGTCAAGGAGGTCCGGCCGTCGACGAAGCCGTGGATGGCCACCGCCCGCAACGTGGCGATGTTCGCCAACGAGGGGGGCGTCTACGACGACCTGGTCGCCTACCTGAAGCGGCGCCGGATGCTGTGACGCGGACGGCCCGGCGGGGCGCCGGGCCGCGCCTCCCGCCGGGCCGGGCCGCCTGCCGGGCGGCCCTCCCACCCGGCGGGGCCGCCTCCTGCGACGCACCGCCCTCGGCGGCGTCAGCCGCGCGCGTGCCGCCGGCCGATGGCGATCACCTTGACCCGCTGCCGGCCGGCCCGCACCATGCCCAGCGCCATGAACGCGCCCGCGATCCGGTCCGCCGCCTCGCGGCTGCTCGCCCCGACCACCTGACGGCGGCGCTCGGGGCAGTTGCGTTCGTCGCGTCCGGCGCCCTCGGCCGGCCGCACGTCGGTGAGCACCACCAGGAACCGCGTCATCGGTGCCCGCCGGGGCGGTCGGCGCGAGCCTGTCGGGCAGTAGGCACGTCGATCCCCTTCCGGCTGACGGGCCACGGGGCGTGGCACGCGGCGATCGGGTACGGGGGAGAAACCCGATCGCCGCGCGCCCCTTCCCCTCCGGTCGCTCACCACCGCCGTCGCCACGACAACCGGCAGTGAGGACGCGATGACAGACTGACATGTCTACAGCCATGAATGCAACTCTCATCGACGTTCTCTCATCTACACGTTCCCGGGAAGATGTGCGACGATCGATGCATGGCTCCGAAGACCGCCCGTGCCCGGCGACTGGGCATCGCGCTGCGCACCCACCGGGAAGCCGCCGGCCTCACGCTGGAGGCGGCGGCGGACGAGATCAGCAGCACCCGCAGCACCCTGTCCCGCTACGAGAACGCGCAGACGCTGGTCAGCCCCGCCACCGTGCGCGCCCTGCTCACCCTCTACGGGGTCGGTCCGGACGAGGTGGCCGCCGCCGTGCAGCTCGCCAAGGACGCGCGCAAGCCCGGCTGGTGGGTGTCCTACTCGCACCTGCTGGACCGGCGCACCATCGACTTCATCGCGCTGGAGGCCGAGGCCACCGGCATCGCCAACTTCGAGCCCTCGGTGGTGCCGGGGCTGTTGCAGACCGCCGACTACATCCGGGGCGTGATGCGCGGCGGCCCGCACACCCTGCGCGACGACGAGGTGGAGCAGCGGGTCCAGTTCCGGCTCGACCGGCAGCAGCGGCTCATCAGTGACCAGCCGCCGATCCTGGACGCCATCATCGACGAGGGCGCGCTGCTGCGGCCCGTCGGCGACCGGTCGGTGATGGAGTCGCAGCTGCACCACCTGGTCAAGATGGGCGAGCTGCCCAACATCACGGTCCAGGTGATCCCGCTCGCCGCCGGCTACCACCGGGGCACCCGGGGCTCGCTGCACATCCTGGAGTTCGCAGACCCGGAGGACCCGATCATCGCCTCGGTCGAGACGGTGGCCGGGCAGATGGTCCTCGACCGGCCGGGCGACCTGCGTACCTGCACCAAGATCATGGAGCACCTGCGGACCGTCGCGCTCAGCCCGGCGGACAGCCGCGACCAGCTCCTCCAACTCCTGAAGGGACGGTAGGACCATGACACCGACGATCAGCGCGGCGCTGGCCGTGGCGCGGTGGCGCAAGAGCAGCCGCAGCGGCGACGAGGGGGCGTGCGTGGAGATGGCGGTGGTCCCGGGCACGGTCGCCGTCCGCGACTCCAAGGACCCGTCCGGCCCCGCGCTGCTCTTCCCGCCGGCCGCCTGGGCCGCCTTCGTCGGGGCGCCGCCCGGACACTGACCCCTCCCTCCGGGGGCGCCGGCGCGCCCGCTGACCCGTCGCGCCGGCGCCCCGCCGGCGGCGGTCCCACCGATGGGAGCCGGTGGGGCCGTCGCCCTGCGGGGTCGGACCCGACGGGCGACGATCGGCCGCACCGCCTCGCATTGGAGGCGGGCGCAGTGCCCTCGCCCGGCGGGGAGGCGGGCGGGTCAGCCCGGCGGGGAGACGGACGGGTCAGCCCGGCGGGGAGACGGGCGGGTCAGCCCGCGACGACCGGGCGGGGCGCGGGGCCGGCGCGCAGCGCCTCCAGCGCCGCGATGGCCACGCCCCGGGCGCCGGCCATGTCCCGCTCGGGCACCAGGGCGAAGGTGGCCGACGCGGCCTGCTCCTCCCGCAGCACCGTGTGCTCCCGCACCGTCGCGAGGAACCAGTCCCGGAACTCCGGGGCCGCCTCCACCACCCCGCCCCCGACGAAGTACGCATGCGGATCGGTGAAGTTGGCCGCCACGGTGAAGAGTCGACCCAGCGCCATCGCCTGTTGGGTGAACACCTCCCGGGCCAACGCGTCGCCGCGCTCGCCGTAGCCCCGGACCAGCTTCGCCGCCCGCTCCGGCGGCTCGGCGGCCAGCGGATGGTCCGGAAAGCGTCCCAGCCAGTACGGCAGCAGGTTCCGCCCGATGGCGGTCAGCGAGGCGACGCTCTCGGCGTCCCCTGCGAAGCCGCAGGCGCACGTGGGCACCGGCTGGTCCGGCGCGAGCAGCCCGGTCAGCGGGATGTGCACGTGTCCCAGTTCGCCGGCCATCCCGGCCGCCCCGGCGACCACCCGGCCCGCCTCGACCACACCGCCGCCCAGCCCCGTGCCGACGATGGCCGACACCGACGAGCGGCGCATCGCCTCCGCGCCGAAGTGCGCGTGGTGGGCGTAGAGCGCGGCGGCGTTGCCGTCGTTGTGGTAGAGCACCGGCAGGCCGAGCCGCCGTTCCAGGGCCGTCCGCACGTCGTAGCCGCGCCAGGCCGGCTGGGAGAAGTTGGTCGACCCGCGCGAGGAGATCACCCCGGTGGCGCTCGCCGGCCCCGGCGTGTCCAGCCCGACCGCGCGCACCGCCGTGCGGGGCACCCCGGTCAGCGCCAGCACCCCGTCGAACGCACGGGCCAGCGCCTCGATCGCCGCCGCCGGGCCGGCGCGTACCTCGCTCGGGTTCTCCACCAGGCCGTCCACCAGGAACCGGCCGTCCACGGTGAGCACCGTGGCGTTGTTGCTGGTCCCCCCGTTGTCCAGCCCGACGACCACCGGCACGTCCGCACCACCCACGACAACCCGCCTTCCGCCGCCACGCCTGCCGTGAGGCTAGTTCCCCTTCCCCGCCCCCGCCAGGCCGCGCGGCTGACGCCGGATGACGGGTGGTCTCACCGACGGGGCAGCTCGACAGCGCCGTGACGCGGACACCCCAGCCGGTCGAGGGCCGCCGGCGACCCGACGGGCCCGACCGCGCTGAGGACCAGCGCGTTGAGGACGGCGCGTTCAGGAGCAGCGCGTTGAGGAGGACGGCGCCGCGGGTCAGCCCGGGCGGCGGGCCGAGACGGCGGTGGCGTCCCGGTCGTCGTCCCGGGTCACCGTGGGGTGCAGGCCCACGGCGGTCAGCGCCGCGCGGAGCGCCTCCACCTGCCCCTCCCCCGCCTCGACCACCAGGTGCCCGCCCGGGGCCAGCCAGCGCGCCGCGCCCTCGGCGACGCGGCGCAGCACCGCCAGGCCGTCCGGCCCGCCGTCGAGGGCCACCGGCGCCTCGTGCAGCCGGGCCTCCGGCGGCATCAGCGCCACCGCCGCCGTCGGCACGTAGGGGGCGTTGGCCAGCACCAGGTCCAGCCGGCCCCGCCAGCGCGCCGGCAGCGGGTCGTACAGGTCGCCCTCGAAGACCGGCACGGCCAGCGGGGCCAGGTTGCGCCGGGCGCAGGCCACGGCGGCGGGGTCCACGTCGGCGGCGGCCAGCCAGCGCGGCGCGAGCCGGCGGGCCAGCGCCACCGTGGTGGCGCCGGAGCCGCAGCACAGGTCCACCACGGCCGCCGCCGGGCCGGTCACCGCGACGGCGACGTCGACCAGCAGGGCGGTACGCGCACGCGGCACGAACACGCCGGGGTCGACGGCGATCCGCTCGCCGCAGAACTCGGCCCAGCCGAGCACGTACTCCAGCGGCAGCCCGGCGACCCGGCGGTCGACCAGGCCGGCCAGCGCCTCGGCCGAGTCGGCGGCGGCGATCAGCAACTCCGCCTCGTCCTCGGCGTAGACGCAGCCGGCGGCGCGCAGCCGGTGCACGAGGGCGGGCCGGTCGGGGCGGAAGGAGAAGACGGTCACGGGGCACCTCCGGGCCGGTGTCCGGTGCTCAGCGGCTGGCGTCCAGTGCGGCGGTCACGTCGGCGACCAGGTCGACGGCGTCCTCGACCCCGCAGGAGAGCCGGACGAAGCCGGGCGGGGTGTCGTCGCCCCACTGGGCCCGCCGGTCGGCGGTGGTGTGCAGGCCGCCGAAGGAGGTGGCCGCGGCCACCAGCCGGGCCGCGTCGAGGAACCGCGCCACCCGCCCGGCGCCGCCGAGGTCGAAGCAGAGCACGCCGGGGATCCGTCGCATCTGGACCGACGCCACCGGGTGGGCCGGGTCGCCGGGCAGCCCCGGCCAGCGCAGCCCGGTCACGTCGTCGCGCCCCGCGAGCAGCCCGGCGAGGGCCTGCGCGTTCGCGGTCTGCCGGGCCAGCCGCAGGTCGAGGGTGGCCAGCGACCGGTGCGCGAGCCAGGCGTCGAACGCGCCCGGCACGGCCCCGGTGACGTTCCGCCAGGCGGTGACCGCGTCCCGCAGCTCGGGCGAGCGGGTCGCGACGTAGCCGAGCAGCAGGTCGGAGTGCCCGGTCAGGGCCTTCGTCCCGGAGGCCACCACGACGTCGGCGCCCAGGTCGAGCGGGCGCTGCCCGAGCGGTGTCGCCGTGGTGTTGTCGACCGCCACCAGGGCACCGGCGGCGTGCGCCCGGGCGGCCAGCGCCGCCACGTCGGCGACGTCCAGGCCGGGGTTGGCCGGGGTCTCCAGCAGCACCAGGCGTACGCCGTCGAAGGCCGGGTGCGGGCCGGCGGTCGGGGCGAGGAGCACCCGTACGCCGATGCCCTCCAGCGTGTCGGCGGCGAAGGCCCGGACGGCGAAGTAGCCGTCCGACGGGAGCACCACGGTGTCCCCCGGCCGCAGCAGCGTCAGCAGCAGCCCGGTGATCGCGGCCTGCCCGCTGGCGAAGACCCGGCAGTCGCCCCCCTCCAGTTCCCCGACCGCCGCCTCCAGCAGCCGCCGGGTGGGGTTGTCCGGCCGGCCGTAGCCGTCGGGCGCCGCCGCCGGCCCCGCCCACGGGTCCAGGTGGTACGGCGCGGCGAACACCGGCCCGGGCAGGAACGGCTGGCCGGGAGCCGGCTCGGGCAGGCCGGCGCGGACGCAGCGGGTGCCGTCGTGGTGCTCGGTCACGTCGCTCACTCCGGCTTGGTGGTGCGGCTCATCAGCGCCTCGACGGCGAGCCGAGGGTCCATGCCCTCGTGGCAGACCAGCTCGACCTGCTCGGTGATCGGCATCTCCACCGCGTGCGCCCGGGCCAGGTCGCGCAGGGCCAGCGCGCTCTTGACGCCCTCGGCGGTCTGCCGGGTGGCGACGCGTGCCTCCTCCAGGGTCGCGCCCCGGCCCAGGTGCTCGCCGAAGGTGCGGTTGCGGGCCAGCGGCGACGAGCAGGAGGCGACGAGGTCGCCCATCCCCGCCAGGCCGGCGAAGGTGAGCGGGTCGGCGCCCAGGGCCACCCCGAGCCGGGCCGTCTCGGCCAGTCCCCGGGTGACGAGCATGGCCCGGGTGTTGTCGCCGAACCCCATCGCCACCGCGATGCCGTACGCCAGGGCGATCACGTTCTTCACCGCGCCGCCCAGCTCGCAGCCGATCACGTCGTCGTTGGTGTACGGACGGAAGTAGGGCGTGGTGATCGAGCGCTGCACCTGCGTGGCCCGGTCGGCGTCGGTGCAGGCGACCACGGTGGCGGCGGGCTGCTCGGCGGCGATCTCCGGGGCCAGGTTGGGGCCGGAGACCACCACCACCCGGTCCGCCGCCACCCCGGCGGTCTCCACGATCACCTCGCTCATCCGCCTGGTGGTGCCGAGCTCGATGCCCTTCATCAGCGACACCAGGGTGGCGTCCGGATGCAGGTGGGCGGTCCACTCGGCCAGGTTGCCGCGCAGCGTCTGCGACGGTACGGCCAGCACCACCTGCTCGGCCCCGGTGATCGCCTCGGCGGCGTCGCCCGTCGCCGTGACCCGCGACGGCAGCAGCACGTCCGGCAGGTACTCCGGGTTGCGCCGCTCGGCCCGGATCGTGTCGGCGACCGCCTGGCGGCGGGCCCAGACGGTGACGTCCCGCCCGGCGTCGGCGAGGATCTTGGCGAACGCGGTGCCCCACGAGCCGGCACCCAGGACCGCGACGTGCCCGCTCACGCCGCCGCCCCCGGCCGCCGCCGATCGACGGCGGGGCGCGCCGTCCGTTCCCACAGTGGTGGCGGGGTGCCGCCCCGGATCTCGGTGAGCATGTCACGAAGGCGCAGCATGATGGTGTCGGTCATCTCCTCGAGGACGGCCTTCGTCGGGGTCGACCCGGCCCATCGGCCCAGGTCGACGGGGGGTCCGGCGACCACGGTCACCGGGATCCGGGGGCGCGGGTCCAGTCGGGACCGGCGCGGGTCGAAGATGCGCTCCGGGCCCCACATGACGAGCGGGACCACCGGCGCCCCGGTGGCGAGCGCGAGGCGGGCGGCGCCGGTCTTGCCCTTCATCGGCCACAGCTCCGGTTCGCGGGTGATGGTGCCCTCCGGGTAGATCACCACCGCGCCGCCCTGGTCGAGCGCGGCGACGAGGTGGTCCAGCGACCGCACCGCGTCCACGGTGTTGCGCTCGACCGGGATCTGCCGGCACCGGTGCAGGATCCAGCCGATCACCGGGACCCGGAACACGCTTGCCTTGCCGAGGAACTGCGGCCAACGGCCGGAGTCGTAGACGAAGTGGGCCGCGACGAGCGGGTCGGCGTGCGAGATGTGGTTCGGCACGATGATCACGCCGCCGTCGCCGCGCAGGTGCTCCATGCCGTGCCAGCTGCGCCGGGTCCAGACGGTCATCACCGGCTTGACCAGCACCACGGCGAACCATTGCCAGAACCCCAGCCTCCGCCGTGTCACCGCGCCTCCTCGTGCCGCCCCGCCCCGCACCGGATCCGCACCCGGTGACGCCCGCAGCGGAAATCATGCCTGCTCGACCCGGGTCCGGCCAGAGAGGGTACCGCCGTACGGCTGGCAGGATGGCGGTGTGAGTCAGCCGAGGTGGACCGTGGTGGTGCCCGTGAAGCGCCTGGCCGCCGCGAAGAGCCGGCTGCGGGGGGCGCTGCCGGCCGTACCGCACGAGGAACTGGCGCTGGCCCTGGCCGCCGACACGGTCGCCGCGGTGCGGGCCTGCCCGGCGGTGGCGGGGGTGCTGGTCGTCACCGACGACGCCCGGGTGGCCGAGGCCGCCCGCCGCGCGGGCGCCCGGGCGCTGCCCGACGCCCCCGGCGCCGGGCTGAACGCCGCCTTCCGGCACGGCGCGTCGGTCGCGGGCGGCGGCTGGGTGGCCGGGCTCACCGCCGACCTGCCCGCGTTGCGCCCGGCCGAACTGGCGGCGGCGCTGCGGGCGGCCCAGGCCGCGCCCCCGGGCGTACGCGGGTACGTGGCCGACGCCCCTGGCCAGGGCACCGTGCTGCTGGCGGCGCCGCCGGGCGTGGCCCTGGATCCCCGCTTCGGGGTCGGCTCGGCCGCCGCGCACGCCGCGAGCGGGGCGCTCGCCCTCACCGGGGACTGGCCGAGCCTGCGCCGGGACGTGGACACCGCCGCCGACCTGGCCGCGGCGGCCCGGCTCGGGCTGGGGCCCCGCACGGCCGCGTTGGCCGCCGCCGGCTGCCCGGCCTGAGGGGCGTGTAGCGTGCGGGTCATGCAGGGCACGGTGGCCACCTACGACGCGGCGACCCGCAGCGGGACGCTGCTCCTCGACGACGGCACCGAGCTGGCCTTCCCGGCCCGGGCGTTCGACGCCTCCGGCCTGCGCCTGCTCCGCCTCGGCCAGCGGTTGCGCGTCGAGACCGACGACACCGGCGCGGTGGTCCGGGTGACATTGCCGACGATGGCCTGAGCGGCTGGTCGAAGTTCATTTTGCGTTAACCGCATCCGGGTGATTATGGGCAGGTGAGCACCCCTCGCAAGCCCTCCGCCAACCGACCGTCCACCGACCCGGCCGCCCCCCGCAACGGCACCCGGTCCCGGGGCGCCGACGGCCGCTTCCACGCCGACCCGACGGCCGCGACCCCGGAGGCGGCGCCGGCCGCGACCCACGGCGAGGCGCCCACAGCAACCCCGGGCGGAGGGTCCGCCGCGACCCCGGGCGGAGGGTCCGCCGCGACCGGCTCGGCCGACGCCGCCGGTGCCGGTGGTGCGGCCGCCTCCGCCGGGCTGGAGGAGGTGCTGGATGCGGCGCCGCCCGTCGAGGCGCCGGCGCCCGACCTCGTCGACGAGCCCCCCGCAGCGGAGCCGCTGCCGGAGGACCGCTTCCTCAACCGGGAGCTCTCCTGGCTCGACTTCAACGCCCGGGTGCTGGCGCTCGCCGAGGACCCGCGCACGCCGCTGCTGGAGCGGGCCAAGTTCCTGGCCATCTTCGCCAGCAACCTCGACGAGTTCTACATGGTGCGGGTCGCCGGGCTGAAGCGCCGGCTCCAGGCCGGCCTGCCGGTACGCGGCGGGGACCGGATGCCGCTGCGCACCCAGCTGGAACTGGTCGCCGGGAAGGCCGCGACGCTGGTGGCCCGGCACTCGGCCTGCTTCACGGACGAGGTGCTGCCGAAGCTGGCCGCCGAGGACATCCGGATCCTGCGCTGGGCCGACCTGGACGACCCCGAGCGGGAACGGCTGCGCGCGTACTTCCGGGAGCAGATCTTCCCGGTGCTGACCCCGCTGGCGGTGGACCCGGCGCACCCCTTCCCGTACATCTCCGGGCGGTCGCTGAACCTCGCGGTGGCGGTCCGCGACCCGGACGGCGGCTCGGAGTTCTTCGCCCGGGTGAAGGTGCCGAACAACGTGCCCCGCTTCGTCCGGGTGCACCGCGACCTGCCGGGCGTGCGGATGCTGCCGGTGGAGGACCTGATCTCGGTGCACCTGGGGCAGCTCTTCTCCGGCATGCAGGTGGTCGAGTGCCACCTGTTCCGGGTCACCCGCAACGCCGAGGTGGAGGTCGACGAGGACCGCGACGAGGACCTGCTCCAGGCCCTGGAACGGGAGCTGGCCCGGCGCCGGTTCGGCCCGCCCGTGCGGCTGGAGGTGGCCGCCTCGGTCTCCGACCACGTGCTGGAGCTGCTCGTCCGCGAGCTGGACATGCACGACCAGGAGGTGCTGCGGGTGCCCGGCCTGCTCGACCTCTCCGCGCTCTGGCAGCTCTACGACGAGGCCGACCGGCCGGACCTGAAGGACCCGCCGTTCGTGCCGGCCACCCACCCCCGCCTCACCGAGGGCGAGGTGCCGCGCAGCGTCTTCGCGACCCTGCGCGACGGCGACATCCTGGTCCACCACCCGTACCACTCGTTCGCCACCAGCGTGCAGCGCTTCATCGAGCAGGCCGCCGCGGACCCGGACGTGCTGGCCATCAAGCAGACCCTCTACCGCACCAGCGGCGACTCCCCGATCGTGGACGCGCTCGTCGACGCGGCGGCCGCCGGCAAGCAGGTGGTGGTGCTGGTCGAGCTGAAGGCGCGCTTCGACGAGGTGGCCAACATCGGCTGGGCGCGCAAGCTGGAGCGCGCCGGCTGCCACGTCGTCTACGGCCTGGTCGGGCTCAAGACGCACTGCAAGACCGCCCTGGTGGTACGCCAGGAGGGCAACCAGATCCGCCGCTACTGCCATATCGGCACCGGCAACTACCACCCGAAGACCGCCCGGCTCTACGAGGACTTCGGCATGCTCACCGCCGACCCGGAGATCGGGGCCGACCTGACCGACCTGTTCAACGTCCTCACCGGCTACAGCCGGCAGACCGCGTACCGCCGGCTGCTGGTGGCGCCGCAGGGCATCCGCAGCGGCCTCATCGAACGCATCGAGCGGGAGATCGCGCACGTCCGGCTGGGCATGCCCGGGCTCGTGCAGATCAAGGTGAACTCGCTGGTCGACGAGAAGATCACGGACGCGCTCTACCGGGCCTCCCGGGCCGGCGTCCACGTGGACCTGGTGATCCGGGGCATGTGCACGCTGCGCCCGGGGGTGCCCGGCCTCTCGGAGAACATCCGGGTCCGCTCGATCCTGGGCCGGTTCCTGGAGCACTCCCGGATCTTCCGGTTCGGCAACGACGGCGACGCCGAGTTCTGGATGGGCTCGGCCGACCTGATGCACCGCAACCTGGACCGCCGGGTCGAGGCGCTGGTGCGGGTGAGCGACCCCGTCGCCCGGGCCGAGCTGGACCACGTGCTGACCGCCGCGATGAGCCCCGACGTGGACGCGTTCGAGCTGGCGGCGGACGGCACCTGGAGCCGGCGTACCGGCACGGCCGAGGAACCGCGGGTCCACCTCCAGGAGTTGCTGCTGCGTCGCGTCGGTGGCACGGCGGGCTGACCGGTACCCGCATAGGCTGACCTGATGCTGGATGAGCGGGACGCGGCCGGCCCCGGCCGGGGCCGGCCGCCCGGGTTCCCCGACGCCGCGCCCCCGATCCGGGCGGCGGGTGGTGTCGTGTGGCGCCCCGCCGACGACCCCGGGCCGGTCGAAGGGCCGGCCGCCGGGAGCACGGACGCCGCCCCGCGCGGTGGGGTGCTGGTCTGCCTCGTGCACCGGCCCCGCTACGGCGACTGGTCGCTGCCCAAGGGCAAGCTGGAGCCGGGCGAGCATCCGCTGCGCGCCGCCGTGCGGGAGGTGGCCGAGGAGACCGACGTCCGGGCGGTGCCGCAGGTGCGGCTGCCCACCGTGCGCTACCGCAGCGAGGGCCGCCCGAAGGTGGTCGACTACTGGTCGATGCGGGCGGTGGGCACCGGCGGCTTCCAGCCGGGCACCGAGGTCGACGACGTGCGCTGGCTCGGCGTGGACGAGGCGGTCCGGCTGGTCAGCTACCCGCACGACGCCGAGGTGCTGGCCGCGTACGCGGCCCTGCCCGCGGTCACCGGGACGGTGGCGCTGGTCCGGCACGCCCACGCCGGCAAGCGGGCCACCTGGTCGGGCCCGGACACCGGCCGGCCGCTCGACGCCCAGGGCTGGGCGCAGGCCCACGCGCTCGCCCCGCTGGTGGCGCTGGTCCGGCCGGCGCGGCTGCTGTCGGCCTCGGCCCGCCGCTGCGTACAGACCCTCGACCCGGCGGCGGCGCTGCTCGACCTGCCGATCGAGATCGACGGCGACCTGGACGAGCCGCGGCCGGGCCAGCAGCCCGACGAGTGCGCGCTGGCCGCCGCCGCCCGCCTGGCCGCGCTGGCGGCCACCGGCGAGCCGGTGGGGGTGTGCAGCCAGGGCAAGGTGATCCCGGGCGCCCTGGCCCGGCTCAGCGGGCGGCCGGGTGACTTCACCACCCCGAAGGGCGGCGGCTGGCTGCTCGCCTTCGCCGGCGACCGCCTGCTCGCCGGCGACCGCCTCTGACCGCGCGGCCACCGGGGCCGGCCGGTCCCGACCGGCCCGCTGGGCGGCGGGTCAGGCCGCCCCGTCGGGCGGCGGGCAGCGGACGGCGGGCGGCGGGCAGCGGGCAGCGGGCAGCGGGCAGTGGGCAGCGGGCAGCGGGCAGTGGGCAGCGGGCGGCGGGCGGCGGTCAGGCCGGCCCGTTCGGCGGCGGGTCAGGCCGGTGGCAGGGTCAGCGTCACCGCGACCGGCAGGTGGTCGCTGGCCGTCCCGGGCGGGGCCGCCGCGTCGCCGGCGGCCAGGTCGGGCGTGACGAAGACGTGGTCGATCTGCTGGCGCGGGGCGTCCGCCGGGCTGGTCCGCAGGGGGCGGGCGGCGGCGAGCGCGTCGACCAGACCGGCCCGGGTGAACTCGGCGAACGCCGGGTCCCCCGGCTCGGTGTTCAGGTCTCCGGCGACCACCAGGGGCCGGCCGGCCGCGTACCGCACGGCGAAGTCGGCGACCGCGCGGGCCTGGACCACCGGGTCCTCGCCGGGCGGCGGTTGCAGGTGGGTGGCGACGACCGCCAGGCGGACGCCCGCGCTGAAGTTCACGGTGACGCCGAGGGCCTGCGCCCCGGTGGGCGCGCCGACCGCCGGCAGCGGCCGGGTCCGCGCCGCGTCCAGCGGCCACCGGCTCAGCACGGCGTCGCCCCAGAGCGGATCGGCGGCCGGCGCGAAGACGTACGGCATGTTCAGCCGCTCCGCCAGCAGGTCGAGCGTGTCGTGGCCGCCGTTGAGCAGCCAGCCCCGGTCCACCTCGCTGAGTGCCACGACGTCGGCCCCGGCGACGGCCCGCGCCAGCGCGTCCGGGTCGAAGCGGCCGTCCATCCCGAACCCCATCCGGACGTTGTACGCCGCCACCCGCACCGTCTCCGGCGGCCCGTCCCGGTTGGTGGCGGAGAGCAGCTCGTCGCTGGCGACCGCGGCCAGCAGCGTCACCACGGCGGCGGTGGCGGCCGTCCACACCGGCGGCAGCGGCGACCGGGCCGGCCCCGGGGTGGGACGCCTCGCCAGCGCGACGGCGGCGACCAGCACCGCCACCGCCACCGGCACTCCGGCGTTGGGGTGGCCGAGGTCGTAGGCGGAGTAGTAGGCCACCGCCGCGACGGCGAAGACGAGCATCCCGGCGACGGCGGCGTACCCGCGCCGCCCGGCCGCCCGCGCCGGGGCCGCCGCGCCACCGGCCGCCCGCGCCGGGTCCTGCCCAGCGCCGTCGGGGACCGGGGTGCGGGCTTGGTCCGCGCCGTCGTCGCCCCGCCCGTCCGCCGCACCGGCCGACGCCAGGCACGCGCCGAGACCGACGGCGGTGAGCAGGACGGCCGGCAGCAGCAACTCCCCGCGTCCGAGGGCGACGAGGACGGCCCCGCCGACCAGGGCCACCGGCCCGAGCCACCGCCAGGCGCCCCGGCGGGATGGGGCCAGCGCGGCGAGCAGGAACCCGCCGACCGCCACGGCGAGCGGGGCGGGGCCGAACAGCGGCACGGTGGCCACCCCCACCTCGTCGGCGGGATCCGACCGCAGCAGACCGAACTGGTACGACGTCGCCGTCCGGGCGACCGCCGGGGAGAGCGCCACCATGCCGGCGAGCAGCAGCGCCGGCCCGGCCAGCAGCCAGCTCCGTACGCCGCCCGTCCCGGCCGGCGGCGCGGGCCGCGCCTGCCCCGCCAGGAAGAGCCCCGCGACCCCGACGGCCGCCAACCATGCCGGCCAGTCCCCGAAGAACGCCGAGCGGTACGTGTCCAGCACCGTGTGCAGGACGGCCCCGACCGCCAGCCCGAGCGCCAACCCGGGCACGGGGCGATCAGTGCCGGCGGCGGCACCAGCGAGCCAGACCAGCCCGGCGAGCAGCCCGGCCGTGGCGAGCCAGAGCTGGAGCCGCCCGCCCGGCTGGCCGTTGACGGCGAGCCGGGCCACGACCAGCAGCACCGCGGCGACGAGTGTCACGGGGCGGGCGCCGACCCGACGGATCAGCGCGGGCGCGGCCAGGGCGAGCAGGAACCAGCCGAACGCGAACGCCCCCAGCAGTTCGGCGGGGGTCGAGGCGGCCTGCCCGAAGATGGTGATGACCGCCGGCAGGAAGACGCGCAGCACGTCGACCAGGAGCACGACGCCCAGGGCGAGGGTGACGGTGGTGAGGTGGCGGTAGCGCACCGGGCTGCCTTTCGCCGACCGGAAGGGGTGCGGCGATTCTGCGGGCGGGGCACGGTCGGGGTCAACGGGTGGGGGTGGACACGGCGAAGGGCGCCCACCGTCGGTGGACGCCCTTGTCGTACCGCCAGGGTCAGCGCTTGGTGGCGGTCTTCTTCGCCGCCGCCTTCTTTGCCGGCGCCTTCTTCGCCGCCGCGCTCTTGCTCGCCGTCGCGGTGGTCTTCTTCGCCGCCGTGGCCTTGGTCGCCGCGGTGGTCTTCTTCGCCGGGGCGGCCTTGGTGGTCGCGGTCTTCTTCGCCGCGGTGGTCTTGGTCGCCTTCGCCGCGGGGGCCTTCTTGGCCGCTGCGGTCGCCTTGGTCCCGGTCGCCTTCGCGCCCGCTGCCTTGGCCCCGGTGGCCTTGGCTCCGGTGGCCTTGGCACCCGTGGCCTTGGCACCCGTGGCCTTGGCACCCGTGGCCTTCGCCCCGGTGGCCTTGGCACCCGTCGTCTTGGCCGCCGCGGTGGTCTTGGTGGCGGACGTGGTCTTGGCGGCGGCAGCCGTGGTCTTCTTCGCCGCCGCCGTGGCCTTCGGCACCTTGCCGCTGGCCACCATCTCCTTGAAGCCGGCGCCGGGACGGAAGGTCGGGACGGATGTCTTCTTGACCTTCACCGCCTCGCCGGTCCGTGGGTTGCGCGCTGTTCGGGCGCCCCGGACGCGCTTTTCGAACGCTCCGAATCCGGTGATCGCCACCTTCTCGCCCTTGGTGACCGCCGCCTGGACCTCAGCGAGGACCGCGTCGAGCGCGGCCGTCGCCGTCTTCCGGTCCCCCAGGCGAACGGCGAGCGCCTCGATGAGCTCGGCCTTGTTCACGACTTCCTCCCGATTGTGCAACTGACTCGACGCGAGCCATTCTGCGCGCACGGTATGCCCTGTGCTGCCGGGACACAAACATTCGGTCGAAAAAAGCCCTTGTGTCGTAACGGATTCGCCCCCACCGGTGAGACCGGCGGGGGCGGAAACCGCTGTGGGATCGGGCGTACGGCTATGCGACCGAGGGCAGGAACGGCGGCCGGGCGGCCTCGAAGGCGCTGATCTCCGCCTCGTGGCGGAGGGTGAGTCCAATGTCGTCCAAGCCCTCCAGCAGCCGCCAACGGCTGAAGTCGTCCATCGGGAACGACCAGGTGGCCTCGCCGACACGCACCTCGCGGGCGGTCAGGTCCACGGTGACGGGGGTGGTCGGGTCGGCCTCCACCAGGTCCCAGATCTCCTCGACCGCCTTCAATTCCAGCTCGACCGGGAGCAGCCCCTCCTTGAGGGCGTTGCCCCGGAAGATGTCGCCGAAGCGGGGCGCGATCACGGCACGGAACCCCCAGTCGCGCAGCGCCCAGACGGCGTGCTCCCGGGAGGAGCCGGTGCCGAACTCCGGACCGGCCACAAGAATCGACGCACCCGAATAGGTTTCATCGTTGAGCACGAATTCCGGGTCCTCCCGCCAGGCGCTGAACAAGCCGTCCGCGAAACCGGTCCGGGTCACCCGCTTGAGGTACACGGCGGGGATGATCTGATCGGTGTCCACGTTGGATCGCCGCAGCGGCACGGCGGTGCCCGTGTGGGTGGTGAACCTCTCCATCTGGGTGCCCTTCTACAGGTCGGCGGGAGCGGCCAGCCGGCCGGCCACGGCGGTGGCGGCGGCGACCGGCGGGGAGACCAGGTGGGTGCGTCCGCCCCGGCCCTGGCGGCCCTCGAAGTTGCGGTTGGAGGTGGAGGCGGAGCGCTGGCCCGGCGAGAGCGTGTCCGGGTTCATCCCCAGGCACATGGAGCAGCCGGCGAAGCGCCACTCGGCGCCGGCGTCGGTGAAGACCTTGTCCAGCCCCTCCGACTCGGCCGCCTCGCGCACGGCGGCGGAACCGGGCACGACCAGCATCCGCACCCCGTCGGCGACCCGCTGCCCGCGCAACACGTCGGCGGCGGCCCGGAGGTCCTCCAGCCGGCCGTTGGTGCAGGACCCGACGAAGACCACGTCGACCGCGAGGTCGCGCAGCGGGGTGCCGGGGCGCAGGTCCATGTACTCCAGCGCGCGCCGGGCGGCGGTCCGCTCGGCCTCGGTGACGAACTCCTCCGGGGTCGGCACCACGGCACCCAGCGGCGCACCCTGGCCCGGGTTGGTGCCCCAGGTCACGAACGGGGTGACCGCGCCGGCGTCCAGGGTCACCTCGGCGTCGAAGGTGGCGCCCTCGTCGGTGGGCAGGGTCCGCCACCAGGCCAGCGCCGCGTCCCAGTCGGCGCCCTTCGGGGCGTTCGGCCGCCCCTTCAGGTACGCGAAGGTGGTCTCGTCCGGCGCGATCATGCCGGCCTTGGCGCCCCACTCGATGGACATGTTGGCGATGGTCATCCGCCCCTCCATGGACAGCGACCGGATCGCCTCGCCGCGGTACTCGACGATGTGCCCGCGGCCGCCGCCCGTACCCACCTGGGCGATCAGCGCGAGCACCAGGTCCTTGGCGGTGACCCCGGGACCGAGCTGCCCCGTCACGTTCACCGCCATCGTCTTCGGCCGGCTCTGCGGCAGCGTCTGGGTCGCCAGCACGTGTTCGACCTCACTCGTGCCGATGCCGAACGCGAGCGCGCCGAACGCGCCGTGGGTGGCGGTGTGCGAGTCCCCGCAGACGATGGTCATGCCGGGCTGGGTGACGCCGAGCTGCGGGCCGATGACGTGCACGATGCCCTGGTTCTCGTCGCCCAGCGGGTGCAGCCGCACCCCGAACTCGGCGCAGTTGCGGCGCAGCGTCTCGATCTGCGTACGCGAGGTCGGGTCGGCAATGGTGAGCAGGTCGCCGCGCCGCAGGCGGAACGACGGGTCGGCGTACCCCGTCGGGGTGTTGTGGTCCTCCGTCGCGAGCGTGAGGTCGGTGCGGCGCACCCGGCGCCCGGCGAGGCGCAGCCCGTCGAAGGCCTGCGGGCTCGTCACCTCGTGCAGCAGGTGCAGGTCGATGAAGAGCAGATCGGGCTCGCCCTCGGCGGACCGTACGACGTGCGCGTCCCAGACCTTCTCGGCCAGGGTCCTCGGCTCGGTAGTAGTGACTCCCACCATCTGGACATCCTAAATTCTGGGAGGTAAGTTTCGGCTTGTGGGACACAGTATGAGCGGTGTCGGCGTTCTCGACAAGGCGGTGGTCATCCTGGCCGCCTGCGTCGACGGCGCCAGCCTGGCCGAACTCGTTGAACGCACCAAGCTGCCCCGGGCCACCGCGCACCGGCTGGCGCAGGCGCTGGAGATCCACCGGATGCTCGTCCGGGACACCCAGGGTCGATGGCGTCCCGGCCCGCGCCTGGGTGAGCTCGCCAATGCCGCCCCGGACGTGCTCCTGACGGCGGCGGAGCCGCTGCTGGCGGCGCTGCGGGACGCGACGGGCGAAAGCGCCCAGCTCTACCTGCGCCGCGCCGACGAGCGCATCTGCGTGGCCGCCGCCGAGCGGGCCAGCGGCCTGCGGGACACCGTGCCGGTCGGCTCGGTGCTGCCGATGACGGCGGGCTCCGCGGCGCAGATCCTGCTCGCCTGGGAGCCGCCCGAGGCCGTGATGCCGCTGCTGCCCCGGTCGAAGTTCACCGGCCGCACCCTGGCCGAGGTACGCCGCCGGGGCTGGGCGCAGAGCGTCGCCGAGCGGGAGGCCGGTGTGGCGAGTGTCTCGGCGCCGATCCGCGACCGCACCGGTCGGGTCATCGCCGCGATCAGCATCTCCGGGCCCATCGAGCGCCTGGGACGCCGCCCCGGCGAACGCCACGCGATGGCCGTGGTCCGAGCCGGCCAACGCCTCTCCGGCCTCTGACGCCCCCACCCACCCCACCCACCCCGGCCCACCCGCCGGCTCACCCCCACCGCCGCCCATCGGCCCCGTGTCGATCAAGAAGTTTCCGCCCGGGTTCGACCCCGGACCGGGCGAAAACTTCTTGGTCGACACGACCGGCAGCGGCGCGGCCAGGGGCGGGGGTACCGCGCGCGGGGACAGCCCGGGCGGGAGGGTGGAATGCCGAACGGCCCGTTCCACCGGAGTGGAACGGGCCGTTCGAGATGTAGCCCCGACCGGATTCGAACCGGCGCTACCGCCTTGAGAGGGCGGCGTCCTGGGCCGCTAGACGACGGGGCCAAGACTTCACTGCTTCCACCGCCCTTGCGAGCGGTGCCGCTGTAGTCTAGCGGCGGCCCCCACCGGGACGGAAATCGGGGCGACCGGACGGTCGTCCCGGCACTCCACCACCCGGACGACCAGGATCGGACGACCGGAGACCACGCTTCGGCCGAGGCCACGACCGGCCGGAACGGAAACCGGTCGCCAGCAGGGGCGGACCCGAGCCGCACCACGGCGGGGCGGAGACGGGTCGGCCCGCAGGGGCGGACCCGAGCCGCACCACGGCGGGGCGGAGACGGGTCGGCCCGCAGGGGCGAGCCCGAGCCGCACACGGCGGGTCGCAGCCGCCGGCGTTTGCCACCCGTGTCGCGGCGCAGGCAACCACGCGGCAACGAACAGCGCCGGCGTGGGACATGCGAAACGACCCGCCCCACCGGAGTGGAACGGGCCGTTCTGAGATGTAGCCCCGACCGGATTCGAACCGGCGCTACCGCCTTGAGAGGGCGGCGTCCTGGGCCGCTAGACGACGGGGCCAGAACTGACTTGCGGCACCACTCTGCCGAGCGGTGCCGCTGGACTCTATCAGAGAGAACCCCGATCCCCTGAACGGGAACCGGAGTCGTCTCCTACGAGATCCAGCGCCCGAAGCTCTTGCGAACCTCGGCTGCGCTGGGGTACCAGGACTCGAACCTAGACTAACTGAACCAGAATCAGTCGGGCTGCCAATTACCCCATACCCCATTGGCCCCTTGCGGTGCCGGGATCAAACTTTACCCTCCCGGTGCCAGCAGGCCAAATCGAGTCCCCCAAACCGCCCCTGAACTGCGGAAACGGGGCCTCGACGCGGATCAGGCGACGGGCACCACCGGGTTGGTGAGGTCTCCGATCCCCTCGATCCGCACGGTGACCGTATCCCCGTCCAGCAGCGGGCTAACCCCGGCCGGCGTGCCCGTGAGCACCACGTCGCCGGGGAGCAGCGTCATCACGTGCGAGACGTACGACACCAGGGCCGGCACGTCGAAGACCATGTCGCGGGTCCGGCCGAGCTGGCGGACCTCCATCTCCTCCGGATTGCGACCCACCTCACAGCGGATCTCCAGGTCGCGGACGTCGAGCCCGGTGGTGATCCACGGCCCGATCGGGCAGAACGAGTCGAAGCCCTTGGCGCGGGTCCACTGCCCGTCGGAGCGCTGGAGGTCCCGGGCGGTGACGTCGTTGGCGCAGGTGTAGCCGAAGATGGCCCGCTCCGCGGCGGCCCGGTCGGCCCGGCGGGCGCCCGGCGCGCCGATCACCACGGCCAGTTCGGCCTCGTGCTCGACCTGCTTCGAGAAGATCGGCAGCCGGATCGCGTCCCGGGGCCCGATCACGGAGGTGGACGGTTTGAGGAAGAGCAGCGGCTCCTTCGGCACCTCGCTGCCGTGCTCGGCGGCGTGCTCGGCGTAGTTGCGGCCGACGCAGACGACCTTGCTGGGCAGGATCGGCGAGAGCAGGCGGACGTCCGACAGCGCCCAGCGGGCACCGCTGAAGGTGATCTGGCCGAACGGGTGGCCCTCGATCTCGGCGATGGTCAGGCCCTGCGGGCCCGCCTCCGCTTCGCCCTCGACGACCCCGAACGACATTCCCTTGGCATGAGCAAAACGAGCGATACGCACCAGGCCAATCTAGCCCCGGCGACCCGCGACCCGGCCGAGGCCGCAGTCAGGCGCGCCCGGGACGCCGGGAGGGCGCACCCTACGACACCGTCCGCTCGCGGGGGCGGAGTTCGCGACTTCGTACCCGCCCGGTGTCGTCGCGCCCCTAGCGTCGGCTCCGGAGGTTCGTTCGTATGCCTGCATCGACACGACACCACAGGGCCCTCGCAGTGTTCGTACACTGCCTCGGCATTCTCTCCGCCGTGCCGGCACTGCCGGCGGCGGCCCCACCCGCGGCGGCCGCGCCACCACCGGTGGTCGCGCCGACCCCGGAGCCGGCGATGCCGTCGGCGCCGCCGGCGGTGCCCACCCCGACCCGGGCCGCCCCGCCGGTGGCGAAGCCGCCGGTCACGGTCGCGGTGGTGCCGGAGAGCACGCCGGCGCCGCGCTACCGGATCCAGGTCCGCAACAGCGGTGGCACGCCGGTGGACACCACCGTCCGGCAGGAACTGCCGCCCGGGGCCTCGGCGACCGCCATCACCGCCGGGGGCCGGGCCACCCGGGCCGCCCGGGGCACCGGGCAGTCGGCCACCGAGGTGACCTGGCAGCTGAAGCTGCCCGCCCGCAGCACCACCACCCTGGGCACGGCGCTCACCGCCGCCGCCCCCGCCCGGCCGCTGACCGCGCCGGCCTGCGCCTACGCCCGCGACGGCAGCCGGCCGTACGACTGCGCGACCGCGACCTGGACCGCGGGCGTGCCGGCCGCCGCGCCCCAGCGTTCCGAGACGCCGCCGTGGCGCCGGACGCCGGTGCTGCTGGCCGGGCTCGGCACGGTGACGGTGCTCGCGGTGGGCGGGGTGTGGACCTGGCGCCGGCGCCGCCGACCGGTCGCCGCGGCCCTCTCCGGCCAGCATCCGGGGACGGTCTACCCGCGCCCGGCCGCGCCACGACCGGAACAGCTCCGCCGCAAGCCGTCCGTCTGGCTGATCGTCCCGGTGGCCGCCGTCGTGCTCGCCGGCACGGTGGGCACCGCCGCCTGGACGGCCACCCGGCAGGTCGCGGCCGTCGACACCGACAGCCAGCCGACCAGCGGCGCGTGGCTGGGCCAGGGGGTCAACGGCGCCGTCGGCGAGCCGCTGCGCGAGTCGGCGTTCGAGTTCACCGTGTACCGCGTCGCGTGCGAGCCCGGCGCCGCGGCCCGGCAGTGCGAGGCGACGGTCGGGGTGCGCAACCTCACCCCGGAGCAGCAGAGCTGGCACGGCCGGCTGCAACGGGCGTACCTGCCCGACGGCAACTTCGTCAGCACCGACGAGCAGGCGACCCGGGCCGCCAACCAGGGCCGGGACGTCTTCGCCCAGCCGATGGCGGCCGGCAGCCGGACGGTGCTGCCGCTGGTCTTCACCGTCGCCGGGAAGGCGCCGCCGGAGCAGCTTGAGCTGCGCAGCGGGGTGTTCTCCGCCGGGGTCCGGGTGGACGTGCCCTGACCGGGCGCCGGGCGGCGGTCGTACCCTTGGCTTCGTGACCGCCGCCCTCGCCCCGCCGACCTGGGTTGCCCTCCTGGAGGCGCACGAGAGGCGTGCGGACGCCCTGACCGCAGGCCACCGCGCCCGCAGGGCCACGGGGGAACGCCACGCGATCGACGACTTCCTGTACGACTACTACGGCACCCGGCCCTCGGTGCTCCGCCGGTGGCACCCGGGCGTGGGCGTCTCCCTGGCGCCGGGCCCGGACGGCTCCGCCCCGCACCGGCAGTGGCGTTGGTACGCGACGGCGGCGGACGGGGCGGTGAGCTTCGACGTCGCGGCGTTCCTCGTCGACCGGGCCGAGTCGGTGCGCTTCATCCACCGCCTGTTGTCCGCGATCGCGTCGCGACCGGCCTTCACCGGCTGCTTCGGCCTGCACGAGTGGGCGATGGTGTACCGCCAGCGTGAGCATCGGCACCCGCTCCCCCTGCGACTCGGGCAGGAGGGCACCGACGCGGTCGTCGAGTCGCACCAGATCCGCTGCACGCACTTCGACGCGTACCGCTTCTTCACCCCGGACGCGGTCGGCCTCAACCGGCTCCGACCCACGAGGGAGAGCCAGGTGGAACTCGACCAGCCGGGCTGCCTGCACGCATCGATGGACTGCCACAAGTGGGCGACCAAGTTGGGGCCCGCGGTTCCGGGGGACCTGGCGCTCGACTGCTTCGAGCTGGCGAGGGACATCCGGCTACTCGACATGCAGGCGTCCCCGTACGACTTCTCCTCCTACGGGCAGCCCGCGGTGGCCATCGAGACGCCGGAGGGCAAGGCCGAGTACGCGGCGCGTCAACGCGAGTTCGCACAGCGTGCCGGCCAGCTACGCGCCCGGCTCATCGGTGTCTGCGCGGCGCTGCTCGAACAGGCGGCGCCATCGACACGGGTGGGGGGGCGTGACCCCCTGAGCCAGCGGTCTGCCCGCTGAGCCGTGGAGCTGGCCGCCGGGGACCCCGTCGATGACGGCGAGGAGCACCGGGCCCCGTGGGGAGTCTCGGGTCAGTCGCCGTCGACGCGGCGGTCGCGCTTGCGCTGTGACCGGCGCTTCTTGTCGGCCAGCCGGCGCTCCTTCGCGCCCCGCGACGGGCGGGTGGGCCGGCGGGGCGGGGGCGGCGGGGCGGCGGCCTCGCGCAGCAGCGCGGCCAGCCGTTCGCGGGCGGCCTCCCGGTTGGCCAGCTGCGCCCGGTGCTCGCTGGCGGCCACGGTGAGCACGCCGTCGACCAGCCGGCCGGCGAGCCGCTCCAGCGCCCGCGCCCGCAGCGGCTCGGGCACGCCGGGCGAGGCGGCCAGGTCGTAGCTCAGCTCGACGCGCGAGTCGGTGGTGTTGACACCCTGGCCGCCGGGCCCGGACGACCGGGAGAACCGTTCCCGCAACTCGGCGGCGGGAACGGTCCACCGGTCGTTCACCCGCAGTCCGTCGTCCACCCCCCGAGGCTAGCGCCCCTGCCGGACGCTCGGGGTAGCGGACGGACCCGGGGTCTGCGCGGGTGGGTCGGGACTCCCGTCGGAGTCGGCGGCGGCGTACGCGACCGCCCCCACCAGCAGCAGGGCGATCACCCCGATCTTCGTGGTGGCCGCCTTGATCAGCAGCCACGCGGCGCTCCGGGCGCCGGGCACGGTCTTCTTGACGGTCTGGTAGTCGGCCCACCCGCGTCGTGCCCGGGCGTACGCCGACCCCACACCGGTACCGATCAACAGGCCCACCAGCAGGAGGACCACGATTCCAGGACGCTCCACCCGAGCCAGTTATCCATACTCAGCGTGATATTTCCATTGGCCGATCATTTCGCGCCGGGTATCCGACAGTTTTCACATTCCCGGGCCGCCCCCGACGGCGGGCCCGCAGCTCAGCCACCCTTCCCGATGATCGTGTCGGCGGTCTGCTGCACCTGTTCGATGGGAATGGCGAAGCCGATGCCGATCGAGCCGTTGCCGTCGATCGTGGCGATGGCCGTGTTCACCCCGACCACCTCGCCGCGCGCATTGACGAGTGGGCCGCCCGAGTTGCCCGGGTTGATCGAGGCGTCGGTCTGCACGGCGGTGTGCCGGTTGTCGCCGAGGCGTACCTGCCGGTCCAGGGCGCTGACGATGCCGGCGGTGACGGTGCCGGACAGCCCGAGCGGCGAGCCGACCGCCAGCACCGGCTCCCCCACCCGGGTGGATCCCGGCTTGGCCAGCGGCAACGCCGCCAGGCCGGCCGACGGCGGCACCCGCAGCACGGCGAGGTCGCTGCGCGGCTCCCGCCCGACGACCTCGGCGGCGAACCGCCGCCCGTCGGGCAGTTCCACCGTCACCGAGCCGCCGCGCCCCTTGGCCAGGATGTGGTCGTTGGTGATGATGTGCTGCTGGTCGTCGACGGCGAAGCCGGAGCCGGAGGCCGAGGCGCCGCCGGCCCCGCCCACCAGCACCGAGACCACCCCCGGCACGGTCTTCCCGGCCGCGGTCACCAGTTCCGCCGGGACCGGGGCCGCCGAGGCCGCCGCCGGGCCCGGGGCCTCGTCGCGGCCCGCCACGATGCCGCCGGCCACCGCCCCGGAGGCGGTCGACAGGGCCACCACCGCCAGCGCGGCCAGCACCCGCCCGCGCGGGCCGCGGCCCGCCGAGCCACCGTCCGGTCCGGGCCCGCCCCACCGGGCCCGCCCGTCCGGATCCAGCTCCGGCGAGATGAACCAGGGGCCGCGCGGTTCGCCCAGCCCGGTCTGCACTGCCATGCGTACGCTCCTCACGTGTCCTTCTCGACGGTGGCCGTACGGGGTCAGGGCAGCCGGGCGAACCAGCGCATCGAGCCGGCCGCCGCGCCCATGGCGAACACCAGCCCGAGACCGATGAACCGGGCCGAGACGTCCTGCCGTTCGATGCGGTAGCCGACCGAGGTCCCGATGTCCTCGTAGACGGCGCGCAGCTCGTCGCTGGTGCTGGCCTCGTGGAACACGCCACCCGTCTCCTCGGCGACCGCGCGCAGGGTCTGCCCGTCGACGGGCACCTGGATCGGCCGGCCGCCCCGGTCCACCGTGCCGCCCGGGGTGCCGAAGGAGATGGTGTGCACCGGCACCTTCATGTCGATCGCCTCGGACGCCGCCTCCATCGGGTCGATGCCGGACGTGTTCGCCCCGTCGGAGAGCAGGATGATCCGGGCCGGCGGCGGGTCCTTCGCCGCCTGGCTGTCGAAGCCCTTCACCGCGCCGAGCGAGGTGCTGATGGCCTCTCCGATGGCGGTGCCCTGCACCCCGGTGGCCCCCTCGACCAGCCGCTCGACGCCCTCGTGCAGCGCCTCCCGGTCGGTGCTCGGCGGCACCAGCACCGCCGCGCTGCCGGCGAAGGCGACCAGCCCGACGTTGAACTCGTCCGGCAGGCCGTCGACGAAGCGCCGGGCGGACTCCTTGGCGGCGCTGAGCCGGTCCGGTTCCACGTCGCCGGCGAGCATCGAGGTGGAGACGTCCACGGCGACCATCACCGTGGCCCGTTCGCGGGGCACCCGGACCTCCGCCGTGGGCCGGGCGAAGCCGACCACCAGCAGCGCCAGCATGGCCACGAAGAGCCCGGCCGGCACGTGCCGCCGCCAGGCCGGACGGTGCGGCGCGACCCGGTCGAGCAGCCGCAGGTTGGTGAAGCGGACGGCGTACCGGCTGCGTCGGCGCTGCATGAGCAGGTAGCCGCCGGCCAGGGCGAGCACCCCGAGCAGGAGCCAGAGCCGGGCGGGCGACTGCCAGATCACGCCGCACCTCCCCGGGCCGCCCGCGCCGGGGCGGCCGCGAGGCGCCGCTGGGCGTGCACGTGCCCCACGATGTCGGCGCCCCAGTCCCGGTCGGTGCGCAGCGGCAGGTGCGTGGCCCCGCTGCGGCGCAGCGCCTGGCGTACCTGCTCGCGCTGGGCGGTCGCGGCGGCGGCGTAGCGCTCGCGCAGCGCGCGGTCGCCGGTCCAGACCTCGCGCCGCCGCCCGGTCTCCGGGTCGACGAGGGTGACCAGGCCGACGTCGGGCAACTCCAGCTCCCGGGGGTCGGTGACCTGCACGGCGAGCACCTGGTGCCGCGCGGCGAGGCGGCGCAGGGGCACCTCCCAGGACGGCGCCTGCCGTGGGTCGTCGGGCAGTCCGTCGAGGAAGTCCGAGACCACCACGACGAGGCCGCGGCGCAGCGCCACCCGGTGCACGGCGGCCAGCCCGTCGGCCAGGTCGGGGCCCGCCGGCGCCGGCTCGTCGCGGTCGTGGCCGCCGACGCGCGGGGCGGTCAGCAGGGCCCGGAGCAGCCCCAGCAGATGGGTACGTCCGCTGCGGGGCGGGAACCGGCGCAGCCCGTCCGGGCCGAGCACCTGCGCGCCGAGGCGGTTACCCACGCCGCCGGTGAGGAAGCCGACCGCCGCGACGGCCGCCACGGCCAGCTCCCGCTTGTCCAGCTCGGCGGTGCCGTACTCCATGCTGGGGCTCGCGTCGACCAACAGCCAGGTGGTCAGTTCCCGGTCGGCGTCGACCTCGCGTACGTGCGGGACCGTGGTGCGGGCGGTCACCGCCCAGTCCATCCGGCGCACCTCGTCCTCACCGGGCCGGTACTCCCGGCTGCCGGCGGTCTCGCTGCCGGGCCCGGGCAGCAGGCCGCGGTACCGGCCGTGCAGCAGCCCGTCGAGCCGGCGCGTGACGGTCAGCTCCAGCCGGCGCAGCCGCCGGTCCCCGGTGAGGTCGGCCAGTCCCGGGTCGGCCGGCCCGGGGGCCGGCGCGGTGGCCCCGCGCCACCTCATGCCGCCGCCAGGTCGGCCGCGTGTTCCGGGTGGGCGGTGGCGACGCGCGGCGGCGGCACGACCTCCACCAGCCGCCGGACCACCGCTTCGGCGGCCACCCCGTCGGCGACCGCGTCGAAGGAGAGCACCAGCCGGTGGGCGAGCACGTCGACGGCGAGTTCGCGGACGTCCTCGGGCAGCACGTACCCGCGACCGCGCAGGAGCGCCTGGGCCCGCGCGGCGCGGACCAGGCCGAGGGTGGCCCGGGGGCTGGCCCCGTACGCGAGCAGCGGGGCGATCTCGGGCAGGCCGAACCGGCCGGGGTCCCGGGTGGCGAAGATCAGCCGGACCACGTACTCGGCGATCGCGTGGTGCACGAAGACGTGGGTGGCGCGGGCCTGGAGGTCCCGCAGTCGCTGCGGGTCGAGCACCCGCCGGGCGACGGGCCGGTCGGCGCTCATCCGGTAGAGGATGGCGAGTTCGTCGGCGTCGCTCGGGTAGTCGACAACCACCTTCATCATGAACCGGTCGCGCTGCGCCTCCGGCAGTTGGTAGACCCCCTCCGACTCGATGGGGTTCTGGGTGGCCAGCACCAGGAACGGCTCGGGCACGGGATAGCTGTGCCCGCCGATGGAGACCTGCCGCTCGGCCATCGCCTCCAGCAGGGCGGACTGCACCTTGGCCGGGGCCCGGTTGATCTCGTCGGCGAGCACCAGGTTCGCCATGATCGGGCCCAGCTCGATGTCGAAGTCCTCGCGCGACGCGCGGTAGATCCTGGTGCCGACAATGTCGGAGGGGACCAGGTCCGGGGTGAACTGGATCCGGGAGAAGGTGCCGCCGACCACGGTGGCCAGGGTGTGCGCGGCGAGCGTCTTGGCCACCCCGGGCACGCCCTCCAGGAGGCAGTGCCCGTCTGCGATGAGGGCGGTGAGCAGGCGCTCGACGAGCCGATCCTGCCCGACGATCACGCGTTTGACCTCGAAGAGCGTCTGTTCCAGGTCGGCCGGGGTCGCATCGGGATCGGCCGGGCTGGGCACGCTGGCCAGGGTGTCCGAGATGTCCGTCACGGTGCTTGCTTCCCGTGCCGGCGGTCGGACAAACGTCGGATTATCGGCGCGGGGACGGCCCTTAGCGGCCCGAACCGGGACAACCCTCCCGACCCGGCCCCCACACCCCGAGCCCGCGTCGCCCACACCCCCTGAGCCCCGCGTCGGCCCACGCCCCCGAGCCCCGCGTCGATCATGCAGTTGCGGCGCCCCGCACAAGGCGCGATTCGGGGCACAACCCCCACCACACCTGCATGATCGACCCTGCGACGGGGCGGGCGGGGCGGGGCGGCGGGGACGGCGGCGCCGGCCCCCGCATCCAGGTGAGGGGCCGGCGCCGTCAGCGGGCGCTCAGTTGGCGATGACCAGGTGGAACGGCCGGTCGGCCCCGTTCCCCGACGAGCTGCGGGTCTGGACGAAGACCGCGTTCGGCGTCTGGAGCCGCGGCGCGACGGAGATCTCGCCGCCCGGGGGCACGTTGTACGGGTCGGTGGTGCCGATGGTGGCCACGAACGTCTTCAGCGAGACGTTGTAGTTGAACACCACGTGGTACTCGCCGGGGCCGTACCGGGTGGCGGAGACCACCTCGGGCGACCCGCGGAGCAGGGTGCCGTTGCTGGCGACGACGGCGGAGGCGACAGTGCCCGGCGCGCTCGCCAGCGCGGAGGGGCCCTGCGCCAGCGCGGCCCTGGCCTTGCGCGCCTCGGCGGGGGTCACCGCCGGCTGGCTGCCGGAACCGGGCTGGCGGGCGGCCGGCTGGGCGACCTCGGCGGGCGCCTGCGCCGCCGGCTGGGCGACGGCGATCCCGCCTCCGGCCAGGGTGAGCGCCAGCGCGGCGAACGCCACCGCCGCCGCCTTGCGTCGGAAGAGTGTGGTCATGACAGGTCTCCCTTTTGTTGACCGTGCGGATTCGACCGGCCCCACTTGAAAGCGGGACGGTTGACTTCCATTTTTTCGGGCCGGGAAAATAGCGACAACCGCCTGGAGCCCACACCGTCAGGCCGCACCTAGATGTTGCCGCTTCAACGATTTCTCACCGGCTCTGAGCAGGTATTACTACTCAGAGTTTCGACGTCTCAACCCACTGGAAGGTAGCACCACGAAATGCCGCGGGTCAATAGTCGATCACGCCCCGTCAATTACTCGAATCGGGATCACATAATTGTGAGAAGCGAACGCTGGACCATTCACGAAAGTGTCACGCGAGATGCTTCGGGGCCGCCGCGTGGGCGCGTTCGGGACCGCCGGACGGGCGCTCGGGCGCTATTCTCCGGCCGTGATCACCGAGACCGCGCGGCCGGCGACGGGCCGCCGGACGGCGCCGCTGCGCACCGCGCTCTGCTGGGCCGCCGTCGCGCCCGGGGTCGCCTGGGCGGCGGTACGACTGGGCGGTCTCGACCGGGGGCCGCTGGTGCAACTGCTCGCCTTCACCCCGTACGCCGCCGCCGGGAGCCTCCTGCCGCTGGTGCTCGCGCTCGCCCTGCGGCGCCGGTGGCCCGCGGTGGTCGCGGCGCTGGTCACGGCAACCCTGGTGGCCGTGGTGGCGCCCCGGGCACTGCCGTCCGGCCAGCCCCCGACCGGCGGGCCGACGGTGCGGCTGCTGACCGCCAACCTGCTCGCCGGGGCCGGCGACGCGCGGGCGCTGGTCGACCTGGTCCGGCGGCACCGGGTCGACGTGCTCGCCGTGCAGGAGTTCACCCCGGACGCCGAGGCGGAGCTGGACCGGCTCGGCCTGCCCGGGCTGCTCCCCCACCGACAGCTCCACCCGCAGACCGGCACCGTCGGCTCCGGCCTCTACGCGCGGTTCCCGATCAGCGACGGCGGCGTCCGGCACAACCGCGGCGGCTGGGGATTCGACCAGGCCTACGGCACGGTGGCGGTCCCCGGGGCGCCGGCGGTCCGGGTCGAGTCGGCGCACCCGTCGGCCCCCTACGCGGTGGACCAGGTCGGCCACTGGCGCGCCGACCTGGCGGCGCAGCCGCCCGCCACCCCGGACGGGCCGCTGCGGATCCTCGCCGGCGACTTCAACGCCACCCTCGACCACGCCCCGCTGCGCGCCCTGCTGGACACCGGCTACGTCGACGCCGCCGACCAGGTCGGCGCGGGCCTGGTCGGCACCTGGGGCCCGTACGACGGGGACCCGATCCCGCCGGTGACCATCGACCACGTGCTGGTCGACCGGCGGATCGCGGTGCGCGCAGTCACCGTGCACCCCGTGCGGGGCAGCGACCACCGCGCCGTCCTGGCCGAGCTGCGCCTCCCGGTCGGGTGAGGCCCCCGGCTGCCGGTGTGTGGGGGCCGGGGCGGCTCAGACCCGGGCGCGGTCGAGGCCGTAGGTGAGCGCGTCGACGAGGGCGTGCCAGGACGCCTCGACGACGTTGGGGTGCACGCCGACCGTGGTCCAGTCGCGGTTGCTGCCGTCGACCGTCTCCAGCAGCACCCGGGTCACCGCGCCGGTGCCGTGGGTGCCCTCCAGGATCCGCACCTTGTAGTCGGCCAGCTCGAAGTCGCGCAGCTCCGGGTAGTGCCGGGCCAGCCCGACCCGCAGCGCCTCGTCCAGGGCGTTGACCGGACCGTTGCCCTCGGCGGTGGCGATCACCCGCTCCCCACGTACGCGGATCTTGACGGTCGCCTCCGAGACCACCGCGCCATCCTCCCGGTGCTCCACCAGCACCCGGTACGACTCCAGCGCGAACGGCCTGGCGGGGGCGGTGTCCAGCTCCGAGCGGACCAGCAGTTCGAACGACGCGTCGGCGGCCTCGAACGACCAGCCGTCGGCCTCCAGCTCCTTGACCCGCCGGGTGACCCGCGACAGCGCCTCCGGATGGCCGGCCAGGTCCAGGCCGAGTTCACGGCTCTTGAGCTCGACGCTGGCCCGGCCGGCCATCTCGGTGACGAGGATCCGCATGTCGTTGCCCACCACCTGTGGGTCCACGTGGTTGTAGAGCAGCGGATCCACCTTGATCGCGCTCGCGTGCAGCCCCGCCTTGTGAGCGAAGGCCGCGGCCCCGACGTACGCCTGGTGGGTGTCGGGGGCGATGTTGGCGATCTCGGCGATGGCGTGGGAGACCCGCACCATCTGCCCCAGGCAGCCCTCCGGTAGGACGGGCAGCCCGAGCTTGAGCTGGAGGTTGGCGACCACGGCGAAGATGTCGGCGTTGCCGGGGCGCTCGCCGTAGCCGTTGGCGGTGCCCTGGAAGTGGCGTACCCCCGCCTCCACGGCGGCGACGGTGTTGGCCACCGCGCAGGCCGTGTCGTTCTGGCAGTGGATGCCGAGCAGTTCCGGGCCGACCCCGAGCCGCGCGGTCAGGTCGGCGATGGCGGCGGTCACCTGGGAGGGCAGCATCCCGCCGTTGGTGTCGCAGAGCACCACCCGCTCGGCGCCGGCGGCGAGGGCGGTCTCCACGACGGCGGCCGTGTACGCCGGGTCGGACCGGTAGCCGTCGAAGAAGTGCTCTCCGTCGACGAAGACCCGGCGCCCCTCGGCCACCAGGTGCGCCACCGTGTCGCGGACCATCGCCAGGTTCTCGGCCCCGGTGGTGCGCAGCGCCCGCTCGACGTGCCGCAGGTCCGCCTTGGCGACCAGGGCGATCGCCGGCGTCTGCGCGTCGAGCAGGCCACGGACCTGCGGGTCCTCGCCGACGGCCACCCCGGCCCGGCGGGTGGCCCCGAACGCGACCAGCAGCGCGTGCTTCAGGTCGAGTTCGGCGCGTGCCCGGCGGAAGAACTCGGTGTCCTTCGGCACGGCGCCCGGCCAGCCTCCCTCGATGAAGCCGACCCCGAACTCGTCGAGCAGGCGGGCCACCGCGAGCTTGTCGACCACCGAGTAACTGAGCCCCTCGCGCTGGGCGCCGTCGCGCAGCGTGGTGTCGTACACCTGGAACGTCATCAGGGAGTCCTTTCGGAGAGCAACAAAAAGACCCCCCGCGGATGCGGGAGGTCTGCGCGCTCGGCGGAGGGGAGGCCGGCGCGCTAGGTGCGAATAATCAGGTCGGTGCTGGTCACGATCGCCACTCTGCCATCTGGGACCCGGTTTTGGGAGGCGTAATCCACATGGCGGGACGGTGACGGAGGGTCCCGGTACCGCACGGGTGAACGGCTCGCCGGCACGACCCGCCGTCGGTGATCGACTTCACAAGTCACCCGGCCGCCGACCGGCGGAAACGGAGCTGCGGAAGTATCTGGAACCGATCCAGTTACCGGCCTCGTGCCGCTGTCAAGGAGGACCTGTGCTCACTGTCGGTGACCGCTTCCCCGAGTACGAACTCACCGCCTGCGTGTCGCTGGACGCCGACAAGGCGTTCGAGTCGATCGACCACAAGTCGCACCAGGGGAAGTGGCGCGTCGTCTTCTTCTGGCCGAAGGACTTCACCTTCGTCTGCCCGACCGAGATCGCGGAGTTCGGCCGGCTGAACGAGGAGTTCGCCGACCGGGACGCCCAGGTCCTCGGCGTGTCGGTGGACAACGAGTTCGTCCACTACGCGTGGCGCAAGGACCACCCGGACCTGCGCGAGCTGCCGTTCCCGATGCTGAGCGACGTCAAGCGTGAGCTGACCGCCGCCTGCGGCGTGCTCGGCGAGGACGGCGTGGCCCAGCGGGCGACCTTCATCGTCGACCCGGACAACGAGATCCAGTTCGTCATGGTGACCGCCGGCTCGGTCGGCCGCAACGTCTCCGAGGTGCTGCGGGTGCTCGACGCCCTCCAGACCGACGAGCTCTGCCCGTGCAACTGGAACAAGGGCGGCGACACCCTGGACGCCACCAAGCTCCTCGCCGGCGCCGGGGCCTGACCATGGGTCTGGACGCGGTCAAGGCGGCTCTGCCCGAGTACGCCAAGGACATCAAGCTCAACCTCGGCTCCACCATCGCCACCAGCACGCTGAAGCCGGAGCAGGCGTGGGGCACCGCCCTGGCCTGTGCCGTCGCGGCGCGCAACCCGGTGGTGCTGCGCGAGATCGCGGCCGAGGCGGCCACCCACCTCGGGCCGGAGGCGGTCGAGGCCGCCAAGGGCGCCGCCGCGATCATGGCGATGAACAACGTCTACTACCGGGCCAAGCACCTGATCGGCGACGAGCAGTACCAGTCGATCCCGGCGCGGCTGCGGATGCAGATCATCGCCAAGCCGGGCGTGGACAAGGCCGACTTCGAGCTCTGGTGCCTGGCGGTCTCGGCGATCACCGGCTGCGGGGTGTGCCTGGAGTCGCACGAGAAGACCCTGCGCAACGCGGGCTTCAGCCGCGAGCAGGTGCACGAGGGACTGCGCATCGCCGCCGTCGTGCACGCCGCCGCGGTGACCCTGGACGCCCAGGCCGCGCTCGCCTGACGGGTACGACACGCAGGGCCGGCGCCGCGATGCGGCGCCGGCCCTGCGTCGTCCCCGGCACCGGCCCCGCGTCTTGCTCCGGCGTCCGCCCCGCGTCGTCCCCGGCGTCCGCCCCGCCGTTTCCGGTGGGGACGGCCCGGGTAGCTCCTCGGGAGCAGACGAGAGACACCCGGACCGGCGAGACGACTGGCGACAGTCGGGGCAGGAGTTGTCAGATGGACAGGCTCGACCCGCACAGCACCCACGGCAGCCCGGACCCGCTGCGCGGCGGCGGCCAGGGCGAGTTCGCCGGCGGCGCCCCGGCCGGCACGTTCGACCCGTGGCGCTACCGCGACACCGCGAGGGTCGCCGACGCCGACCTGGTCGGCTACAAGGTCGAGGCCACCGACGGCGGCATCGGCAAGATCGACAGCGCCAGTCACGAGGTCAACGACAGCTACCTCGTGGTGGACACCGGGCCGTGGATCTTCGGCCGGAAGGTCATGGTCCCCGCCGGCACCGTCAACCACGTCGACCACGACGAGCGCAAGGTGTACGTCGACCGGAGCAAGGACCAGATCAAGGCCGCCCCGGAGTACGACGAGACCGCCGACACCGACCCCACCTACCGGGACCGCCTCGGCGGCTACTACGGCGAGACGTACTCGGCCATCCCGCCCGGCACCGCCCGCTGACCGGCACGGCGCGCGACGGCCTCCCGCGGATCGTGGGAGGCCGTTACCGTGTCAGCGTGGACTCCATCGAGGTCGGTCGCAGGATCCCCTTCTCCGCGACGTTCAACTTCCGCGACGTGGGCGGCCACGTCGGCCACGACGGTCGCACGGTGCGCCCGGGGCGGCTCTACCGTTCCGACTCGCTGCACCGCATCGACGACACCGACCGGGAGGCGTTCGCCGCCCTCGGCGTCCGCACGGTCATCGACCTGCGCCGCCCGTACGAGGTGGAGCGTGACGGCCGCGTCCCCCACTTCGACGGCCTGACCTGGCGCAACATCCATCCGGAGCACGCGGAGTGGGGCGAGCGGCCCTACCGTCCCGGCACCGACCTGGCCCGCTACCTGGCCGACCGGTACGCCGACCTCGCCGGGACGGGCACCGCCGGGCTCGCCGAGGCGATCGGGCTGATCGCCGACGACGCCAGCGCCCCCGTGGTCGTGCACTGCGTCGCCGGCAAGGACCGCACGGGCATCGTCTGCGGGCTCACCCTCGCGGTGCTCGGCGTCGCCGACGACGACATCGCCGCCGACTACGCCCTGAGCACCGAGGCCGGCGAGCGGTACCGCGCCTGGTTCGAGGCCACCGGCCAGCGGGCGGGGCACACCCTGCCGGTGCTGACCTGCCCCGCCGAGGCCATGACGCTCTTCCTCACCGAGCTGCGGCAGGCCCACGGCTCGGTGGAGGGCTACCTGCGCCACGCCGGCGTCACCGACGCCCAACTCACCGCGCTGCGCGAGCACCTGCTGACCTGACCCCATCCTCCCGTGACGGCGCCGCCCCCGCACCGGGCGGCGCGGGGGCGGGGGACGGTGCCGTCAGGGGGGATCAGAGGATGCGGCGGACCCAGCCGTGCGGGTCGTCGACCTTTCCGCGCTGGAGGTCGACGAGCTGCTGGCGCAGGGCCGTCGTGACCCGCCCGGGCTCGCCGCCACCCACCAGGAACTCGCCGTCGGGGAAGCGCACCCGCCCGATCGGGGTGACGACCGCGGCGGTGCCGCAGGCGAACACCTCGCGGAGCCGGCCGCTCGCGGCGTCCGCCTGCCAGTCGGCGAAGCTCACCGGCCGCTCCTCGATCCGGTGCCCGGCGTCGGCGGCGAGGGTGAGCACCGACTCCCGGGTGATGCCGGGCAGGATCGTGCCGGTCAGCGGCGGGGTGACCACGGTGTCGTCGTCGTAGACGAAGAACACGTTCATGCCGCCCAGCTCGTCGACGTAGCACCGCTCCACCGCGTCCAGGAAGACCACCTGGTCGCAGCCGTGCTCGATCGCCTCGGCCTGCGCCACCAGCGAGGCGGCGTAGTTGCCGCCGCACTTCGCGGCGCCGGTGCCGCCCGGGGCGGCCCGGGTGTAGTCCGGGGAGACCCAGACCGTCACCGGCTTCACCCCGCCGGAGAAGTACGCGCCGACCGGCGAGGCGATCACCACGTAGAGGTATTCGTTGGCGGGCCGGACGCCGAGGAACACCTCGCTGGCGAACATGAACGGCCGCAGGTAGAGGCTGCCGTCCTCGCCCTCGGGGATCCAGCCCTGGTCGGCGTCCACGAGCTGACGCAGCGAGTCGACGAACGTCTCCTCGGGCAGCGGCGGCATCGCCATGCGCCGGGCGGAGGCGGCGAACCGGGCCGCGTTGGCCTCCGGGCGGAACATGGTGACCCCGCCGTCGGCCGTCCGGTAGGCCTTCAGCCCCTCGAAGATCTCCTGCGCGTAGTGCAGCACCGCGGCGGCCGGGTCCATCGGGATCGGCGCCCGCGCCTCGACCCGGGCGTCGTACCAGCCCTTGCCGTCGGCGTACCGGATGGTGACCATGTGGTCGGTGAAGACCCGCCCGAACCCCGGGTTGGCCAGCAGGGCGGCCCGGTCTGCGACGGATACCGGCGCGGGATTCGGACGGATCTCGAAGTCGAGCTTGTCACCACCGCTCATCGCGCTGACCTCCCTGCGGGACTACGGCACACGGGTCCGCATGCCGAGAAATCTGGTGCGAGAAACTTACCCCGAACGGTCGTTCAGCGGGTAGCGGCGCCCGGCGTACCGGCAGCGCCGGACGGGTGCGCGCGCCGTCGGACCGGGGTGCGACCGGGCAGCGCCGTCGGACCGGGGTGCGGCCGGGCGGCGTCGTCGGAACCTCGGGGTGGGGGCCGGCGGCCTCAGGAGGTGGCGTACCCGGCCAGCCGGTCGCCGACCTCCTCGGTGCGCAGTGCCGCGCCCGGGGCCCGGCCGGCCAGCTCCACGCCCACCGCCGCGGTGACCCGGGCGGCGGCGTCGGCGTGCCCGAGCTGGTCGAGCAGCAGGGCCGCCGAGAGTACGGCCGCCACCGGGTCGGCCACGCCGCGCCCGGCGATGTCCGGCGCCGAGCCGTGTACCGGCTCGAACATCGAGGGGTAGGTCCCCTCGGGGTTGATGCAGCCGCTGGCGGCCAGCCCGATCCCGCCGGTGACCGCGGCGGCGATGTCGGTGAGGATGTCGCCGAACAGGTTGTCGGTGACCACCACGTCGTAGCGCTGCGGCTGGGTGACCAGGAACATCGCGGCGGCGTCGACGTGCTGGTACTCCGTGGTCACGTCGGGGTGCTCGGCCGCCACGGCCTCGAACGCGCGCGCCCACAACGATCCGGCGTGGGTGAGCACGTTGGTCTTGTGCACGAGGGTGACCTTGCGCCGCTCCCGGCGCGCGGCGCGGGCGAAGGCGTCGCGGATCACCCGCTCCACGCCGTGCCGGGTGTTCAGGCTCTCCTCGGTGGCTACCTCCGCCGGGGTGTCCCGGTGCAGCGCGCCGCCGGCGCCGGCGTAGAGGCCCTCGGTGCCCTCGCGGACGACCACCAGGTCGACCTCGCCGGGCTTGACGCTCGCCAGCGGCCCGGCCACGCCGGGCCAGAGCCGCGACGGGCGCAGGTTGACGTACTGGTCGAAGGCGAAGCGCAGCTTGAGCAGCAGGCCCCGCTCCAGCACGCCCGGCGGCACGGTCGGGTCGCCGACGGCGCCGAGCAGGATCGCGTCGTGCCCGGCCAGCTCGGTGAGCACCGAGTCGGGCAGCACCTCGCCGGTGCGGTGCCAGCGGGCTGCGCCGAGGTCGTACTCGGTGGCGTCCACCCCCGGCAGCACGGCGTCGATGACCTTGCGGGCCTGCGCGACCACCTCGGGTCCGATCCCGTCCCCGGCCACCACCGCGATCCGTGCCACGTCCCTGTGCTCCCTCGCCTCGCCGTTTCGTCCGACCGTACGCCGCCGTCCCGCCTCCCGGTACGGACCTTCCAGAATGCGGGAAAGGAGGATGCACAGGATCCTCCCAGGTGGCATTCATGGGGGGGTCATCTCCGCTGCCTAGCGTGATGACGAGCGGGTCAACGGGGGCCCGTGACGGAGGCCGCGAGGACGCGGCCGGCGTCAGCGAGGGAGCAGTGCCATGCGGATCGACCAGCAGCCACGGACCCGATGGGTGGACCAGTCGGCCTTCCAGCCGCGCCGGCCGGACCTGCGGCTGGGCGCCCGCAGTCACCGCGTGGACCGGCCCGGCACCGTCGGCGAGGACCGCATCGCCGTCCAGCACGCCGTGCGGACCTCCACGGCGGAATACTCGCTGCTGCTCAACGCCCCCGAGTGGCTGGGCCGTCGCGGTGTCGGGGAGGCGCTGCGGGACGCGGTGGCGGAACTGCGGGCCATCGACCTCACCTACGGGCCGACCCGGCCGGAGAGCCTGGTCTCCCGGCTGCGCCGGGGCGAGATCAGCCCCGACTCGTACCCGCCGCTGGCCGACCTGGTGGACCGCTGCGCGGCGATGCGGGCGGCCACCGACGGCTGGTTCGACGCCTGGGCGGTGCCCGGCGGCTTCGACCCCGGCGGCCTGCTCGGCGGGTGGGCGGTGGAGCGGGCCGCCGCCCGGCTGCGCGCCGCCGGCATCCACGACTACGCCGTGCTCAGCGGCGCCGACCTGGTCGTCCGCGGGCACGCGGCGCACGGCGGCCCGTGGCGGGTGGCGGTGCACCACCCGACGGACCAGCACCGGGCGCCGCTCGTGCTGGAGATGACCGCGGGCGCGGTCGGCACCTCGGGGGTGAGCGGCCGGCAGGGGCACGTGGTGGACCCGCACACCGGGGAGCCCGCCGACCAGCTGGCCGCCGCGACGGTCGTCGGGCCGGACCTCGCCGTCGCCGACGCCTACGCCACCGCGCTCTACGCCGCCGGGCCGGCTGGCCTGGACTGGTTCCGCGACGGGTCGGACTACCGCGTGCTCTTCGCCCACCGCCGCTGAGCCGTTCCCGCGTCGGCGTGGGGGCCGGACGCGCGATCGGCCCCCACGGTCTCGGCAACGACCGTGAGGGCCGGTCAGCGACGAGTGCGCGTGGCTCGCGCAATCGAGGGGTGCGGGCCGGTCGGCCCGACGTCGACCTCGTCACCCGAAGACGGGCCCACGCCGCGAGCTCGGCCAGTGACCGCACCGATACGCTAGCGAATCGACGCAACTCAACGCAAGGGTCTCCACAGCGGACCGTCGTGACTGGAGCGTGCCGATCCGGGCCGGCGGGCCGATTTCGACGCGGCGAACGGCGGATGGCACGCTGTCCGCCGTGAGTTTCGATCTGAGCGTGTGGGCCCTGGCGGACGGGGCGACACCCGAGGACGTGCGGGCGGCGGTGCTGCGGTGCCGGCAGGGACAGCACGTCGACCGGTACCCGGACCCGCGGGTGGTGGCGTTCTACCGCGCCATCACCGGCAGCTATCCGGACCGGCCGGCCGGCCCCGGCACCCCGTGGGCGGTGGCGCCGCTGCACGCGGCCAGCGACCACATCGAGCTGAACCTGCACCCGACCTGCGAGGACCAGGTGCTGCTCGACATCGAACGGCTGGCCGGCGCGTACGACCTGATGCTCTTCGACGCGCAGGACGGCTCGGTCTACCCGCCGCCGGCCCGACTGCCCGGCTGACCACTGCCCGGACACGACGAGGGGCCCGGCGGATCGCCGGGCCCCCGCTGTCGCGCGCTCAGGTCACTCGTCGCGCAGGTCCGCCGCGCTGGCCGCGACCGCGCCGATCGACTCCGCCGCCGAGGTGAGCAGGTCCGCGCCGAGCGCCTGGTCGACCGTGAGGGTCATCAGGGTCTCGCCGCCGGCCTCGCGGCGGGCCACCTGCATCGCCGCGATGTTGACGCCGGCCTCGCCGAGCAGCGTGCCGACCGTGCCGACCACGCCCGGGCGGTCGACGTAGCGCAGGAAGACCAGGATGCCCTCCGCGCCGATCTCCACGTCGAAGCCGTCGACCTCGGTGAGCTTGAGGACGTCGCGGCCGCCAGCGGTGGTCACCGTGCCGGAGACGCTGACCGTACGGCCGTCGGGCAGCGCGCCGCGGACGGTCACCAGGCTGGGGTGGTCGGCCGAGTCGGACTGGGCGACCAGCGTTACCTCGACGCCGCGCTCGGCGGCCAGGTGCGGCGCGTTGACGTAGGTGACCTGCTCCTCGACCACCGAGCTGAACAGCCCCTTGGTGGCGGCGAGCTTCAGCACCGACACGTCGTGGTTGACGATCTCGCCGCGCACCTCGACGGTGACGCTGGCGGCCACCCCGCCCGCGACGGCGGTGAAGGCCCGGCCGAGCTTCTCGGCCAGCGGCAGCAGCGGCCGCACGTCCTCGGCGACCACGCCGCCGGCCTGCACGTTCACGGCGTCCGGCACGAACTCGCCCTGCAACGCCAGCTTCACGCTCTTGGCCACGGCCAGGCCGGCCTTGTCCTGCGCCTCGCCGGTGGAGGCGCCCAGGTGCGGGGTGGCGACCACGTTGTCGAACGCGAACAGCGGCGAGGAGGTGCAGGGCTCCTTGGCGTAGACGTCCACGCCCGCGCCGGCGACCCGGCCCTCGGCGATCGCGTCGGCCAGGGCCTGCTCGTCGACGAGCCCGCCCCGGGCGGCGTTGACGATCCGGACGCCGGGCTTGACGACGGCCAGCTCCTTCTCGCCGATCAGGCCCACGGTCTCCGGGGTCTTCGGCAGGTGGATCGAGATGAAGTCGCTCTCCCGCAGCAGCTCCTCCAGGCCCACCAGGCGGACGCCGAGCTGGGCCGCGCGGGCCGGCTGGATGTAGGGGTCGTACGCGATCAGCCGGGTGCCGAAGGCGGCGATCCGCTGGGCGAAGAGCACGCCGATGCGGCCGAGGCCGACCACGCCGACGGTCTTGCCCTGGATCTCGACGCCGGTGTACTTCGACCGCTTCCACTCCCCCGCCTTCAGCGCGGCGCTGGCGCTGGCGGTGTTGCGGGCCACGGCGAGCAGCAGCGCGAGGGCCTGCTCGGCGGCGGAGACGATGTTGGAGGTGGGAGCGTTGACGACCATGACGCCCCGCGCGGTGGCGGCCGGCACCTCGACGTTGTCCAGACCCACGCCCGCCCGGGCGACGACCTTCAGCCGGGGCGCGGCGGCGATCGCCTCGGCGTCGATCTGGGTGGCACTGCGCACGATGACGGCGTCGGCCTCGGAGAGCGCCGAGAGCAGGGCCGGACGGTCGGTGCCGTCGACGTGACGGACGTCGAAGTCGTGGGCGAGCACCTCGATGGCGGCGGGGGCGAGTTCTTCGGCGATCAGTACGACAGGAGTCATTGGTCCTCGTAGTTGTCGTCAGAGGTGGGCCGGGCTGCGGGACGCCGCGCTGCGCCCTGCGCTGATCCGGGCCATGGCCGTCAGGTGCCGGCTACGCACCTACCCCGCGATCGTAGGGGGCCGGCCGGCCGGCATGTCCCGGACTACGGGGTGAGTGCCCTCACAACGGGTGACGACGCGCCGGTGAACGACGCGCGGCGTGGCGGTGCGTACAGAAAGCGGCCCGGTCCGGGCGCCGGGGAGAGCGCCCGGGCCGGGCCGCCGGGGGTGTACGTCAGGCGGTCTCGGTGATCGGGCGGTCGACCCAGCTCATCATGCCGCGCAGCTTGCTGCCGGTCTCCTCGATCGGGTGCGCCGCGCCCTCGGCCTGCCACTTGCTGAAGTTGGGCCGGCCGGCCTCGTCCTCGGCCACCCACTCCCGGGCGAACTCGCCGGACTGGACCTCGCTGAGGATCTTGCGCATCTCCTCCTTGACCCGGGCGTCGATGACGCGCGGGCCGCGGGAGAGGTCGCCGTACTCGGCCGTGTCGGAGATGCTGTAGCGCATCTTCGCGATGCCGCCCTCGTACATGAGGTCGACGATCAGCTTCAGCTCGTGCAGGCACTCGAAGTAGGCCACCTCGGGGGCGTAGCCCGCCTCGGTGAGCACCTCGAAGCCGGTCTGCACGAGCGCCGCCGCGCCGCCGCAGAGCACCGCCTGCTCGCCGAAGAGGTCGGTCTCGGTCTCCTCGGTGAAGGTGGTCCGGATGACGCCGGCCCGGGTGCCGCCGATGCCCTTGGCGTACGACAGGGCCAGTGCGAGGGCGCTGCCGCTGGCGTCCTGCTCGACGGCCACCAGGCAGGGCACGCCCTTGCCGTCGGCGTACTGGCGGCGGACCAGGTGGCCCGGGCCCTTCGGCGCGACCATCGCCACGTCAACGTCGGCCGGCGGCTTGATCAGGCCGTAGCGGATGTTGAAGCCGTGGCCGAAGAAGAGCGCCTTGCCCGGGGCCAGGTTCGGCGCGATCGACTCGGCGTAGATGCTGCGCTGGGCGGTGTCCGGCGCGAGGATCATGATGACGTCGGCCTCGGCCGCCGCGTCGGCCGGCGTGAGCACCCGCAGGCCCTGCTCCTCGGCCTTGGCCCGGCTCTTGGAGGCCTCCGGCAGACCGATCACCACGTCGACCCCGGAGTCGCGCAGCGACAGCGCGTGGGCGTGGCCCTGGCTGCCGTACCCGATCACCGCCACCTTGCGGCCCTGGATCAGGCCCAGGTCGGCATCGTCGTCGTAGTACACCTCAACGCTCATGATTTCCCTTTCGTACGGCGGCCCGGGCGGCCCGTCGTGGATCTGTGCGGTGTCGGTCCCAGGCGGCGCTACGCGCCGGCACTGGTCGGGCGGTCCCGGCCGGCGCGGGGCGCCGGCCGGGTCGGGGTCAGGCGGCCCGGAGCGAGGGTCCGGCGGTGATGGAGCGCGAGCCGCGCCCGATCGCCACCAGCCCGGACTGGACCATCTCCTTGATCCCGAACGGTTCGAGGTCGCGCAACAGCGCGTCGAGCTTGTCCGGGGTGCCGGTGGCCTCGATGGTCAGCGTGTCCGGCGCCACGTCGACCACCCGGGCCCGGAACAGGCCCACCGTCTCCAGCACCTGGGCCCGGGCGGCACGGTCGGCGCGCACCTTGACCAGGAGCAGCTCCCGGGCGACCGAGACCTGCGGGTCAAGCTCGACGATCTTGAGCACGTTGACCAGCTTGTTGAGCTGCTTGGTGACCTGCTCCAGCGGGGACGACTCGGCGTTGACCACGATGGTGATCCGCGAGACGTCCGGGTTCTCGGTCTCCCCGACGGCGAGACTGTCGATGTTGAAGCCGCGCCGGGAGAACAGTCCGGAGACCCGGGCCAGGACGCCCGGCTTGTTCTCCACCAGGACGCTCAGGGTGTGCATGGTCATCAGATGTCATCCTCGTCGAAGGCCGGGCGGACGCCCCGGGCGAACATGATCTCGTCGTTGCTGGTGCCGGCGGCGACCATCGGCCACACCATGGCGTCCTTGCCGACGACGAAGTCGATGACCACCGGGGCGTCGTCGATGGCCATCGCGGCGGCGATGGTCGCGTCGACGTCCTCGGCGTTCTCGCAGCGCAGGCCCACGCAGCCGAGCGCCTCCGCGAGCTTCAGGAAGTCGGGGATGCGGTGCTTGTGGGTGCCGAGGTCGGTGTTGGAGTAGCGCTCCCCGTAGAACAGGGTCTGCCACTGCCGCACCATGCCGAGGTTGCCGTTGTTGATCACGGCGATCTTGACCGGGATGCCCTCCAGCGCGCAGGTGGCCAGCTCCTGGTTGGTCATCTGGAAGCAGCCGTCGCCGTCGATCGCCCACACCACCGTGTCGGGCTTGCCGACCTTGGCGCCCATCGCCGCCGGCACCGCGTAGCCCATCGTGCCGAGGCCGCCGGAGTTCAACCAGGTGTACGGCTTCTCGTAGGAGATGAACTGCGAGGCCCACATCTGGTGCTGGCCGACCCCCGCGACGTAGATCGCGTCCGGGCCGACGAGCTCGCCGAGCCGCTTGATCACGTACTGCGGGGAGAGGGTGCCGTCGGCCGGCTCCTCGTAGCCCAGCGGGTACCGCTTGCGCAGGTCGTCGAGCTGGGTCCACCAGTCGGCGAGGTCGGCACGTCGGCCGGCCGCCTGCTCGTTGGTCACCGCCGCGATCAGCTCGTCGATGACGTGCCGGGCGTCGCCGACGATCGGGACGTCCGCGTGCCGGTTCTTGCCGATCTCGGCCGGGTCGATGTCGGCGTGCACCACCGCCGCGTCCGGGGCGAACGAGTCCAGCTTGCCGGTGACCCGGTCGTCGAAGCGGGCGCCCAGGGCCACGATCAGGTCGGCCTTCTGCAGGCCGTAGACCGCGGAGACCGTGCCGTGCATGCCGGGCATGCCCAGGTGCTGCGGGTGCGAGTCGGGGAACGCGCCGAGGGCCATCAGCGTGGTGACCACCGGGATCCCGGTCTGCTCGGCCAGCCGGCGCAGCCCCTCCGTGGCGCCGGCCTTCAGCACGCCGCCACCGATGTAGAGCACCGGGCGCCGGGCGGTGGCCATCAGCCGGGCCGCCTCGCGGATCTGCTTGCCGTGCGGGTGCAGGGTCGGGCGGTAGCCGGGCAGGTCCAGCGTCGGCGGCCAGGTGAAGGTGGTGGGCGCCTGGAGGACGTCCTTGGGGATGTCGACCAGGACCGGCCCGGGCCGGCCGGTGGCGGCCAGGTGGAACGCCTCGGCCAGCACCCGGGGGATCTCCTCGGCCTCCTGCACCAGGAAGTTGTGCTTGGTGACCGGCAGGGTGATGCCCTGGATGTCCGCCTCCTGGAAGGCGTCCGTGCCGATCGAGGGCCGCGCGACCTGACCGGTGATGGCCACGATCGGCACCGAGTCCATGTACGCGTCGGCGATCGGGGTGACCAGGTTCGTCGCGCCGGGGCCGGAGGTGGCCATGCAGACCCCCACCCGGCCGGTCGCCTGGGCGTAGCCCGTCGCCGCGTGCCCGGCGCCCTGCTCGTGGCGGACCAGGATGTGCCGGACGGTGGAGTCGTAGAGCGGGTCGTACGCCGGCAGGATGGCGCCGCCCGGGATGCCGAAGACGACGTCGACGCCGAGCGCCTCGAGGGACCGCACGAGCGAACCGGCGCCGCTGACCTGGGCCGGAGCGGGTGTGCGTACCCCCGGGACGGCCGGGGTGGCCGCGGTGCGGGCGGCGCCGGCGTGCTCGGCGTCGCTCGCGGGCTCGGCGACCGTGCGGGCCCGCCGGGCGGAGTGGGCGAGTGTCTCTGGCGTGGGTCTCGTCATGGCGGTTCAGGCCTTCGGCTGGAGTGGGTGCGGCTGTTCGAGCGGGTGACGCGGGGCGACGCCCGGCGTCGATGGGTCCGACGGCAACAAAAAAGCCCTCGTGCAGGTTGCACGGGGCCAGCGCACTCTCGACGTGGAGAGTGCGCTCAGGTAAGTACTCGCAGCGACCGGTACGACGACATGCGGCAAGCCTGACGCATCTCACGCGATGAGTCAACTGATCCCACATGTTGGTTCACGGACCGCCGGGTTTCACCCGTCCGGGGCGCTAGGAACCCTGCTCCACCTGCGCGGACCCCGGCCCGGAGGGGCGCGGGGCGGGCAGCGTCGGCAGCCGCCGGGGCGGCGGCGCCGCGGGCGGGCCGGCCGGGGCGGGTGCCGGGGCCGGGCGGGCCCCCGGGGACGTGGCCGCCTCCAGCATCGCCTCCAGGTGCTCGGCCGGCACGCCCCAGCCGAAGAGCGCCCCCTGGCCGAACCGGCAGCCGGCGGCGACCACGGCGGCCAGCTCCGTCGGCGTGGTCACCCCCTCGGCGATGACCTCCAGACCGAGCTGGTGGCCGAGGCGCATGACGATGTCGACCATCGGCGCGAACGCCGGGCCGTCCCGGCCCACCGGACGCACCGGCTCGTGCTCCGCGACCAGCCCGTGGTCGATCTTGAGGATGTCGATCGGCAGGCGGCGCAGCTGGCCCAGCGAGGAGTACCCGGCGCCGAAGTCGTCCAGCGCGATCCGGACACCCGTCAGCCGCAGCGCCGTCAGCCGCCGGATCAGCTCGTCCAGGTCCGTCGCGACGGCGTGCTCGGTGACCTCCAGCACCAGCCGCTGCGGCGGCACCCGGTGGGCGCGCAGCGCCTCGGCGACCTGGACCACGTACTCCGGGGCGTGCAGCTCGCGGGGGGACACGTTGACCGAGACCCAGACGTCGTGGCCGTCGGCCAGCCAGCGGGAGAGCTGGTGGCACGCCTGGTGCAGCACCCAGGCGCCCAGCTTGGCGATCATCCCGCACTCCTCGGCGAGCGGGATGAACTCGTCCGGGCCGACCTTGCCCAGCACCGGGTGACGCCAGCGCAGCAGCGCCTCCGCGCCGACCGGGCGCACCGAGGGCAGCGAGGCGACCGGCTGGAACACCAGGCGCAGCTCGTCGCGCTCGATCGCGCCGCGCAGCTCGTGCTCCAGCGTGGTACGCCGGCGCAGCAGCTGGTCGTACGCGGCGTCGTAGCGCTCGATCCGGTTCTTGCCGCGCTGCTTGGCGTAGCGCAGCGCCAGGTCGGCGTGGCGCAGCAGCAGCTCCACGTCGGGCTCGCCCGTCCAGCCGGCCACCCCGATGCTCACCGACAGGAAGACCGGCCCCTCCGGCTGGTCGTAGGCGCGCCCGAGCACGCCGAGCAGGCGCTCGGCGACCCGGTCCGCGTCGGCGGGCTGGCCGTGCATCAGCACCGCGAACTCGTCGCCGCCGAGCCGGGCCGCCACGTCGCCGGGGCGCAGGTTGGCGCGCAGCCGCTCGCCGACCTCGGCCAGCACCGCGTCGCCCACGTCGTGGCCGCGCATGTCGTTGACGTGCTTGAAGCCGTCGAGGTCGAGCCCGAGCAGCACGCAGGGGGCGCCGGCCTCGGCGCACCGGTGCAGCGCCTGCAACAGCCCCCGCCGGTTGGCCAGCGCGGTCAGCTGGTCGGTGTGTGCCAGCTCGCGGAAGTGCGCCTCCCGCTCGGCCAGCCGCCGGGCGTAGCCGCGCACGTCGTGCAGCGTGAGGTACTGCCGGGTCACCAGGGCGAAGCCCTCCACGCTGCCGGCGACGATGCCGAGCGCGTCGAACCGGCCGTCCTGGAGCAGGTGGTACATCGCCGAGGCGGCCATGGCGAACATCGGGACGAACGCGTACGCGCCGTCGCGGCGGATCAGGTCGGGGGGCGGCCGGTCCGCCGCGTCCGGCCGGCGGGCGGCCGACGCGGCGGCGACCAGGCCGGCGGCGAGCACTCCCGCCCCGACCAGCGCCATGCCCGGCCCGGCCTGGCAGAGGCCGGTGGCGATGCCGAGCCCGCCGCAGGTCACGGCGGTGGCCCCGGCGCCGACCCAGGCGGCGCGACCGCGCGGCGGCGGGGCGCGGAAGGCCACGATCAGGGCGAGCCCGGCGGTCAGGGCCGCGCTGACTGTGGCGAGCAGGATCGGCACGCAGGCCACCGGGGTGGCGTCGCCGAGCAGCCGGGTGGGCTCGGAGAAGACCACCCAGCCGACGAACCAGAACGCCGTCGCCATCACCAGGCCGTCGAGCGCCAGCCGGACGGTGGCCGCCGCCGTGGTGGCCACGCCCGGCAGCCGGAGCAGCCCGGCGGAGAAGAGCAGCCCGCTGGTCGCCGTGCCGATCGACACGACGCCGGCCCAGCCGGTGTGCCCGTCCGGGGCGTGCCCCGCATGCCCGGCGGTGGAGAGCGCCACGGCCACCCCGACCAGCAGGGTGACCAGCGCCACCCCGGACGCGGCGGCGAGCAGCGCGTACGCCTGCCGGTGCGGCCCGGCGCTGCGCCGGGCGCCGACGGCCGACAGCGCGGTGGCCGCCGCGGCGACCAGCCCGCACAGCACCGCGACCGCGACCATGCCCGGGGGGAACTGCACGTCCCAACTGTGCCGGATGTGCGCGCGGCGTGGGGGGCCGGGTGTGCAACCTTTGGGACACGTCGCGCACGGCAGCCGGCCGTCCCCGCGACGGTGTAACACTTGTGGGCATGCCTGAGCTGCGGTCGAAGACCTCCACGCACGGTCGGACGATGGCCGGCGCCCGGGCCCTCTGGCGGGCCACCGGGATGACCGACGACGACTTCGGCAAGCCGATCGTCGCCATCGCCAACAGCTTCACCCAGTTCGTACCCGGTCACGTGCACCTCAAGGACATGGGCGGTCTGGTCGCCGAGGCGGTGGCGGAGGCCGGCGGGGTGGGCCGCGAGTTCAACACCATCGCCGTGGACGACGGCATCGCCATGGGCCACGGCGGCATGCTCTACTCCCTGCCCAGCCGGGAGCTGATCGCCGACGCGGTGGAGTACATGGTCAACGCGCACTGCGCCGACGCCCTGGTCTGCATCTCGAACTGCGACAAGATCACCCCGGGCATGCTGCTGGCCGCCCTGCGGCTGAACATCCCGGCCGTCTTCGTCTCCGGCGGGCCGATGGAGGCCGGCAAGACCGTGGCGATCGAGGGTGTCGTGCACTCCAAGATCGACCTGATCGACGCGATGATCGCCTCCTCCAACGAGGCCGTCACCGACGACCAGCTCGGCGAGATCGAGCGGTCGGCCTGCCCGACCTGCGGTTCCTGCTCCGGCATGTTCACCGCCAACTCGATGAACTGCCTCACCGAGGCGATCGGCCTGGCACTGCCGGGCAACGGCTCGACGCTGGCGACCCACGCCGCGCGCCGGTCGCTCTTCGTCGAGGCCGGCCGCACCGCCGTGGAGATCGCCAAGCGGTGGTACGACGGCGACGACGCCTCCGTGCTGCCCCGCGCGGTGGCCAGCCGGGCCGCGTTCGAGAACGCCGTCGCGCTCGACGTGGCGATGGGCGGCTCGACCAACACGATCCTGCACCTGCTCGCCGCCGCCCGCGAGGCCGAGCTGGACTTCGGCGTCGCCGACATCGACGCCGTCTCCCGCCGGGTGCCCTGCCTGGCCAAGGTCGCCCCGAACTCCCCGAACTACCACATGGAGGACGTGCACCGGGCCGGTGGCATCCCGGCCATCCTCGGCGAACTGGACCGAGCCGGCCTGCTGCACCGGGACGTGCACGCGGTGCACTCCCCCAACCTTGAGCGCTGGCTCGCCGACTGGGACGTCCGGGGCGGTTCGCCGACGCCGGAGGCGGTCGAGCTGTTCCACGCCGCCCCGGGCGGGGTGCGCACCGTCGAGCCGTTTTCCACCACCAACCGCTGGTCGTCGCTGGACACCGACGCCGCCGGGGGCTGCGTGCGGGACCTCGCGCACGCCTACAGCGCCGACGGCGGCCTGGCGATCCTGCACGGCAACCTCGCGCCGGACGGCTGCGTGGTGAAGACCGCCGGGGTGCCCGAGGAGTGCCTGACCTTCCGCGGCCCGGCCAAGGTCTACGAGTCCCAGGACGACGCCGTCGAGGCGATCCTCAACAAGCGGATCGTCGCCGGCGACGTGGTGGTGATCCGCTACGAGGGGCCGAAGGGCGGCCCCGGCATGCAGGAGATGCTCTACCCCACCTCGTTCCTCAAGGGCCGGGGGCTGGGCCGCTCCTGCGCGCTGCTCACCGACGGCCGATTCTCCGGCGGCACCTCCGGGCTCTCCATCGGGCACGCCTCCCCGGAGGCGGCCTCCGGCGGGCTGATCGCCCTCGTCGAGTCCGGCGACGAGATCGTCATCGACATCCCGGGCCGGTCGATCGAGCTGAACGTGGCCCCCGACGTGCTGGAGGCCCGGCGCATCGCGCAGGAGAAGCGCGACAAGCCGTACACCCCGGTCGACCGGCAGCGGCCGGTGTCCGCGGCGCTGCGCGCGTACGCCTCGATGGCCACCTCGGCCAGCGACGGCGCCTACCGCCGCGTCCCGGAGTAGCCGCCGCGGCGGGCCGTCTTCGTGAGCGGGAACCCGTGCTCCCGGGACGGTGACGCCGTACGACCCTTCGCCTGGGGCGAAGGGTCGTACGACGCTGTCGAGCTGAGTCGTTGGTGACATCAGGCGGTGACGTCCGGGCCGCGCCGCGCCACCAGCCGGCGGCGAATCGTCCACGACGTCAGAAGGACAACGGTGTCGTGCACCGGGTGCGACGCATCCGGGACCGTCGCACCCGTGGCAACCGAGGGCTCAGCCGGCGAACAGCGTTCCGAGGTCCTTGTACGCCTGGTCGAAGCGGGCCATCGCCGCCGCGATGTTGGGCTCCGGCTGCGGATCACCGAGCGCCTTCTGCATCAGTTCGAGCCCGCCAACCAGGTTCTCCCCGCTCGCCACCAGCGACGGCTGCGGATCCGGGTCGCCGTGGAACTTCTCGTTCTCCAGGTCCGCCCAGCCGACCTGGCGGAGCTTCACCTCTGAACCCTCCAGCAGTTTCGCCGACGACCAGAAGCTCTCCGTCGCCAACTCCCGCAGGCGCTCCGCCTTGATCGGGTCCACGGCCTGTGCCGCCTCCCCCAGCAGCGACATGCCCCGACCCAGCCGGTTCAGATACTCGAAGCGCTTCTCCGGGTCGATCCGGTCCCACAACTCGTAGACCGGCGGGCAACTCAGACACTCGATCGGCCCGATCGGTCTCGGTTTGAACTCCGGCAGCACGATCTCATGACAGTCGAAGATCGGCCGACCGCCGAACTCACCGACCTGGAAACAGATCTTCACCGGCTGACCAACGGCACTGGCTGGTGTGGCCGGTACCAGCAGCGCCGCAGTGACGACGAGCGCCATCGCGAGCAGTATGCGACGAAAACGACTCATGTAATACCTCCCGAGAGAGACGTCGATGCCTCGTCATTGTTGCCTGTCGATGCAATGAGGCGCAGCAAGGACGTTTGTCCATCCCGTAACCGCGCCCCGAGCAGGACTGTCGGATGGGCAACACTTCCTGGCTCCACTGAGGAGTGCGGCGTCGAATTGAGCCATGTCCCCCGATCTTTGCCTCGGCACCGGTGAGCGACCCGGAGCGGCGCAGTGAACCAGCCGAGTCCACCACCTTCGGACAGACGGGTCGTGCTGGTGTCGACGGCTGCCGGCGTGGTGGGCGCGGTGGCGGGCGTCATGCAGTACCTGACCAGCGCCGGCGCCTGGGCCGTGGTGGCGGTCGGGCTCGCCGGCCTCGCCGCGGCCTGCTGGGCGCTGGGGTGGCTCTGGATGCAGCGCCGCCCCGTACTCGCCACCGTGGTGGTGATGATCCTGGTGGTCCTGTCGGCGGTGACCGGCGCGGCCACCGACCGCATCGTGGGCCGGAGTACGGGTAAACCCACGACGGTCGCGGCGACCCCCAGCCCCGACGACCGACCGACCAGCGCTGTCCCGACGTCCCCCACCTCAGCGCCGACCTTCCCGGCGACACCGACCGGCCGTCCCACCGACCCGACCGACGCCCCCGCTCCGAGCAGCACCGTGAGCCCGACCTCCGACGGCGTGAAGCCTCCGAGTCGCGCCGACGAGGGAGTCACTCTCTCGATGAGCTACTCCCTCGACCTCGACTCCACGGCTACGAACTGGAACGTCCAGTACGGTTATTCGGCCGGCCAGGGCCTGGACGTGTATCTGAACCGCGGGACCCCACCGGTGCGGACCCCTGGTGACGTCGTCGTGATCGACGGGACGCCGTCCGAAAGCGCCTGCGAGACGTCCGTCACCCGACAGAACGACATCCTCAGCGAACAACTCCGGACAGACCAGTCCTTCTGTGTGCGGACGACAGAAAAACGTTGGGCGTGGTTGACCGTCAAGCGCTACGAACCAGGGAAGACGTTCACCTTCGACGTGATCGTCTGGTAGCGGCGGGCACGGGCCGCCAGTCACCACCCCGACCTCGTCGCTGCCGCTCGCACTTTCTTCCTCATCCGGAGCGTGACGACGCTGCTCACCCAGCCCTGGCCGCCTCCTGAGCGTCGTCGCCGGCCAGGCCTTCTCCGCCGGGCAGCACGACGGCCCGGGCGTACCGGATCGCGGCCGGGGTGTCGGGGAAGACCAGGCCGTCGCGGCGCAGCTGGTCGGCCACACCGAGAGTGGCCAACACCTGGTCGTGGCCGGGGACGATGCCGGAGAGCAGCACGGTGATGCCGCGTTCCTGGAGCCGGAGGATGGCGTCGCCGAGCACCTGCGCTCCGGTCGCGTCGAGGGTGCTCACCCGGGACATCCGCAGGATGACCACGCGTACGTCGGCCACGTCGGAGAGTTGGAGCAGGAAGCTGTGCGCGGCGGCGAAGAAGAGCGGGCCGTCCAGCCGGTAGGCCACGATGTGGTCGGCGAGCAGGGCCTGTTCCTCGGCGCTGTGCTCGCCGGGGTCGAGGGGAACCTGTTCCACGCGGGCCGTACGGGCCACCGCGCGCAGCGCGATCACGATCGCCACGCCCACCCCGACCGCCACGGCGGTGACCAGGTCCAGCGCCACCGTGACCGCGAAGGTGAGCACCAGCACGAGGGCGTCGCCCCGGGTGGCGCGGGCCAGCGCCCACAGAGACCCGGCCTCGACCATCCGGACCGTGGTGGCCAGTAGGACACCGGCCAGCGCGGCAAGCGGGATCCGGCCCACCAGGGGCGCGGCCGCCAGCACGATCCCGGCGAGGGCGACGGCGTGGGTGAGCGAGGCCAGCTTCGAACTCGCGCCGGCGCGCACGTTCACCGCCGTACGGGCGATGGCGGCGGTGGCCGGGATCCCGCCGAACACGGGGGCGGCGAGGTTGGCCAGCCCCTGGCCGAAGAGTTCGCGATCGGGGTCGTGGCGCTGGCCCACGGTCATCTGGTCGGCCACGGTGGCGGAGAGCAGGCTCTCCAACGCGGCCAGCGCCGCGACCGCGAGGGCGGAGGGCAGCAGGACCCCGACGGCGTCAAGGTCGAGAAAGCCCAGCGAGGGCGCGGGCAGGCCGGCGGGCAGGGTGCCGATGCGGACCAGTTCGACCGGAGCGGTCTCGGCCAGGACGGTCGCGGCGGCCACCCCGAGCAGCGAGAACGGCAGACCGGGACGCCACCGGGCACCGAGCAGCATCATCGCCGCCACGCCGAGGGCCACCGCGACAGGGACCGGCCGTGGATCCGCGACGAACCGGACGACCGCGTCGGCGGCGACGGCCCAGACGCGGTCGCCGTGCGCATCGGTGACCCCGAGCGCGGCCGGCACCTGTTGCAGGGCGATGACCACCGCGATGCCGGCGGTGAACCCCTCGATCACGGGGACGGGCAGGTAGTGGACGTACCGACCGAGGCGGGCGAGGGCCAGTGCGATCAGTACCAGCCCGGCCAGTGCCCCGACCATCAGCACCCCGGTGGGGCCGAACTGCTGGACCACCGGCACCAGCACCACGGTCATCGCCCCGGTCGGCCCGGAGACCTGGAGGTGGGAGCCGCCGAAGACGGCGGCGACGGCGCCGGCCACCACCGCCGTCACCAGCCCGGCCTGGGCCCCGAGGCCGGAGGTGACGCCGAAGGCCAGGGCCAGCGGCAGCGCCACCACGGCCACGGTCAGCCCGGCGAGCAGGTCGCGCCGGGGCGCGCGGCGCACCGCCAGCCAGTCGGCGCGTGGTGGCAGCAGCCCGACGAACCGGTCACGCACCGACAGTGTGCTCACCGGTCCCGCCCGTCGGCCCGGAGCTGGTCCAACAGCGCGTCGCGGTCGGTGAGGACGGCGCCGAGGATGCGGCGGCCGGCGGCCAGCAGGTCCGCCACGTCCGGGGTGCTGATGGCGTAGACGACGAGGGCGCCGTCGCGGCTGGAGGTCACCATGCCGGCCCGGCGCAGCACCGCGAGCTGCTGGGACAGGTTGGACGCCTCCACGTCGATCGCCGCCAGCAGGTCGCGGACCGGCTTCGGCCCGTCCTGGAGCAGCTCCAGCACGCGGATCCGCACCGGGTGGCCGAGGGTGCGGAACAGCTCCGCCTTCGCCTGGTAGAGCGGTACCGACACGTCAGCCTCCGTCACGCGACGCCACATTCAATTGCCAACTTTAGCACTTGCGAAAATCTTCAACTCACAGCGTCGGCCGCACCCGCCCCATCCGGGGCGACGGCGGTCGGGCAGGGGCGGCTACCGCTGCGGGCCGGAGTGGGCGTCGGACGGCCCGGCCGCCGCTCCACCTGCGGCAGGTGCCGCCCGCCTCAGTACGCCACCAAAGCGATGACCAGCGACGACAGCGCGGCGGCGAGCAGCACCGCGCCCACGCCGAGACCGACCACCGCGCTCACCGCGACGGCGCGGGCCCGGGCCACCGGGACCGCCGCCAGCGCCGTCGCCGTCACCAGGGCGGCGACCACGTGGACCAGCGGATAGTCGATCAGCGCCGCGACCGGGAACAGGTGCAGGCCCACCACGAGGGCGACCCAGACCGGGATCAGGTCCCGTCGGCGCCGCAGGGCGAGCAGCCCGGCACCGAGCGCGGCGACGCCGAACTCGATGCCCACGACGACTCCGAAGGCACGGCTGGTGTCGGCGTCGAAGGCCGTCGGGTCGGACCAGCGCCGCCAGGTCAGGATGCCGCCGGCGACCGCGGTGAGCAACGAGAGCACCGAGCCGGCGCCGAGGAACGGTGGCCACCGCCGGGGCGGCGCCTCCTGCGCCCAGCCGAACCAGCCGGACGCGAAGAAACCGAACACGACCGCCGTGGCCGACGCGTCACGAATGTGCTCCGCGATCATGGTTCTCCCTGTGGCTGGTGCGACCTCCGGCGGGTCGGCTCCCGCCCCCGGCCGGCCCTCCGCTCCTGATGGATCCTTCCCCAGGCACCGGGCCGCCCGCCCTGGGGGTGCGCCCGACGGAGATCTTGGTGCGGAACGGCCCCTCCGGGGGCCGAATCTTGCCAAGATCACCGTCGTGGCACCGGCCGGGTCAGCCGGCGATGTCGTTGACGCAGCGTAGGACGGGGCGGGTGGTCAGGGCCGCCGGGTCCAGCGGGGCGTCCGCGCGCACCGTGAACGTGGCCGACTCCCCCGGCAGGAGGGTGACCAGCGCCTCGTCGGCCTCGGCCGCCGGGTCGAGGCGGTCCGGGAAGAGCGTCACGTCCCGCAGGATCGTGCGGGCGGTGACCTGGACCCGCTGGCCGCCGTCGACCGGCTCGACCGCCGCGTCGTACCGGGCCGCCGGCCAGTCGGCGTCGCGGTCCTCGGCGAAGAACCAGAGCGCCCGCTCGGCCGTCCCGCCCGCCTCGGCCACCAGCAGCTCGCGCCGGGCCTCGTCCGGCCGCGCCAGCTCCGCCGGCAGCGCCAGCTCGATCCTGGCGTACGCGGGGACGTCCAGCTCCAGCGTGGTCTTCGCCCGTGGCTCGCCGGCCAGGGTCAGCCGGGTCACCGATGCGGTCGCCCGCCACGGGGTCGCCCCGTCGTTGACCGCGATCAGGGCCAGGCCACCCGCGCGGGGCTGGACGGTCAGCAGCCGGTCGGCGTACGCCCGGCGCAGCGCGTACCACAGGGGCTTGCGGCGGCCGTCGCCGTCGACGGCCGACCACGAGGTCACCGGCCAGCAGTCGTTGAGCTGCCAGACGATGGTGCCGGCGCAGACGTCCCGGTGGGAGCGGAAGTGCTCGACGGCGAGCTGGATCGCGCGCGCCTGGTTGAGCTGGGTCAGCCAGTGCCAGTCGTCGAAGTCCGCCGGTGCCGGCAGGTGCGCGTCGAGCCCCCGCCGGAGCTTGGCGTCGCCGTCGATCGCCTTCTGGTGGTGCGCCATGCCCGGCGAGTCGGGTGCGAGGGGCTCGTCGGACAGCGCCCGGCGCAGCGTCGCGTACGCGGGCGGGGCCTGGTAGCCGAACTCGGCGACGAAGCGCGGCACGTACTCGCGGTACTTCGTGTAGTCGTCGGTGTTCCAGACGTCCCAGATGTGCGTGGTGCCGTGCGCCGGGTCGTTGGGGTGGATCTCCTCGCGGCCCGACCACGGGCTGCCCGGCCAGTACGGCCGCGTCGGGTCCAGCTCGCCGACGATCCGGGGCAGCAGCTCCAGGTAGTAGCCGCGTCCCCAGGTGCGCCCCGCGAGGGGCTCCTGCCAGTCCCAGTCGTGCCAGCCCCAGATGTTCTCGTTGTTGCCGGTCCAGAGCACCAGCGACGGGTGCGGGGCGAGCCGGACCACCTGCTCGGCGGCCTCGGCGGCGACCTCGGCGCGCAGCGGCTCCTCCTCGGGGTAGGCGGCGCAGGCGAAGAGGAAGTCCTGCTGCACGAGCAGGCCCAGCTCGTCGGCGAGGTCGTAGAAGTCGTCCGACTCGTACCGGCCGCCGCCCCAGACGCGCAGCAGGTTGACGTTCGCGTCGGCGGCCTGCCGGAACCGGTGCGCCAACCGGTCCCGGGTGATCCGGGTGGGGAAGGCGTCGTCGGGGATCCAGTTCATCCCCCGGACGAAGACCGGGGTGTCGTTGACGTGCAGGGCGAACGGGGTGCCGTGCGCGTCGGGGGTGGTGTCGAGGCGTACGGAGCGGAACCCGATCCGCCGCGACCAGGTGTCGAGCGGGTGGTCGTCGGCGTCGTGCAGGGTCACCTCCAGCGGGTGCAGCGGCTGTTCGCCGTACCCCCTGGGCCACCAGAGCGCCGGGTCGCGGACGGTAAGGGTCAGCACGGCCGTGCGCTCCCCCGCCGGGATCGTCGCCTCGGCCGCCGCGCCGGCGACGGTCGCCCGCACGGTGAGCGGCGCGGCGCCGGCCCGTTCGACCTCGACGTGCAGCTCCACCCGGCCGTCGCCGCCCTCGACGGTCACCAGGGGACGCATGACGGCCAGCCGCGCCGTGGACCAGGCGTGCAGCCCGATCTCCTGCCAGATGCCGGCGGTGACCAGGGTCGGCCCCCAGTCCCAGCCGAAGTTGCAGGCCATCTTGCGGATGAACGGGAAGGGCTCCGGGTAGGCGTTCGGCCGGTCCCCGAGCCGGTCCCGCTGCGCCTCGGCGTAGCGGTAGGCGGAGTCGAAGCGTACGGCCAGGGTGTTGGACCCGGCGACCAGCAGCGACCGGACGTCGAAGCGGTGACCACGGTGCATGTTCTCGGCGCGGCCGACCTCGGTGCCGTTGAGGGTGAGCGTGGCGACGGTGTCGAGGCCGGCGCAGACGAGGTCGACCCGCTCGTCGCCGCCCGGCCGATGGGTGAAGGTGGTCTCGTAGACCCAGTCGGTGCGGCCGATCCAGGCGAGCCCCTTCTCGTTGTCGTCCAGGTACGGGTCGGGGATCAGGCCGGCGGCCAGCAGGTCGGTGTGCACGCAGCCGGGAACGGTGGCCGGCACGGCGCGGCCCGCGATCGCGGCCGGCACCTGCGGCCCCTCCACCGCCCGCAGGGTCCAGCCCTCGTGCAACGCTTGCCGGGTCACGACTTCACCGCGCCTTCCATGATTCCTCGGACGATCTGACGGCCGCCGATGAAGAGCATCACCAGCAGCGGGAGGGTGGCGACCAGGGCGCCGGCCAGCACCCGCCGGTACAGCACGTAGTTGCCGCTGGCGAGGTCGGAGAGGGCGACCATCGAGGTCGGGTAGTCGGTGCCGCCGAGGGTGATCAGCGGCCACTGGAACTCGTTCCAGGTGGCGACGAAGGTCAGCAGGCCGAGCACCGCCATGGCGGGCCGGACCGCCGGCACCACCACGCTCCAGAAGATCCGCATGGTGCTCGCGCCGTCCATCCGCGCGGCCTCGACCAGCTCGTCGGGGACCGCGTCGAGGATGAACTGCCGCATGTAGAAGACGCCGAACGCAGTGACCAGGCCGGGCACGATCACCGCGAGGAGGGTGCCGTTCCAGCCGCCCTCGCCGGGCATCCGGCCCATCAGGATGTAGAGGGCGACGACGCCGAGCTGGTTCGGCACCGTCATGGTCAGGACGACCATGACCATCAGCGCGTTGCGCCCCTTGAACCGCAGCTTGGCGAAGGCGAAGCCGGCCAGCGCGCAGAAGAAGAGCACCGACGCCGTCACCACCGACGACACGATCACGCTGTTGCCGAGCGACTGGAGGAAGAACACGTCCTGCATGGAGAAGACCTCCCGCAGGTTGGTGACGAGCTGACCGCCGGGCAGCACCTGCGGCGGGATCTGCGCCAGCGCCTCGTCGGTGTTCGTGGCGATGACGAACATCCAGTAGAGCGGGAACGCCGAGAACGCGATCACGACGCTCAGGAACAGGTAGGTCCAGACGGTGCCGGGCATGTGCTGCGGCGCCCGGCCCATAAGCACCCCCCGCCGGGGATTCGAGGCGCTCACCTGTGCCACCTTTCGTTCGCGACTGCGGGGCTCGCAAGCTCACTCCTCGCGCTCACCGCTTACCACCTCCCAGGCGGTTGGTGATGACGGCGTTGATCGCCGCGACGAGCAGGATGACCAGGAAGAGCGCCCAGGACATGGCGGCGGCGTAGCCGAGGTTGAGGTCCCGCCAGCCGACCTTGTAGATGAGCTGCGCGACGGTCTGCCACTGCCCGTCGTCGCCGCCGAGGCCCAGGGCCGGGTTGGCGTCGAAGAGCATCGGCTCGGTGAACAGTTGCAGGCCGCCGATGGTGGAGAGCACGACGGTGAAGATGACCACGGGCCGGATCATCGGCACGGTGATCCGCCACAGTTGGCGCCACGGCCCGGCCCCGTCGACGGCGGCGGCCTCGTAGACGTCGCGCGGGATGGACTGCATGGCGGCCAGGTAGAGCAGCGCGTTGTAGCCGATCCACTTCCAGTTGACCATGGTGGCGATGGCGATCCACGAGGACCACTTCGCGGACCGCCAGTCGATCGGCTCGGTCTCGCCGATGCCGAGCAGCGACAGCGCCCAGTTGGCGATGCCGGTGTCCCGGGCGAAGACCACGGAGAAGATCAGCGTGGAGGCCGTCACCGGGGTGATGTACGGCAGCAGGACCCCGACCCGGAACCAGGTCTGGGCCCGCAGCTTCCGGTTCAGCAGCGACGCGACGATCAGCGCCAGCAGCAGCTGCGGCACGGTGGAGAGCAGGAAGATGCCGAAGGTGTTGGCGAGCGCGTTGAAGAAGTCGTCGTCGGTGAAGAGGCGGCGGAAGTTCTCCAGCCCCGCCCAGCCGGTGAGCGTCGGATCGTCGAGCCGCCAGTGGCGCAGGGCGACGACGCCGTTGAAGACGATCGGGAAGAGCCCGAAGACGGCGAAGAGCAGGAAGAACGGGGCGATCAGCAGGTACGGCACGTAGCGCACGTCGAAGCGGTACAACCGGGTACGCCAGCCGCCCGGCTCTGGTCGGCGGCCCCGGCGTTCGGCTGTCGCGCCGGGCTCCTGGCCGGGCCGGGGCGCCGTGGGGGCGGCGCGGGTGGTGGACATCGGGGCACCTCCAGGCACCGAAGTAAGGGCCGGTCGGGGCGCGGCGCGGGCCCGCCCCGACCGGCGCGCGGTCAGGACCTGGCGGCCTTCTCGGCTTCCTTGACCGCCTCGGTCCACGCCTGGTCGGGCTTGCCCTTCAGGTTTCCGGTGGCCAGCCGGTTGAGCACGTTCTCCACCGCCACCCGGGTCGGGCCGTTGCGCTTGCCGAGGTACTGCGGGGTCAGGCTCTCCGCGGTCTTGGAGAAGATCTGACCCACCGGGGCGTTGTTGAAGAAGGGGTTGGTGAAGTCTTTGATCGCCGGGTCCTGGTAGAGCGCCGGCTGGGAGGGCAGGTTGCCGACCTTCTTGAAGATCTCGATCTGCTGCTCGGGCTGGATCAGCCACTCGACGAACTTGTACGCCTCGTCGACGTTCCTGCCCTGCTTGGGGATGGTCAGGAACGAGCCGCCCCAGTTGCCGCCCCCGCCGGGGATCGCGGCCACGTCCCACTTGCCGCTGGTGCCGGGGGCGGTGTTCTTGATGTGCCCCTGCATCCAGGCCGGGCAGGCGAGCACGGCGAAGTTGCCCTTGACGAAGCCGCTGTTCCACTCGGGCGAGAACGCGGTGAGGTTGGCCGAGAGGTCCGCGGCGATGGTCCGGGCCGCCACGTCGAAGGCGACCTTGGGGCCGCCGTCCATCTTGAGCGCCTCGCTCTCGTCGTAGAAGCCGACCGGCTGCTGCCCGAGGACGGGGTTGAAGATGTTGGTGCCGGCGTCGATGAACTTCTTGCCGCTCTTGGCCGTGTACTGCTGGCCGACCTCGATGAACCTGTCCCAGGTGGGCCAGAGCGCGGAGACCTGGTCGCGCCCGGTGGGCAGGCCGGCGGCCTTGAACAGGTCGGTGCGGTAGCACATGGCCAGGCCGCCGACGTCGGTGCCGAGGCCGATCTGGGTCTTGCCGTCGGGCGTCAGGGTCTGCTTCCACTTCCACGGCAGGTACTTCTGCTCGTACGTGCCGGCGCCCTTGTCGAGCAGGTTGACGAACTTGTCGGCCTGGCCGCGGAACTGGACGACGAAGCCCTCGTCGACGGCGGCGATGTCCGGCGCGCCGGAGCCGGCGACGAGCTTCTTCTGGAGGTCCTCGTGCTGGGCGTTGTACTCGCCGGTGTTCAGGCTGATCTTGACGTTCGGATTGGCGTCCTCGTACTTCGCCTTGAGCTCGTCGAGCCCGAAGTCGCCCCAGAAGTTGATTTTCAGGGTGACCTGGCCACCCGCCTGGGAGTCGCCGCCACCTCCGCTGTTGCCACTGCACGCCGCGACCATGACCAGGCTGACCGCGCCGACGGCGGCCGCCCTGGCCCAGTGCGTCAAGGACCGTCTCATGTCATCCTCCGCGCCAGATGGGAACGCTCCCGACATCGAGAGTCGTTGACTGAACCGGATAAGTTCCGCCACCGTACGGGGCAGTTTCGGCGCTGTCAACGGGCAGTCACGATCGGTGTCTCACGGTAATCTGCACCTGTCATGGGAGCGCGATCATGGGAGGTGGAGGCATTCCTGCGAGACAGCGGAACGCAGGCTGGCGGTGCGGCAAGGGATTGAGCCGAGCCACACCAGATCACTTAACCGGGAAAGCCGGCGACCGGCCCGACGCCGCGCACCGGTCGCGCCGGCCTTCCCCGGGCCGGGTGCAGTAGCGTGGACCGCCGCCGGTCGCCCCGGCCTCGTGGTGACACCCGCCCGGGCGGGAGAGTGGAGGAGTACGCCGGTGAAGCGACCCACGATCGCCGACGTCGCCCGCCGCGCCGGGGTGTCCAAGGGGGCGGTCTCCTATGCGCTGAACGGCCAGCCCGGGGTCTCCGAGGCCACCCGGCAGCGGATCCTCGCCATCGCCGCCGAGATCGGCTTCAACCCGAGCCGCGCCGCCCGCTCCCTCTCCGGGGCCACCGCCGCCGCGGTCGGCCTCACCCTCTGCCGCCCCGCCCGCACGCTCGGCATCGAGCCGTTCTTCATGGAGCTGATCAGCGGCGTCGAGGCCGAACTCTCCGCCCGGTCGTACGCGCTCACCCTCCAGGTCGTGGCCGACCAGGAGGCGGAGGTCGCCGTCTACCGCCGGTGGTGGGGTGAGCGCCGCGTCGACGGCGTCCTCGTCTGCGACCTGCGCGCCGACGACCGCCGGGTGCCGGTGCTGGAGGAGCTGGGCCTGCCCGCGGTGGTGATCGGCGGCCCGGGCGGCACCGGCGGGCTGGCCAGCGTCTGGTCCGACGACGCGGCGGCGCTGGTCGAGACCGTGGAGTACCTGGTCGCCCTCGGCCACCGCCGGATCGCCCGCGTCGGCGGCCTGCCCGCCCTGCTGCACACCGAGATCCGCACCGAGGCGTTCACCCAGGTGTGCCGCCGGCTCGGTCTGGCCGACGCGGTCACCGTGCCGTCGGACTACACCGGCGAGGAGGGGGCGCGCGCCACCCGGCGGCTGCTCAGCTCGGCCGGCCGCCCCACCGCCGTGATCTACGACAACGACGTGATGGCGATAGCGGGGCTGTCGGTGGCCCAGGAGATGGGCCTCGCCGTGCCGGGCGAGGTGTCCATCGTGGCCTGGGACGACTCGCCGCTCTGCCAGCTGGTGCACCCGCCGCTGACCGCGCTCGGCCGGGACATCCCGGCGTACGGCGCGCACGCCGCCCGGGAACTGCTGGCGGTGATCGGCGGCGCGCCGGCCCGGCAGGTGCAGGACGGGACCGCCCACCTCACGCCCCGGGGCAGCACGGCCCCGCCGCGCGCGAGCTGAGCCGGACCGCGCCGACCCGGGCGCCCCGCCCGTCGGCCTCCCGGCCGGGGCGACGGCGTGAGCCGTAGGCGCCGTCCACCTTAACCGGTTAACTGACCACCCCGAGGTGCGCCGTAGCGGCCGGAGCCGCCATCCGTCCGGCTCCGCACGTCCGGGGCCGGCGGGCCTCTGTCCGATCAGTGTGAACGTCTGGTGTCGTGACGTTGATGGTGGTAACTTTCTCGCCACTTGCAAGACCTTGCAGAAACATTCGTCATCCTGTGACGTGATCCGTCACGTCACTGTCCGGTCCGGACAATCCCCCACAGTCGACGGCTGTCACGCAAGGCACCCCGTCCCCCTCGGCCCTCGCCGACTACCACCCCCGAGGAGCTCCGATGCATCCCAGCACCGGACGACGACGACGGACGATCGCGGCCGCGCTGGCCGCCGGGATCGCCGTCGGGCTGGCCCCGCTCAGCACCGCCTCCGCCGCGAACTCCGTGACCGTCTACTACCGACCCGCCGCCACCTGGACCGGCCAGGTCAACGTCCACTACGCGCCGGACGGCGGCGCGTGGACGGCCGTGCCCGGGGTGGCGATGGAGGCGGCGTGCGCCGGCTGGCGCAAACGCACCATCGACGCCGGTACCGCCACCGGCCTCCAGGTGGTGTTCAACCACAACGGCGCCACCTGGGACAACAACCGGGGCGCGAACTACCGCACCGGCACCGGGACGGTGACCGTCGCGGACGGCGTGGTCGGCACGGGCGACCCCTGTGCCGGCACCCCCTCGCCCACGCCCACCCCGTCGAACCCGCCGGCCGGCCGGACGGCCGACGTCTGGTACCACGTCGGGACCAGGGGCTGGGCCGCCGCGAACATCCACTACCAGCCCGCGGGCGGGGCCTGGACCACCGTCCCCGGCGCGCCGATGCAGGCCGGCTGCGCCGGATGGGCCCGCCGGGTGGTCGACCTCGGCACCGCCGCCACGCTCCGGGCGGCGTTCAACAACGGCGCCGGCGCCTGGGACAACAACAACGGCGCGGACTACACCCTGGGCGCCGGGGTGAGCACCGTCAAGGCGGGGGTGGTGACCGCCGGCGCGGCCGCACCGTGCCCGCCCGACACGCCGGACACCACCGCGCCGTCCACCCCCACCGGGCTGGGCGCGACCGCGAACGGGCTGCGCGTCGCGGTCTCCTGGGCCGCGGCCACCGACGACCGCGGGGTCACCGGCTACCGGCTCACCCGCACCGGCGGGTCGCAGGGCACCGTCACGGTGACCACCGCCGGTACCGGCCACGTCGACGACGCGCTGAGCCCGCAGACCCGCTACGAGTACACCGTCCGGGCGTACGACGCGGCCGGCAACACCTCCCCGGCCAGTGCCCCCGTGGCGGTCACCACCGGCACCAGCACGCCCCCGCCCGCGGCCGGCACCCCGCTCGGCGGCGACCCCCGCGAGGACAGCATCTACTTCGTGATGACCGCCCGGTTCGCCGACGGCGACGCCACCAACAACCGGGGCGGCAGCCAGCACGTCAAGTCGGGCAACGCGGCCAACGACGACCCGATGTTCCGCGGCGACTTCAAGGGCCTGATCGACAAGCTCGACTACGTCAAGGGGCTCGGCTTCTCCGCCCTCTGGATCACCCCGGTCGTGCTGAACCGGTCCGACTACGACTTCCACGGCTACCACGGCTGGGACTTCCAGCGGGTCGACCCGCGGCTGGAGAGCCCCGGCGCGAGCTACCAGGACCTGATCAACGCCGCGCACGCCAAGGGGATCAAGGTCTTCCAGGACGTGGTCTACAACCACAGCTCCCGCTGGGGCGCCAAGGGCCTGTTCACCCCCACGGTGTACGGCGCCCGCGACGAGCAGTGGAAGTGGATGTACAGCAAGCAGGAGCCGGGCCGCTCGTACGACCCCATGGTCGAGCACCCCGGCACCGACCCGGAGCTGACCCCGGCGCAGAATGCCCTCGCCAAGGGACGGCCCTACAACGGCGACGTCTGGTCGACCACCGCGCCGACCGGCAACCAGTGCCCGCGTTGGGGTGCCCCGGCCGGCACCAGCCCCGAGGGCTTCCGCCTCTACGAGTGCCAGTGGCCGACCCCGACCAGCAAGCTCTTCCCGGCCGACCTGTACCACCAGTGCTGGATCGGCAACTGGGAGGGCGAGGACTCACGTAGCTGCTGGCTGCACGAGGACCTGGCCGACTTCAACACCGAGAACGCCACCGTGCAGAAGTACCTGATCGACACGTACAACAAGTTCATCGACATGGGGGTCGACGGCTTCCGCATCGACACCGCCGTGCACATCCCCCGCGTCACCTGGAACCGGCGCTTCCTGCCGGCGATCCAGCAGCACGCGCTGGCCAGGCACGGCGAGAAGGGCCGGGACTTCTACGTCTTCGGTGAGGTCGCCGCGTTCGTCAACGACAAGTGGAACCGGGGCTCGGTGAACCACTCGGCGCAGTTCTTCACCTGGAAGGAGCGCAAGGAGTACAGCCCCGACGACGTGCGCGCCGCCATCGAGCAGTACGACCACGAGCAGCTGCTCGGCCCGAACGGGCAGCCGACCAGCGACAACGCGTTCCTGCGCGGGAACACCTACCACGCGCCGGACCGCTCGAAGTTCTCCGGCATGAACGTCATCGACATGCGCATGCACATGAACTTCGGCGACGCGAACAACGCCTTCGGCAACGGCAAGGACTCCGACGACAGCTACAACGACGCGACCTACAACGTCGTGTACGTCGACAGCCACGACTACGGCCCGAACAAGTCGAACACCCGCTACACCGGGGGCACCGGCGCCTGGGCGGAGAACATGAGCCTCATGTGGACGTTCCGGGGGATCCCGACGCTCTACTACGGCTCGGAGATCGAGTTCCAGAAGGGCGCGAAGATCGACTGCGGGCCGACCTGCCCGCTGGCCACCACCGGGCGCGCCTACTACGGCGGTCACCTGGCGGGCACGGTCACCGCGGCGGGCTTCGGCCGGGTCGCCTCGGCCACCGGCCCCGTGGCCAGCACGCTGGACAAGCCGCTGGTCAAGCACGTGCAGCGGCTCAACCTGATCCGCCGGGCAGTGCCGGCCCTGCAGAAGGGGCAGTACTCGACCGAGGGGATCAGCGGCAACTCCATGGCGTACAAGCGGCGCTTCACCGCCGGCGGCCTGGACAGCTTCGCGCTGGTCACGGTCTCCGGGAGCGCGACGTTCACCGGCGTGCCCAACGGCCGCTACACCGACGCGGTCACCGGCGACGTCCGGACGGTCACCAACGGGACCCTGACGGCGACGGTCAGCGGACAGGGCAACCTGCGGGTGTACGTGCTGGACCTGCCGGGCAACCCGGCGCCGGGCAAGGTCGGCGACACCGGCCCCTACCTGCGGTGACGCCGGTGTCGAAGGCGGCCGGACCGGCCGCCTCCGACACCACCGGCGGCCCGACCCGCACCCGGGTCGGGCCGCCGCTCACGCCGCGACCACCGGCAACTGGAGTTCGGTGACGCCCTTCTCGGGCTCGTCCGGGCAGTAGTCCAGGTACAACTCGCGGGTGTACCCGTCGGCCCGCCAGCCGTTCGCCTCGATCCAGGTGGCGAGCACCTGGATGCTGCCCTCCACCTCGTCCATCGGCCCGTGATGGATGATCGTCGCCGCGGTGGGCACCGCGGGCAGGTCGACGACGCCGAAGTCCCGGGCCGCCGAGGGGTCGGCGGCCACCGTCACCCCGGCGTGCACCACGACGGATTCGCCCTCCCCCGTCGCCTCGTACCAGGCCAGCCCCGGGCCGGAGGGCACGACGCCCGCCGAGCCGAGGCGCCGGAACAGCTCCGGGTAGAGCGGCTGGATCACCGTGGAGATGTCCGGCGTCTCGTAGCTGCGGGCCACCCCGGTCAGCTCCGCCACCCGGACCGCGGGCAGTTCCTTGAGTACGACGTCCTGGCTGGTCATCCGCCCCTCCGTCTCGATCATGCGGAGCCTCGCCTCGACCCCGGCCAGGCGGGCGGTGTCGGCCGCCAGTTGAGCCTCCAGCTGGGACCGGCGCAGCCGCAGCATGCCGCGCAGTTCGGCGACCTCGACGGCGTCGTCGATGATCGCCCGCACCTGCCCGAGGGTGAGTCCCAGTTCCTTGAGGGCGATCACCCGGTTGAGCCGGCGGAGCTGCTCGGCCCGGTAGGACCGGTACCCGGTGTGCGGGTCCACGGCGGCCGGGCGGAGCAGCCCGATGCTGTCGTAGTGACGCAGCATGCGGACCGACACGCGGCCGAGCCTGGCGAAGTCTCCGATGGTGAACATGGCCCCTCACACGTTCGGCCCTGACACGGTGTCAGAGTCAACCAGGCGGGGGCGGGGGAACGTCGCCGCCCGGTCAGCGCGAGGCCGACGGGAACTCCTCGAAGTACGCCTCGACCCGCTCGGCGGTGGCCGGGCGGGCCAGCGCGAAGCCCTGCCCGTACCGGCAGCCGGCCCCCCGCGCGCCGTCGACCAGGCTCGCCGACTCCAACTCCTCGGCCACGATGTCCAGCCCCAGCCGGTCCCCCACGTTCACCACCACGTCGATCAGCGGGCGCTGCGGGTCCGCCGGGTCCACCAGCTGCGGGCCGACCTTGAGCAGGTCGATCGGCAACCGGCGGAGCTGCGCCAGCGAGGCGTGCTCGGCCCGGAAGTCGTCCAGCGCGGTGCGCACGCCCAGCGAGCGCAGCCCGGCCAGCCGGGCCACCACCGTCGGCAGCTCGGCACCCACCCGGGGCTCCGCCACCTCGACCACCAGCCGGTCCGGCGACAACCCGTACGCGTCGAGCACGGCCGCCGTTCGCGGCACGAAGTCGGGGAAGGTCAGCTCCCGGACGGTCACGTTCACCGCCATCCAGAGCTGCCGGCTCCCCGCCGACCAGGCGGCGAGCTGCCGGCAGGCCCGGTCCAGCACCCAGCAGCCCAGCTCGCCCACGATGTCGAGGTCCTCGGCCACCGGCAGGAACTCGGCGGGAAGCACCGTGCCGAGCACCGGGCTGCGCCAGCGCAGCAGCGCCTCCGTGCCGACCGGCTGCCGGTCGGTCAGGTCGAGCACCGGCTGGTAGACGAGGTCCAACTCGCCCCGGGCGACCGCCCCGGGCAGCTCCCGTTCCAGGTCGAGCCGACGGACGAGCTGCTCCTCCAGGTAGGCGTCGTACCACTCGACCCGGTCCCGGCCGAGCTGAACGGCCCGCCGCCGGGCCAGGTCCGCCTGGCGCAGCACGTCCTCCGGGCCGCCGTTGCCGATCTCGGCGAGCCCGATGCCGGCCCGCAGCCGCAGCAGCCCGCCCGCCGCGCGGTACGGCTCGGTGAGCGCGGCGAGCAGCCGGGTGCCCAGCGCGTACGCCAGCACCGGCCCGACCTCGGTCACCACGGCGAAGCCGGTGGCGGTGACGTCCGCGAGCAGGTCCCGGGGGCCGACCACCGCGCGGGCCCGGCGGAGCACCTCGGCCAGCACGTCCTCGCGGCCCTGGTGCCCGTCGGAGGCGGGGCCGGGTCCGTCGAGGTCGACGACGAGCAGCGCGCCGGCGGGGGCCGGCGCGTTCCGGAGGGCGGCGAGGGCCCGCAGCAGCGCCGGCCGGTCCACGGGCGCGCCGGACCGGTCCGGGTCCGCCGGGCGGTGCCCGACCGGCGGGTCGCCGGGGCCGGTCGGCTGCGCCGGATCGTGCGCCCGGAGCAGGTCGCGAAGCACCAACGGCGGGGCCAGCGCGAGCGCGAGCAGGACCGCGGTGAGGTCCGGCGGCCCGCCGTCGCGGAGCTGCCATCCGACGGCCGCCACCGCCGCGGCGGCCGGGACCACGGCCCGGGGCCACACCCTGGTCGGCGGGGCGGGCGGGTCGGGCTCCGGACGGGTCGCCCGCCGCGCCCCCGCCGCCGTCAGCAGCACCCCACCCACCAGCGGGGGTACGGACACCAGCGCCGCCCGTTCTGGTGCCGTGCCCGTCTGCAGGACGGCCAGCACCACCAGCCCGGACAGGGTGAGCGCCGCCCCGCCCCGGCAGCGGGCCGCGCCGGTCCGCCGCTGCGGCCCGGTCAGCACCATGAGCACGGCGAGCGCGAGGCCGCCCAGGACCACGGCAACGGCGAACCGCACCGGCGGGTCGAGGGCGTCGCGGGGCAGCAGCAGCCAGCCGGCGAGGACCAGCCCCAGGCCGGCGGCGGTCGCGTCGACGGCCCCACGGAGCCGGACCCGGGCGGACGGGCGGGGTCGCCGCGCCGCCGGAGGCAGACCCGCGACGAACAACGCGGCGGAGGCGGCGAGCCCCGACACGACGACGGCGGAGCGTCGGCCCGGTTCGGCGAGCGGGAGCACTGCGGCGGTGAGCCCCGCCGTCACGACCGCGGCGTCGAGCAGCACGGCGACGCGTCGGGGCGGCGCCGCGCGCCGGCGGGCGGCGCGGGACCGGGTGGGGACCGGTGCGAGGGTCGGCGGCGGGACGGCGGTGAGCCGGGAGAGCCGCGCGCCGGCCAGGGCGCAGCTGGCCGCGCCGGCCAGCGCCACGACGGCCAGGGCGGGCACCCGACCGGCCGCGCCGGCGAGCAGGAGCAGCGCGACGGCGGCGAGGACGAGGGTGTCCGGCAGTGTGGGACGGGGGATGGACGCGCGTTGCGGGTACGCGAGGGGCACGGCGGTCGCCTTCGTGAGGGGGCACGGGCGGTGCGACGGTGCGGGGCGCCGGACCCGGGGTCGGTCCGCTGCCCACCAGACGTGAACGAGCGGACAGGAAGGCGGTGACGCCGAGTCGACCGTGATCCCCGTCACTGACGCTCGCGGTGCGCCCCGGTGCCGCCCGGCGCGTACGGGGGCCGGCGGGGGTGGGATCATCGGAGGGTGAGCAGCTCCGACACCGTCCACTTCCGGCACAACCAGGCCATCCTGGCCGCCGCGATCGTCGCCTTCTTCGGTGCCCTGCCGGTGGCCGGCGCCCGGTGGTACCTGCTGCCGGTGCTGCTCGTCCCGCTCGCCGTCACGGTGTGGGCGTGGCGGGCCGGCACCGACGCGGACGCCCACGAGCTGCGCCTGCGGGCGCTGGTCGGGCAGCGCCGGATCAGCTGGGACCGGGTCGTCGAGCTGGCCGCCGACCCGCGCGGCCGGGCGGTCGCCCGGCTCGACGACGGCCAGCGCGTCACGCTGCCGGCCGTACGCGGCACCGACCTGCCCCGGCTGATCTCGGCCACCGGCCAGGCCCTGCCCGGCGCGACCGGCTGAGCACCGTCGCGCCGGCACCGCTCAGTAGCCGTCCACCACCGTGTTGATCAGCGGCTCGCCGGCGGCGAACCGGCGGACCTGGTCGCCGACCAGCCGGTACGCGCGCGGCAGCAGGCCGCGCACCGATCCGGCCACGTGCGGGGTGAGCAGCACGTTCGGCATCGCCCACAGCTCGTGGTCGGCGGGCAGCGGCTCGGGATCGGTGACGTCCAGCGCGGCCGAGATCCGGCCGGTACGCAGCTCGGCGACCAGTGCCTGAGTCCGGGCCACCGGCCCACGGGCGGCGTTGACCAGCAGCGCGCCGTCCCGCATCGCGGCGAGGAACCTCTCGTCGACCAGCCCCCGGGTGTGCTCGGTCAGCGGCACCAGCAGCACCACCACGTCTGCCTCGGGAAGCAGCCCCGGCAGCTCCTCGACGCCGTGCACGCCCTGCTCCGGGCGGGCGGTCCGGGCCACCAGCGTGAAGCTCACCTCGAAGGGCGCGAGCCGGTCCCGCACCGCCGTGCCGATGGAGCCCGCCCCGACGATCAGCACCCGCTTGCCGGTCAGCTCGTCGGTGGGGGCCACCTCGTCGTACGCCCAGTCGCGCCGGGCCTGCGCGCGGGCGAGGGCCGGGAAGCCGCGCAACTGGGACAGGATCGCCGCGACCACCCACTCGGCGGTGGACGGGTCGTGCACCCCCCGGGCGTCGCAGAGCGTCACGCCGGGCGGGACCCGGCCGGCCCACGCGTCCGCCCCGGCGGAGAGGAGCTGCACCACCGCCAGGTCGGGCAGCTCGCCCAGCAGGGCGGTGGCGTCCCCGCCGGCCAGGAAGGGCGGCACCCAGAACCGGACGCCGGCAGCCTCCGAGGGGAGCCGGGAGACGTCCTCGGCCACCTCGACCGTGACCTCCGGCGGCAGCTCACCGAGGAGCGTCCGGCCGGCCTGGTGCGGGATCCATACCTTCACGCCCGCCGACGATAGCCCCCGGCGAGGGTGCCCGCCGCGCGGGGCGGCCCCCGGCACCCGGACGGGCCCGCCCGACGCGGCTGAGGTGATCAGGGCGACGCTCCGGCGACCGCGTCGATTCTGGTCCGGAGGGGGTATAAGGGAGGACCGGAGTGCCGGTCGGCCTCCATCCGGCACGGACAGGTGGGTCAATGACCGACGGCTCCCGCGACGACACCCCGGAGCGGGCCGACCCGATCCCGGCGCTCCGCGATCCCGACCGGCTGCGTTCCCTCGCCGAGACCCGGCTGACCGCCGCCCCCGACGAGGCGTTCGACCGGTTCGCCCGGCTGGTCGGGGACCTGCTCGACGTGCCGGTCGCGCTGGTCTCCCTGGTCGACGCCGAACGTCAGTTCTTCCCCGGCGAGGTGGGCCTGGCCCGGCCGTGGGCCGCCCGGCGGCAGACCCCGCTGAGCCACTCGTTCTGCCAGCACGTCGTCGACCTCGGCACCCCGATGGTGCTGCCGGACGCCCGGCTCCATCCCGCCCTGCGGGACAACCTCGCCGTGCCCGAGCTGGGCGTGGTGGCGTACGCCGGGATGCCGCTGACCGACCTGGAGGGACGCGTCCTCGGGTCGCTCTGCGCGATCGACGACAAGCCGCGCGACTGGACCGCCGAGCAGTTGCGGACGCTCGCCGACCTGGCCGCCGCCTGCTCCTCGGAGCTGCGGCTGCGGATCGCCCTGGAGGGCGCCGAGCAGGCCCGGCGGCGCGCCGAGGAGGCCAACGGCCGGCTGGAGCTGCTGGCCGGGCTGGCGGGGACCCTGGCCGGGACGCTCGACGTGGCCACCGCGCTGCGCCGCCTGCGCGACACGATGGTGCCGCTGCTGGCCGACTGGTCGCTGGTGACCCTGGTCGGGCCCGACGGGGCGCCGCGCGACGTGACCGCCGCGCACCGCGACCCGGCCCGCGCCCCCGACGTCGCCCGCTTCGCCGAGCTGATGCGCACGGGGCTGAGCCCCGACTCGATCACCCGGGCGGTGCTGCGTACCGGGCGGCCCGTGCTGGGCAGCGCCGCCACCCTCGCCGACGTGCGGCGGGGCACGATCGGGCCGGAGATGCCGGAGATCGCCGCCCGCCTCGGCTTCTCCTCGCACCTCAGCGTGCCGATCACCGACGCCGGGCGGGTGCTGGGCTGCATCACCCTGATCAACGGGCCGCAACGGCGGCACTTCGACGACAGCGACCTGCTCATCGCCGAGGACATCGGCCGCCGGGCCGGACAGGCGATCGGCAACAGCCGGATGTACGGCGAACAGCGGCACGTCGCGCACGTCCTGCAACACAGCATGCTGCCGCGGCTGCCCGTCACCGACGACCTCGAACTGGCCGCCCGCTACCAGCCGGCGGCGGACCGGGTCGAGGTCGGCGGCGACTGGTACGACGCCTTCCGTCAGCCCGGCGGGGAGCTGATCGCGGCGATCGGCGACGTGGCCGGGCACGACATCGAGGCCGCCGCGACCATGGGACAGCTGCGCAACCTCGTGCGGGGCAACGCGTACGGCCGGCCCGACGCGGTCGACAAGCTGATGAGCCGCCTGGACGAGACGATTCGCGGGCTGCGCATCCCCGCCGCGGCCACCGCCACCCTGGTGCGGCTGCGCGCCGACGACGCCGGCGGCCAGCGGGTCACCTGGTGCAACGCGGGCCACCCCGCGCCGCTCGTGGTGCGGGCCGGCGGCACGGTGGAGGTGCTCGCCGGGACGCCGGAGCCGCTGCTCGGGCTGAACCGTCCGGTGCGGCGGACCAGCCGGCACGCCCACCTGGCCACCGGGGACACCCTGCTGCTCTACACCGACGGCCTCATCGAGCGGCGGGACCGGTCCATCGACGAGGGGATGACCGAGCTGGTCGCCCGGCTGGGCGGTACGGACCGGCTGCCGCTGGGCGAGTTCTGCGACCTGCTGTTGACCGCCGCGCCCCACCGGGAGGACGACGTCGCGCTGCTGGCCGTCCGGGCGATCTGACCGCCCCACCGAGTCGGTCCGATCCGTCGACCCCGGTGGGACGTTCCGGCGGGCTACCCTGGGCCGGGTGAGCGCCCGTCCCCCGTACCCCCGCACCCGCCGTCTCCGGACGGCCCTGGCGGCCTCGTGCGCGACGCTGCTGCTGGCGACCGCCGGTTGCAGCCTCGGCGAGCCGGAGCCCGACCCGGCCGGTGAGCCGCCGACCTTCCCGACGCCGTCGGCGACGGCGAGCCCCGGCGGCGCCGGCCAGGAGGTCGTCACCACCGTGCTGGCCAAGGGCCTGCGGGTGCCGTGGGCGATCGCCTTCCTGCCCGACGGCGCCGCGCTGGTCACCGAGCGCGACAGCGGCCGGATCCTGCGGGTCGGCCCCGAGTCGGGGCCCGACGGGCTGAAGGTCACCCCGGTGCAGACCATCGCAGACGTGGCGGCGTCCGGCGAGGGCGGGCTGATGGGCATCGCCGTCTCGCCCGACTACCAGCGCGACAAGTCGGTCTTCGTCTACTACACGACCGAGCGGGACAACCGGATCGCCCGGCTGGAGCTGGGCGGCACGCCGGCCCCGATCCTCACCGGCATCCCCAAGGCCGGCATCCACAACGGTGGCGGCCTGGCCTTCGGCCCGGACGGCCTGCTCTACGCGAGCACCGGCGACGCCGGCGACCGGCCGCAGGCGCAGGACGTCAAGCGCCTCGGCGGCAAGATCCTGCGGATCACGAAGGACGGCAAGCCGGCGCCCGGCAACCCGTTCCCGAACTCCCCCGTGTGGTCGCTGGGCCACCGCAACGTCCAGGGCATCGCCTGGGACGCCGGCAAGCGGATGTACGCCGTGGAGTTCGGCCAGAACACCTGGGACGAGATCAACCAGGTCACCAAGGGGCGCAACTACGGGTGGCCGACGGTCGAGGGGCGCGGCGACGACAAGCGCTTCGTCAACCCCATCGCCCAGTGGCCGACGTCGGACGCGTCCTGCTCCGGGCTCACCGCCGTGGACCGGCTGCTCGTCACCGCGTGCCTGCGCGGCAAGCGACTCTGGCTGGTCGAGCTGACCGACACCGGCACCGTGCTCGGCCAGCCGCGCGAGCTGCTGACCGACCGCTTCGGGCGGCTGCGTGCCGTGGCCGCCGCTCCCGACGGCTCGATCTGGGTGAGCACCTCGAACCACGACGGGCGGGGCCAGCCGCAACCCGAGGACGACCGGCTGCTGCGGCTGGTCTTCGCGGGCGGCGGGGCCGGCCGGAGCTGACGCACCGGCTCATCCGGGTTTCCCAAGATCCTTCAGTGGGCAGGTCAGAATCTCACCATGGACGGCCAGGAGAACGAACAGCACGCGAACCGGGACGAGGACGCCCCGGCGACCGGTCCTGCCCCGCGCCCGCTCCGGCGGGGTGGCGCCGACCGGACCGGCCGGCGCGCCCTCCGCGCGACCGGGTGGACCCTGGCGGTCCTCGTCGTAGCCCTGGTCGGCGTGGTGATCGGCGTGCTCGCCGGTGGCCGCGTCAGCACGGACATCGGCCCGTTCCAGGCCGACCTCACGGTCGCGCCGGCGCTGGGCGGCGGCACCACCGTCGACATCCCGCCGCTGGGCGCACTGCTGCTCGACAGCCACGACGGGCCGACCCACCTGACGGTGGAGCTGGGCGCGCTGGACCAGAGCCGCACGGAGGCGCTGCTCGACGATCCGGCGAGCATCAACCGGGCCAGCCAGTCGGCCGTCGACGACGTCCGCGAGGGCGTGCTGCGCCTCGGCCTGCGGACGCTCGCCTCGGCGGTGCTGGTCACCCTGCTGCTGGCGCTGCTGCTCTTCCGCGACACCCGCCGGGCGGCCTGGGCGGGCGGGCTGGCGCTGGTGATCACCGCCAGCAGCCTCGGCACCGCCGCGGCCACCATCCGGCCGGAGTCGATCGAGGAGCCGCGCTACGAGGGGCTGCTGGTCAACGCCCCCGCGATCGTCGGTGACGCCCGGCGGATCGCGAACGACTACACCCGGTACGCCGAGCAGCTCCAGCGCATCGTCGGCAACGTCAGCCAGCTCTACACCACCGTGTCGTCGCTGCCGGTCTACGAGCCCGCCCCCGGCACGACCCGCGTACTGCACGTCTCCGACATGCACCTCAACCCGACCGGCTGGCAGCTCATCCGCACCGTCGTCGAGCAGTTCGGCATCGACGTGGTGATCGACACCGGGGACATCACCGACTGGGGCTCCGAGCCGGAGGCCTCGTACGTCGGCTCGATCGGCCTGCTCAGGAAGCCGTACGTCTACATCCGGGGCAACCACGACTCGGGGCGGACCGCGGCGGCCGTGGCCCGCCAGCCGAACGCGATCGTGCTGAGCAACACGACCACCACGGTCGCGGGGCTGACCATCGCCGGCATCGGCGACCCGCGCTTCACCCCCGACAAGAACACCTCGCCGGCGGGCAGCGGTCTCACCCAGCAGACCGCGGACCAGCTCATCGGCGTCGGCGACCAGCTCGCGGCCACGGTAGGCAGCTCGCCGCGCCCGGTGAACATCGCGCTGGTACACGACCCGGCCTCCGCCGGTCCCCTGTCGGGCGCGTGCCCGCTGGTGCTCGCCGGGCACACCCACGACCGGCAGGTCTCGAAGCTGCCCGAGGTGCCCGGGAAGGGACCCACCCAGCTGATGGTGCAGGGGTCCACGGGCGGTGCCGGCCTGCGCGGCCTGGAGGGCGAGAAGCCCACCCCGCTGTCGATGACGGTGCTCTACTTCGACAAGGACAAGCTGCTCCAGGCGTACGACGACATCACCGTCGGCGGCACGGGGCAGGCGCAGGTGAACCTGGAGCGGCACGTCGTGGAGGACCCGAAGGCCGGTGCTCCCGTCCCCGTCACCCCCACCCCGACCCGCTGACCGCCGCCGCGTCGACCCGGCACGCCCCGAACGCCGCGCGAGTGATCGCGCCCCGCCTGACCGCCGCGCCTCCGACTGCCCTGCCCTGCCCCTGATCGCCCGGCCTTGGTCCCCGAGTCGTCGCGCACGCCGAGGTGGCCGCGGTCGTGATGCTGGCCATCGACGGCATCGAGCGGTCGTTCTTGGCCGTCACCACGCCGCCGTCCGCCACCTGCGGCCGTCACCGCGCCGCCGTCCGTCACCTGCCGCCGTCACCTTCAGTAAGCGACCTCGTTCGGTGCCGACCACGCCCTCGGACGCTTTGCTCTGCAGCCATGGATGCACCAGTGACTGACAGCAACGATCCGCTGTCGGCATTCGCCGGGCGCGTTTTGCGCCGTAGCTGTTCAGAGGCATGGTGCATCCGTGGCTGCAGAGCAAAGGGCGCAAGCGGCACCGCCGCACCTCTCGCTCGCCATCACACTCCGTCACACAGGGCCTGAACTACTGTCGGTAATCAGCCCCGCGATCGTCGGCTGGCCCTGCGCCGGATGACCGTAGGAGGCCTTGACGCTGCTCGGCGATGGCTCGAGCGTCTCGCAGCACAAGGCTGGGGACCGGGTCCCGGCCGCCCTCCTGCACCCACGCCGCAGGCCCGCCCAGCCGCCGCCGTCCACCCGCAACCGCGCCCGCCCGCGCGGCGGGTGACGGGCCGCGACAGGCTCCTGCGGGTCAGCGCAGGGACAGGGCCGCGAGGGCGGCGTTGACGATGCTGCCGGGCAGCAGATCGTGCAGGTCGTACAGCTCGTGGACGCTGCCGGACTGGCCGAACTCGTCCACGCCCAGCGGCACCGCCGGGGCGGCGAGCGCCGAGCCGAGCCAGGCCATGGCGTGCGAGGCGGCGTCGTGCACCGTCACCACCGGCACCCGGTCGACGAACGCCGAGCGCAGCGCGCCCGGCACGCTCGGCACGGTGGCCGTGCGTACGCCCTGGCGCAGGGTGCGCTGCCAGGCCCGGTAGAGCCGGTCCAGCGAGGTGACGTCGACGACGTGCGCGGCGATGCCCTCCTCGGCCAGTTCCGCCGCCGCGGCGAGCACCTCGGGCAGCACCGCGCCGGAGGCGGCGAGCTGCACCACCGGGGCGTCGGCCAGGTGCGGGTACGCCTCGTGGGCGTCCACCAGCCGGTACGCCCCGGCGACCGCCTGCCGACGCAGCACCGCGTCGCCGAGCCGGGCCCGCGCCGCCTCGAAGGGCGCCTGGTCGATCGGGCGGGTGCTGAGCCGGAAGTAGTACGCCCCGTCCTCGGCCGGAGCGGCGGTCGCCGACGGGGCGGCCCCGCCGGCGATCTGGCCCAGCGCGTCGCAGAGCAGCCAGTCCAGGGTGGCCGCGTACGCGGGTTCGAGGAACGTCACCCCGGGCAGCTCCAGGCCAACCGAGGCGGTGATGGTCGACTGGTGGGCGCCGCCCTCCGGGGCGAGCGTGATGCCCGACGGGGTGCCGGCGACCACGAACCGGGAGCCGGAGTAGGTGCCGTAGAGGAACGCGTCCAGGCCGCGCAGCACGAACGGGTCGTAGACCGTGCCGACCGGCAGCAGCGGTTGCGCCGACAGGTCCCACGACAGGCCGAGCTGCCCGAGCAGCAGGAACAGGTTCATCTCCGAGATGCCCAGCTCGATGTGCTGCCCGGCGGGGCTCTCCGTCCAGCGCAGCATCCGGTCCTCGGTCCAGGAGCGCTGCTCGGTCGGGGCGAAGACGCCGGTCTTGTTGATGAACCCGGCCAGGTTGGTGGAGGTCGCCACGTCCGGCGCGGTGGTGACCAGGTAGCGGCCCACCTCCGGGTTGCGGGCCAGCTCGACCAGCACCCGGCCGAAGACCTCCTGCGTCGAGATCGGCTTGTTCGCGCGTACCCGCGTCGTTTCCGGGACGGTGACGCCCAGCGCCCGCTCGCGGGGCGCGCGGGACAGCGCCTCCCGGCGCGCGCCGGCCCGGATGCCGGCCTCCGACGCCGGGTCCAGGCGGTCCCACTCGGTCTCGCGCGTCAGCCCGTGCGCGGCGCGCAGCGCGTCGACCTGCTCGGCGGTGAGCAGCGCCGAGTGGTTGCGCGGATTGCCGGCGATCGGCAGACCCCAACCCTTCACGGTGTACGCGAAGACCACGCTGGGCCGGTCGGTGACCGCGTCGCACTGGGCGTACGCGTCGAGCATCGCCGCCATGTCGTGCCCGCCCAGGTCGGTGACGAGCGGCCCCAGCTCGTCGTCGCCGACGTCGGCGATGAACGCCTCGATGCCGTCGGGTGCGCCGTCGAGGAACTGCTTGCGCAGCGCCGCACCGGTGAGCCCGAACAGCGACTGGTACTGCTCGTTGGGCATCGCGTCGATCCAGTCGCGCAGCGCCTCGCCGCCCGGCCGGGCGTACGCCTCGGCGAGCCGACGGCCGTACTTGACCTCCACCACGTGCCAGCCGGCAGCCTCGAACTGGCCCCGCCACTGGTTGATCCGCACCCCGGGCACCACCCGGTCCAGCGACTGCCGGTTGAAGTCGACCAGCCACGTCACGTTGCCCAGGCCGGTGGTGGCCGGGTCGGCGACGGCCTCCCAGATGTTGCCCTCGTCCAGCTCGGCGTCGCCGATCAGCGCGACGAACCGGGAGTGCGGGCGGGCGCCGAAGTGCGCGTCGACGTAGCGCCGGGTCGCGGCGGCGAAGAGCGGCGCCGCCGCGCCGAGCCCGACGGAGCCGGTGGAGAAGTCGACCTCGTCCGGGTCCTTCGTCCGCGACGGGTACGACTGGAGCCCGCCCCGGGCGCGCAGCCTCGTCAGGTAGGAGCGGTCGAGGTTGCCCAGCAGGTACTGGATGGCGTGGAAGACCGGCGAGGCGTGCGGCTTGACCGCCACCCGGTCCTCGGCGTCCAGGTGCGCGAACCACAGCGCCGTCATGGCGGTGACCAGCGAGGCGCTGGACGCCTGGTGCCCGCCGACCTTCACCCCGTCGCCGGTGTCCCGGTCGTGGTTGGCCGCGTCCACGATCCGGGTCGCGAGCCAGAGCACCCGCTGCTGGATCTCGTCGAGGACGTCGAGGTCGGTACGGTTCACGGTCGACTCCAGGGGTCCGGCAGTCACCGTTGACGGCCGGTCGGGGGCGGGCGGGCTGCGCGGCGTGCACAGCCGCCGCGCACGACGGACGCACGCGGCGGCTCAGGTGTAGGGAAGGGCACCTTCCTATCCGGAAAACGTCAGGAAGGTGCCCTTCCTTTCAGGTCAGGCGGAGAGGCGCTCCAGGATCAGCTCGCGGACGGTCTTGGCGTCGGCCTGGCCACGGGTGGTCTTCATGACCGCGCCGACCAGGGCTCCCGCCGCGGCGACCTTGCCGCTGCGGATCTTGTCGGCGATGTCGGGGTTGGCGGCGATCGCCTCGTCCACGGCGGCGGTGAGCGCGCCCGTGTCGGAGACGACCTCCAGGCCCCGGTTGGTCATGATCTGCGTCGGCGAGCCCTCGCCGGCCACCACGCCCTCCAGCACGGTACGGGCCAGCTTGTCGTTGAGCTTGCCGGCGTCGACCAGGCCCTGGAGCTCGGCGACCTGCGCCGGGGTGGCCCCGATGTCGGCCAGCTCCACGCCGGTCTCGTTGGCCCGCCGGGACAGCTCGCCCAGCCACCACTTGCGGGCGGCGGCCGGGGTGGCGCCCGCGGCGACCGTGGCCTCGATCAGCTCGACGGCACCGGCGTTGAGCACCGACTGCATGTCCGCGTCGGAGAGGCCCCACTGCTCCTGGAGCCGCCGGCGGTGCAGCCGGGGCAGCTCGGGCAGGGCGGCCTTCAGCTCGGCGACCCATGCGGTGTCCGGCGCCAGCGGCACCAGGTCGGGCTCCGGGAAGTACCGGTAGTCGGTCGCGGTCTCCTTGGACCGGCCCGGCGTGGTGTCGCCGGTGTCCTCGTGGAAGTGCCGGGTCTCCTGGGTGATCCGGCCGCCCGCGTCGAGCACGGACGCCTGCCGGATGATCTCCGAGCGGACCGCCCGCTCGACCGACCGCAGCGAGTTGACGTTCTTGGTCTCCGTGCGGGTGCCCCACTCCTCGCCGGGCAGGTTGAGGGAGGTGTTCACGTCGCAGCGCAGCGACCCCTCCTCCATCCGCACGTCGGAGACGCCCAGCGAGCGGAGCACGTCGCGCAGCTCGGTGACGTACGCGCGGGCCACCTCGGGGGCGAGCGCACCGGTGCCGGGGACCGGCTTGGTGACGATCTCCACCAGCGGGATGCCGGCCCGGTTGTAGTCGACCAGCGACTCGGTGGCGCCGTGGATGCGACCGGTGGCGCCGCCGACGTGCAGCGTCTTGCCGGTGTCCTCCTCCAGGTGCACCCGCTCGATGCCGATGCGCACCAGCTCGCCGTTGACCTCGACGTCCAGGTAGCCCTCGAAGCACAGCGGCTCGTCGTACTGGCTGATCTGGAAGTCCTTCGGCATGTCCGGGTAGAAGTAGTTCTTCCGGGCGAAGCGGCACCACTCGGCAATCGAGCAGTTCAGCGCCAGGCCGATCCGGATCGTCGCCTCGATGGCGGCCCGGTTGGCGACCGGCAGGGAGCCGGGCAGGCCCAGGCAGACCGGGCAGACCCGGGTGTTCGGCTCGCCACCGAAGTCGGTCGGGCAGCCGCAGAACATCTTGGTGTTCGTGCCCAGCTCGACGTGGGTCTCCAGGCCGATCACCGGTTCGTAGCGCGCGACGACCTCGTCGTACGCGGGCAGTGTCGTCGTCATCTGAGCTCCTGCCTCACAGTGCCGGTGGGGTGAACGTGCCGACGGCGCTCTCCAGCGCGGCGGCGACCCGGTACATGCGGTCGTCGGCCATCGTCGGGGCCATGATCTGGAAACCGACCGGCAGCCCGTCGGAGAGCCCGCACGGCACCGAGATGCCCGGCCCGCCGTACAGGTTCGTCGGGATCGTGAACAGGTCGGCCAGGTACATCTGGTACGGGTCGGCGGTGCGCGCCCCGAGCGGGAACGCCACGAACGGGGTGGTCGGCGAGATCAGCGCGTCGACCCGCTCGAACGCCGCGGTGAAGTCCCGCGTGATGAGGGTGCGGACCTTCTGCGCCTGCCCGTAGTAGGCGTCGTAGTAGCCCGACGAGAGCGCGTACGTGCCGATCATGATGCGGCGCTTGACCTCGGCGCCGAAGCCGGCCTCCCGGGTCAGCGACATGACCTCCTCCAGCGACCGGTTGCCGTCGTCGCCGACCCGCAGGCCGAAGCGGACGCCGTCGAACCGGGCCAGGTTGGAGGAGGCCTCGCTCGGGGCGATCAGGTAGTACGCCGGCAGCGCGTAGCGGAAGTGGGGGCAGGACACCTCGACGATCTCGGCGCCCAGCTTGGCCAGCGCGTCGACCGACTCGCGGAACGCCGCCAGCACGCCCGGCTCGGCGCCCTCGGCGGCGAACTCGGTGACGATGCCGAGCTTCACGCCCGTCAGGTCGCCGGTCGCGCCGAGCCTGGCGGCGGCCACCACGTCCGGCACGGGCTGCGGGATCGAGGTGGAGTCGCGCGGGTCGTGCCCGCCGATCACCTCGTGCAGCAGCGCGGCGTCCAGCACCGTACGGGCGCAGGGGCCGGGGGTGTCCAGGGAGGACGAGAACGCCACCAGGCCGTAGCGGGAGGTGCCGCCGTAGGTGGGCTTCGCGCCGACGGTGCCGGTGACCGCGCCGGGCTGGCGGATCGAGCCGCCGGTGTCGGAGCCGATCGCCAGCGGCGCCTCGTACGCGGCCAGCGCCGCGGAGCTGCCGCCGCCCGAGCCGCCCGGGATGCGGCTCAGGTCCCACGGGTTGTGCGTCGGCCCGTACGCCGAGTATTCCGTGGAGGAGCCCATCGCGAACTCGTCCATGTTGGTCTTGCCGAGCATCACCGTGCCGGCGGCGCGCAGCCGCTGCACGATCGTCGAGTCGTACGGCGGGCGCCAGCCCTCCAGGATCTTCGACCCGACGGTGGTCGGCACGCCCTTGGTGGTCAGCACGTCCTTGACGGCGACCGGCACGCCGGCCAGCGGGCCCAGCTCCTCGCCGGCGGCGCGGCGGGCGTCGACCTCGGCGGCGGCGGCGAGCGCGCCCTCGGAGTCGACGTGCAGGAACGCGTTCACCCGGTCGTCGACGGCGGCGATCCGGTCCAGGTGCGCCCGGGTCACCTCGACGGCGGAGGCCTCACCGGCGGCGACGAGCCCGGCGATCTCCGTCGCGGTCAGTCTGATCAGATCGCTCATGACGCCACATCCTCGTCCAGGATCCGCGGTACGCGGAACCGCTGCTCCTCGGCGTCGGGCGCACCCGACAGCGCCTCCTGCGGGGTCAACCCGGGCACCACGACGTCGTCGCGCAGGACGTTGGTCAGCGGCACCGAGTGCGACGTCGGCGGGATGTCCGCCGCGGTGACCTCGCCGACCTGCGCGACCGCCTGGAGGATCACGTCGAGCTGGCCGGCGAAGGTGTCCAGCTCCTCCTCCGAGACGGCTAGCCGCGACAGTCGCGCCAGGTGCGCGACCTCCTCGCGGGAGATGGCGGCCATCGGTGCCCCCTTCGTGACGGTGCTGCGGGTCGGACCGGGTGTCGGCCGCGCGGCCGAGATGCGTGACGCGCGGTGACCGGAGCGAGTCTATTGTTCCGCCCCGACGGCGCGTCCCCGACTCCCCCTCCGGCGCGGCGGGGCGCCTCCAACTCCCCTCCGAGCCCGCGCCACCGGACCGCCGGCCGGGACACGGCGCGACCGGCGCGGCGGGGCGTCGTGTGCCGACGGCCGCGCCGGGCGGGGCGGGGTGGCTCAGCGGGCGTGCCGACGGGGGATCTCCGCGTCGGGGCTGGGCGTCGGGCGGACCGGCCGGTAGCGGGCCAGCCAGCCGACCAGCTCCTCGGCCGGCATCGGGCGGGCGTAGAACCAGCCCTGTGCCGCGTCGCAGCCCGCCGCGTGCAGCATGCGCCAGGTGCGCTCGTCCTCGACGCCCTCGGCGACCACTCGCAGCCCGAGCGCCTTCGCCAGCTCGATCGTCGACTTGACGATCGCCGCGTCGTCGGCGTCCTCGGCCATCCCCAGCACGAAGGAGCGGTCCACCTTCACCTCGGACAGCGGCAGCCGCCGCAGGTGCTGGAGGGAGGAGTAGCCGGTGCCGAAGTCGTCCAACGAGATGCCCACGCCGATCCGGTGCAGCCGGGTGATGGTGGCCAGCACCCGACGCGGGTCGGCCATCAGGGCGCCCTCGGTGATCTCCAGTTGCAGCCGCTGCGGCGGCACGCCGTAGCGGGCGAGCCGGTCGGCGATCTGGTCGGCGATCTCCCCGGTGTGCAGGTCCCGCACGCTGACGTTGAGCGCCGCCGGCAGGCCCATTCCGGCGGCCGACCACTTGGCGAGCTGTTCCACCACGTCGTCCACCACCCGGCGGGTGAGCAGCCGCATCACCGCGCTCTGCTCGGCGACCCGGATCAGCTCCTCCGGGTCCACCATCCCCCGGCGGGGGTGCCGCCAGCGCAGCAGCGCCTCCACGCCGACCACCTCGCCGGTCGCGATGGCGACCTGCGGCTGGTAGTACATGGTGATCTCGCCCGCGTCGACGGCCGCAGCGGTGTCCGCGTCCCGCCGGCCGGCCGCGCCGTGCCGGGCACCGCGCCGGCCCGTCGGGGCCAGGTCGCCGCCGCGATCCCCCGCGCCGTCGTCGACGGGCGGCCCCTGCCGGCGTACGACCGCGCCGCCCTGCCCGCCGGGGTGCCCGGCGCCGTTGCGGCGGCCGGGACCGTCGCCCCGGTCGGGGCCGATCTCCCCCGCCGCCATCGTCCGGCGGCGGATCGGGTCCGCGGCGGTCACGATCCGGTTGATCAGCTCGTCGCCGGGCGGCGGACCGGGCCGCGGCCGGCGGCGGCGCAGCCGCCAGCGGCCGGAGCCAGGCGTGAGGCCGGAGCCAGGCGTGAGGCCGGAGCCGGACGTCAGGCCGGAGCCGGGCGTGAGGCCGGCGACGTCGGCCGGGAGTTCGGCCCCGTCCCCGCCCCGCGCGCCGCCGGCCCGCCCGTCACCCGGCAGCCGGCCGCCCGGCGTCGGTCCCGCCGGGACGGCCACCGCCCCGTCGTCGCCCGGGGCGCCGGCACCGTCCCCGGCGGGCGGGGCGATCTCGGGACGGCCCGCCTCGAGCACCCGGCGCAGGTCCGCGAGCAGGCCGAGCCGCTCGGCGGAGTTGTGGTCGGACTCGGCCGCGTAGACCGCCACGGTGTCGTTGCGGTGCTTGGCGTCGTACATCGCCACGTCGGCGTGGCGCATCAGGGTCGCGAAGTCCTCGCCGTGCTCCGGGAAGAGCGCGACGCCGATCGAGCCGCCCACGTCGAGCGGCAACCCGTCCAGCGACACCGGCTCGGCCAGCGCCCGCACCACGCGGCCGGCGAGCTCCCGGGCCTCGTCGACGTCGGCCAGGCCGGTCATCACGATGGCGAACTCGTCCCCGCCCAGCCGGGCGACCATGCCCTCGCCGACCACGTCGGTCAGCCGCGCGCTCACCTCGACCAGCAGCCGGTCCCCCACCGCGTGCCCGAGCGCGTCGTTGACGTTCTTGAACCGGTCGAGGTCGATCAGGAGCAGGGCCAGCCGGGCGGCGGGCTCGCCGCGGGCCGCCCGTTCGGAGTGCACGTGCACCTGCTCGCCGACCTCGGCCAGCAACGCCTTGCGGTTGGGCAGGCCGGTGAGCGGGTCCAGCGAGGCGAGCTGCTGCTGCTCGACGCTGAGCCGGGCCATCCGGTAGACGGCGAACAGCGGCACCAGCACCAGCGGGATCAGCGCCGCGCTGGCCCGCGCCGCCGCGACCAGCACCGGAGCGAGCAGCAGCAACGAGCCGGTGGAGAGCAGCTCGAAGCCCAGCCCCTGCCGCAGGCTGGGCCACCACCGGTCGCCGAAGCGCAGCCGGACGGCCGTGCTGACCAGCGCGTAGTTGACGGCGAACCAGGCCACCGTCGCGCCGCCCACCGCCAGCACGTCCGTGCCGCGCAGCCGGCCGCCGTCGAAGATGCTGCCGGGCCCCAGCCAGGTGACCGCGTACGCGGCGCCCAGCGCTGCCGCGTACTGGGCGGCGTTGAAGGCGGTCCGCCATGGGGCGTGGCCCATCCGCCAGCCGGAGACGACGACGGCCACCGCCTGCACCAGGACCGCCGGGCCGAACCCCCAGCCGAGCAGGATGGCGAAGGTGAAGCAGGTGGACGGGAAGACCGCGGAGGTCTGCCGGCGCCCGGGCGGGACGAACGGGCGCGCGTCGCAGCCGACGGCCAGGGCCGCCATCACCCAGAACGCCACCGGCAGTCGCGGCAGTTCGGCCGAGAGGTCGAGCAGCGGGCGTACGCAGAGCACCGCCGCCAGCGCGGCCACCGACCAGACGAAGGCGAAGAACGGGCGTGCCCGGCCAGGCGGAACGGAGTTTCGCGAGTCCGCGGACTCCATCACACCTCCCGAGGGCTCTGTCCACGGGCGTGACCGGTCGCACGCCGTGCCACCAATGAAACGCCCTCCGTGTCTCAATGCCCGGCACGACAGTCGCGAATCGGTCGTAGTCGTAATTAAGTTGGTATCTCGACCGGGCGCCTCCCGCCGTCGCGGCCCGGTCGGTCGCCCCGTCCTGCCTGCCCCGCCGGGGCGGTGGCCGCCTCCGCCCGGTCGTCACTCCTCGGTGCGGGCGACCTCCCGGGCGGCCTCCGGGCCGGCGTCGAGCAGCACCCGGAAGCCGTCCTCGTCCAGCACCGGCACCTTCAGGCTGGCCGCCTTGTCGGCCTTCGAGCCGGGATTCTCACCCACCACGACGAAGGACGTCTTCTTGGAGACGGACCCGCTCACCTTGCCGCCCCGGCTCTGGATCGCCTCGGACGCCTGGTCGCGGCTGAACCCGGGCAGCGTGCCGGTCACCACGACCGTGAGCCCCTCCAGGGGACGCGGCCCCTCGTCGACCGCCTCCTCCGCCATCCGTACGCCGGCCTCGCGCCACTTGCGGACCAGCTCGCGGTGCCAGTCGACGGCGAACCACTCCCGGATGCTCGCCGCGATCGTCGGCCCGACGCCGTCGACAGAGGAGAGCTCCTCCTCGCCGGCCCGGTCGATCGCCTCGATGGAGCGGAAGTGCCGGGCGAGCGCCTGCGCGGCGGTGGGGCCGACGTGCCGGATGGACAGGCCCACCAGCACCCGCCACAGGTCGCGTTCCCTGGCCACGGCCAGGTTGTCCAGCAGCTTGACGGCGTTGCTGCCGAGCGTGCCGTCCTTGTTGACGAAGAAGGGCGAGCGCGCGAGCTGCTTCTCGTCCAACGAGAACAGGTCGCCCTCGTCGGTGATGACCTCCGCGTCGAGCAGTGCTGCCGCGCCCTTGTGGCCGAGCGCCTCGATGTCGAACACCTTGCGGCCGGCGAGGTGGTAGACCCGCTCGCGCAGCTGACCGGGGCAGGTGCGCGAGTTGGGGCAGCGGATGTCGACGTCCGCCTCCTTCGCCGGGGCGAGCGGCGTGCCGCAGGCCGGGCAGGTGGTCGGCATGACGAACGGCCGGGCGTCGGCGGGACGCAGGTCGACCACCGGGCCGAGCACCTCGGGGATCACGTCGCCGGCCTTGCGCAGCACCACGATGTCGCCGATCAGGACGCCCTTGCGTTCGACCTCCCGGGCGTTGTGCAGGGTGGCGTAGGCGACGGTGGAGCCGGCCACCTTGACCGGTTGGAGGACGGCGCGCGGCGTGACCCGGCCGGTGCGTCCGACCTCGACGTCGATGTCGAGCAGCTTCGTGTTCACCTCCTCCGGCGGATATTTGAAGGCGATCGCCCAGCGCGGCGCCCGGCTGGTCGAGCCGAGCCGACCCTGGATGGAGACCGGGTCGACCTTGACCACCACGCCGTCGATCTCGTGCTCGACGTCGTGCCGGTGCTCGGCGTAGTGGGCGATGTATTCCGCGACACCGGCCAGGTCGGGCACCACCCGCCAGCGGTCACTGGTCGGCAGCCCCCACGCCTTCAACGCCGCGTAGGACTCGGACTGCGTGACCGGCTGGAAGCCACGGCGGGCGCCGATGCCGTGCACCACCAGGCGCAGCGGCCGGGAGGCGGTGACCCGCGGGTCCTTCTGGCGCAGGCTGCCGGCGGCGGCGTTGCGCGGGTTGGCGAACGGCGGCTTGCCCTGCTCGACCAGGCCGGCGTTGAGGTCGGCGAAGGCCGCCACCGGGAAGTAGATCTCGCCCCGGACCTCGACGAACTCGGGCACGTCGCCGAACTCGGCCGACGTGGCGAGCTGGCCCGGCACGTCGCGGATGCTGCGCACGTTGGCGGTGACGTCCTCGCCGGTGCGGCCGTCGCCCCGGGTCGCCGCCCGGACCAGTCGCCCGCGCTCGTAGGTGAGGTTGATGGCGAGCCCGTCGACCTTCAGCTCGCACAGGTAGGGAACCGACCCGCCCGCGTCGCGCTCGACCCGCTCGGCCCAGGCCGCCAGCTCCTCGTCGGCGAAGGCGTTGTCGAGCGAGAGCATCCGCTCGGCGTGGGCGACGGGGGTGAAGTCGGTGGAGAAGGTGCCGCCGACCCGCTGCGTCGGCGACTCGGGGGTGCGTAGCGCCGGGAACTGCTCCTCCAGCGCCTCCAGCTCCCGCAGTTGCCGGTCGAACTCGGCGTCGGGGATGGTCGGCGCGTCCAGCACGTAGTAGCGGTACTGGTGCTCCGTCAGCTCCTGGCTGAGCGTGGCGTGCCGTTCCCGGGCGTCGGGGGTCGGTTCGGCGCCGGCCGCCGCCTCCTGTGCCGGAGTGACCTGCTGGGCAATGGTTTCCTCGGACACCGTGCGACCTCCCGTGATTCCGCTACCTCGGCACCGTATCGGTCCGGTGGGACAATCCGCCGGCCACCCGTCGCGCCCGATCGGCGCGGGGGCCCCGGCCGTGCGAGGATCGCCGGACGGCGGGGCCGCGGGGGCGGATCCGCTCCGCCGTCGAACCCGCGGCGTCCGCGCCGCGCCCACTGACCAGGCGGGGGTACGGATGCCGGAATGGCTGCTCTGGGCGGCGGTGATCGTGCTGGCCGTGGCCGCCGGCTGGGCGTGGAACGATCGGCGGCGGGGCGGCCGTGACGCCGCTCCGCGTCCGCCCCGTCGACCGGGCACCCGGCCCGGCCGCCGGAGACCGTCGGGCGGTCCCGGCCGGTCCACCGCGCCGCCCCGACCGCGTACCGCCGAGCGGTCTCCCGCCGGGGCGCCGCGTCCCGGCGAGATCTGGTGGGCCGACGTGCCGTACGCCGACGGCACCGGCTCGAAGGTGCGGCCCTGCCTGGTGCTGCGGACCGACGACGGGGGCGCCGACGTCCTGAAGATCACCAGTCAGGACAAGAGCGCCCGCGACGACCACATCCGCATCCCGACCCGCGAGTGGGACCCCGACGCCGACCACGACAGCTTCGTCGACCTGGCCGAGCCGGCGCACGTCCCGCTCGCCGACTTCTCCCGCCGTGCCGGCGACTGCGACCCCGTCCTGTGGCGTCGCATCCGCCGCCTCCCCCACCTGCCGGGCGCCTGACCCGCACCGAACGGGCGACCGTGCCGGGCGCCTGACCCGCGCCGAACGGGCGACCGTGCCGGGCGCCTGACCCGCGCCGAACGGGCGACCGTGCCGGGCGCCTGACCCGCGTTGCAGCGTGGCCGCCGGCGACGGTGGCGGCCCGCCGTCCGGGGCGGCCGCGCCGCCGGTGCCGCCGGCCGGGGAAGCTTCGCGGGTCAGTCCCAGGCGCGGGCCAGGGTGGTGAGCTGGTCGGCGTACTCGATGCGGGCGGCCCACGGGGCGGGCCAGGCCGCCATGCCCAGCGCGGTGCCGACGAAGGCGCCGGCCAGCGCGGCGATCGAGTCGGAGTCGCCGGCGGTGGTGGCGCCCCTGGCCAGCGCCGCCACCGGGTCGTCGGCGTGCCGGATCGCGCAGAACAGGGCCGTGGCCAGCGCCTCCTCGGCGATCCAGCCCTCGCCGGTGTGCCGGCACGGGTCGCCGCCGTCGTCCGGGGCGGCCAGCGCGGCGTCCAGGCGACCGAGGACCGCGAGGCACTCGTCCCAGCCCCGGGCGATGAAGTCCTCCGGCGCGTCCACGCCGGGGCGCTGCCACAGGTCGCCGAGCCAGTCGGCGCGGTAGACCCGCCGCTGGTCGCGGGCCCGGTCGACGAGCAGCCGGGGCAGCTCCGCCAGCGCCGCGCCGTCGCGCAGCAGCCGCACCGCGTACGCGGTCAGCTCGCTGGCCGCGAGGCCGGTCGGGTGGCCGTGGGTCAGCCCCGCCTGGAGCTGGGCCAGCCCGGCGAAGGTGTCGAGGTCGACGTCGACCAGGCCGACCGGGGTGACCCGCATGTTGGCCCCGCAGCCCTTCGAGCCGGCCACCGTCGCCTCCTGCCAGCGCACCCCGCGCTCCAGTTCGGCGCAGGCGCGCAGGCAGGTCATGCCCGGCGCCCGGTTGTTCTCCGGGCTGGCCGCCCAGTCGAGGAAACGCCTCCGCAGCAGCGGCTCGACCGCCTCCGGGGTCGGCGCCGGCGCGTCGTGCAGCGCCCAGCCGACCGCCAGCGCCATCTGCGTGTCGTCGGTCACCAGCGCCGGGTCGCCGGCAAGGTCACGCGGGCCGGCCGGCCCGTAGCGGCGAACGATCTCGGCGACGGTCAGGAACTCGGTCGGCTTGCCCAGCGCGTCACCGTAGGCGAGGCCGAAGAGGGAGCCGGCGGCCCGCCGGAGCGAGGTGTCGATCATTCCCGCGATCATGCCGCCCGCCCGCAACCCGCACCACTCGACGCCGTCGCCGGCACCCGCCACCCGGCCGCGAGGGCGTGCCGGACCGCCCGGAGCGTGACGGGCCCGGGTCAGTCGGAGAAGACCAGGCAGAAGGGGTGACCGGCCGGGTCGGCGTAGACCCGGAAGTCGTCGCCCTCGCCGGGCAGCCGCCGCGCGCCGAGCTCCAGCACCCGCTTCTCGGCCACCTCGACGTCCGCCACCTGCACGTCCAGGTGGAACTGCTGGGGGCGCTCCGGGTCGGGCCACGTCGGCGGGCGCAGGTCGGGTGCCTTCTGGAAGGCGAGCCGGTGCCCCGAACCGGCGATCACGACCCAGCCGTCGTCGCTGGCGTCGCCGTCGAGGGGCAGGCCCAGCAGCTCCGCGTAGAAACCGGCCAGGGCCCGGGGGTCGGGGCAGTCGATGACCACGGTGCGCAGTTGTCCGATCATGTCGGCCTTCCTGCCCCGCCCGTACGACGGCAAACGTCAGTCCTCGGCGAGCCGCCGACCCGCGTCCCGGCAGGCGGCGAGCACCGCGCGCGCGTACTGCCCGGTGGCGTTGGCGAGGCCGCAGGCCGGGGTCACCACGACCTGCTCGGCAAGCTGCCGGCGGGGGAACCCGAGGCGGTCCCAGAGCTGGCGTACGCGATCGGCGACCTGCGCCGAGGTCGGCGCGCGACCGGCGGCCGACGGCGTGGTGGGCACGGCGCCGGCCAGCAGCCCGAGCCCCGCGTCGATCGCCTCGCCCAGCGGGTCCAGGTCGGTGACGAGGCCGAGGTCGAGGGCCACGCCGACGGCGCCGGTCGAGCGGATCAGCTCCAGCGGCACGTTCGGCGCGCAGCAGTGCACCACGGTCGGCACCCCGGCCGCCTCGACGACCGTACGCAGCAGCGACGCGGCGACGCTCGGATCCACGGCCCGGTACGCGCCGAGCCCGCTCTCGGTGGGCACCCGCCCGGCGAGCACCGTCGGCAGCGACGGCTCGTCGAGCTGGAGCAGCACGGTGGCGCGCGGCAGCCGGCGGGCGACCGCCGCCACGTGCCCGCGCAGCCCCTCGGCGAGCGAGTTGGTGAGGTCCCGGACCGCGCCGGGATCGCGCAGCATCCGGCCGCCGATCGGCAGTTCCAGGGACGCGGCCAGGGTCAACGGGCCGCCGACCTGGATCTTGACCGGCCCCGCGTACTCCTCGGCCTGCTCGGCGAGCTGGTCGAGGTCGCGTTCCATCAGGTCGCGGGCGCGGCGCACGTCCCGTCCCGGGCGCGGCGCGATCCGCCAGCGGGCGGCGTACAGCTCCACCGGCAGCTCGACCAGCAGGCCGGCGGTCCGGCCGATGAGGTCGGCGCCGGGGCCCCGGCCCGGCAGCTCCGGCAGGTGGGGCAGGGCGGGAAGCTCGCCGAGGACGACCCGCTGCGCCTCGGCGATGTCGGTGCCGGGAAGCGAACCGATGCCGGTCGCCGCGCCGGCCGGCCAGGGCCACACCTGATCTGCCACGGCCGAAGACTATCCGGTACGCGGACGCCGGCCGCCCGGGACCGGACGGGGACGCTCTGCCGACGCCCGCGCCGGAGGCACGTTCCCGGTCCCGGTCAGCCGGCGATGGTGGCGGAGCCGAGCACGACGTCGCCGGCCGGGTCCGGCCGGTACGCCACGACGGCCTGGCCGGCGGCCACCCCACGGACGGGGCGACGCAGCTCGGCGCGCAGCCCGTCGGCCGTCAGCTCGACCGTCGCCGGCACCACGTCCCCGTGTGCCCGCAGCTGCACCTCGCACTCCAGCGGCGCGTCGGGGCGCGGGCCGCCCGTCCACACCGGACGCTCGGCGCGCACCCGGGAGACCTCCAGCGCCTCGGCCGGGCCCACGGTCACGGTGTTGGTCTTCGGCGTGATGGAGAGCACGTAGCGGGGCCGGCCGTCCGGCGCCGGACGGTCCAGGTGCAGGCCACGCCGCTGCCCGACCGTGTACGCGTACGCGCCGGTGTGGCTGCCGACCACCGCGCCGGTGGCGGCGTCCACCACCTCGCCGGGCGCCTCGCCGAGCCGCTGGGCGAGGAAGCCGCGGGTGTCCCCGTCAGCGATGAAGCAGATGTCGTGCGAGTCCGGCTTGTCGGCCACCGCCAGCCCCCGCCGCGCGGCCTCCTCGCGGACCTGCGCCTTCGTCGAGTCCCCGAGCGGGAAGATCGACCGGTCCAGCTGCTCGCGGGTGAGCACCGCCAGCACGTACGACTGGTCCTTGGGCAGGTCGACGCTGCGGCGCAGCAGGCCGTCGGCGCCGAGCCGGGCGTGGTGGCCGGTGACCACGGCGTCGAAGCCCAGGGCCACGGCCCGGTCCAGCACCGCGGCGAACTTGATCTTCTCGTTGCAGCGCAGGCAGGGGTTCGGCGTACGGCCGGCCGCGTACTCGGCGACGAAGTCGTCGACCACGTCCTCGTGGAACCGGTCGGCCATGTCCCAGACGTAGAACGGGATGCCGATCACGTCGGCGGCCCGCCGGGCGTCCCGGGAGTCCTCCAGCGTGCAGCAGCCGCGCGCGCCGGTGCGATAGGTCTGCGGGTTGCGGGCCAGCGCCAGGTGCACGCCGGTCACGTCGTGTCCCGCCTCGACGGCCCGCGCCGCCGCGACCGCCGAGTCGACCCCGCCCGACATCGCCGCCAACACCCTCACCGGCTCACTCCCTTCACCCCACCGACCCTATCCCCGCCCCACCCCCACCCACCCACCCCGCCCACCCGCCACGCTGCTCCCCCACCCACCCGCCCTCCCCGTCCTCCCGCCCGCCTCGTCGATCATGGAGTTGTGGTGGTGGGCGAATGCCGCGAAAGATTACGGTTCGGGCACCACAACTGCATGATCGGCCCACGGGTGGGGCGGGGGTGGGAGGGGAAGGAGGGTCAGCGGGGGGTGCGGAGGGCGGCGGCGCGGCGGGCGCGCTCGACGGCGGCCGGGAGGGCGGCGATGAGGGCGTCGACGTCGGCGGGGGTGCTGGTGTGGCCGAGGGTGAAGCGCAGCGAGGAGCGGGCGCGGTCGTCGTCGGCGCCCATGGCGAGCAGCACGTGTGAGGGCTGGGCCACCCCGGCGGAGCAGGCGGAGCCGGTCGAACAGGCGATGCCCTGCGCGTCCAGCAGGAGCAGCAGGGCGTCGCCCTCGCAGCCCGGGAAGGAGAAGTGCGCGTTGCCCGGCAGCCGGTCGGTCGGGTCGCCGTTGAAGACGACCTCGGGCACCGCGTGCCGGACCCGCTCCACCAGGTCGTCGCGGAGCGCGGCGACGCGGGTCGCGTACTCCTGCTGGCCCTTGACCGCCGACTCCACCGCGACCGCGAAGGCCACGATGCCGGCGGTGTCGAGGGTGCCGGAGCGCACGTCGCGCTCCTGGCCGCCGCCGTGCAGCAGCGGGGTGGCCGACACGTCGCGGGCGAGCAGCAGGGCGCCGACCCCGGCGGGACCGCCGAGCTTGTGCCCGGTGACGGTCAGCGCGGCGATCCCGGCGGCGGAGAAGTCGACAGGCACCTGCCCGACCGCCTGGATCGCGTCGGTGTGGAACGGCACCCCGTGCTCGGCGGCGACCGCGGCCAGCTCGGCGACCGGCTGCACGGTGCCGACCTCGTTGTTGGCCCACATCGCGGTCACCACCGCGACCCGGTCGCCGTGGGCGGCCAGCTCGGCGCGCAGCTCGTCGGGGCTGAGCCGGCCGGCGGCGTCGACGGAGAGCCAGCCCACGCCGGCCCCCTCGTGGTCGACGAGCCAGTCCACCACGTCGAGCACGGCGTGGTGCTCGACGGCGCTGGAGACCACCCGGTCCCGCCGGGGGTCGGCGGACCGGCGGGCCCAGAAGATGCCCTTCACCGCGAGGTTGTCGCTCTCGGTCCCGCCGCCGGTGAAGACGACCTCGGAGGGCCGGGCGCCCAGCGCGGCGGCCACCCGCTCCCGCGACTCCTCCACCCGTCGCCGGGCGCGGCGGCCCGCCGCGTGCAGTGAGGACGCGTTGCCGACCTCGCGGGCGGTGGCGACGTACGCCTCCAGTGCCTCGTCGAGCATCGGAGTGGTCGCCGCGTGATCCAGGTAAGCCATCACGGTTGAGCCTACGACCGCAGCCGGACCCGGCGGAGGCCGGAGTAGGCCGTGCGGGGCCGGGGCGGGAGGCGTGCGCTCCCGTCCCGGCCCGCGCCCGCGTGGAACCGGCGATCCGGTCAGGCCGGCACGGCGGTGACCACGATGTTGTCGCGGTACCGGCGTGCCTCGGCGTCGAACGGCCCGCCGCAGGTGATCAGGGTCAGCCGGGGCTTGCCGTCCCGGGCGAAGTAGCGGTCGAGGGGGATCTTCGTCTTCCGGTACTCCTCCCGGGCGACGACCCGGTACTCCCTGCGGACGCCGTCGCCGCCGGCGGCGGTGAGGGTGTCGCCGCGGTCCAGCTCGCGGAGCCGGAAGAAGGCGCCCTCGCCCTGGGTGGCGCTGTCCACGTGCCCGGCGACGACCACCGACCCGGCCTGCGCCTCCAGCCCGGGGCCGTGGCGGTACCAGCCGATCCGGTCCACGCTGGGCGGCACCTCGAACTCGCCGGTCGCGCCGTTGACGCCCACCGCGTCGACCGTGGCGGTGACGTCGATGGCGGGGATGACCAGCCGTACGGGCGGGACGGTCCGCGTACCGCCGGGCAGCCCGCCCCGGGTGACCGGCACCGACGGGCCGGCGGCCGGCGGGCTCGCAGTGGCGCCGGCCAGGTCGGCGGCCTCGGTCGCGCCGACGTCCCCGGCCGGCCGGGAGCCGCAGGCGACCACGGCCGCGACGGTGAGCGCGGCGACGCCGGCGGCCACGGCCGCCAGCGCCCCGCGGTGGCGCACCGTCACCGGCGACCGGTCCGGGCGGTGGCCACCCGCGCCCCGCCGCCGACCAGGAGCAGCACGCCGGCGCCGGTCAGCACGTACCACCAGGTGTCCACGCCGGTGCCGGCCCGGCCGCCGTCGCCGCTGGGCACGCCGGCCGGGGCCGAGTGCAGGCCGGTGATGGTCTGCGCCACGACGCCGAGGTTCTTCGCCTCGGCCGAGCCGATGGCGTACACGATCGTCGCGGTGCCCTCCTTGAGGTCGAGGTCCGCCGGCCCGATCGCCACGGTGTCGGTGCCGGCGAGCACCACGTCCGCCTTGACGGCGCCCGCGTCGACGTCGCCCTTGGCCTCGTTCGGGTTGGTGAGGTCCTCGAAGACGGGGGTGCCGCCGGCGCGCACGTCCACCGCCGGGGCGGCGGCGGTGTGCCGGACGATCAGCCGGGCCTTGCCGGCGGCCACCTTGCCGGTGTCGTTGACGAACGGCGTGATCTTCGGCTTGCCGGCGGCGTCGAGGTGGGCGGCGAGGCTGATGTTGGCGCCGCCCGGCACCGCGGCGTCGTCGACGCTGAGGATGGCCTGGGCGATCGGCTCGCCGGGCTTGGTGAGGGCGATGTCGTACGCGCCCTCCTCGAGGTTCAGCGGGCCGGCCACGTCGCCGGGCTTGAAGTTGTCCAGCGTCTTCTCGCCGTTGACGTACACGTCGACCGGGGTGTCCGGGATGCCGTGCACGACGGAGACCTTGGACGTGGCGGCGTACGCCGGGGTGGCGGTGAGGGCGCCGGCTCCGGCGAACGTCAGCGCGGCGACCGCGCCGCCCGCGGCGACCCGACGGAAGTACGAGAGCTGCATGTCTGCCTCCTGATGATTGGTGCTGGTTCGTCAGGCCTGGTGTGCAAAACGAGTTACGCCCGGTCCACCGCCGCCGGATGCGACCGGAGGCAACTTCTTTTCGTCCGGCGGAGCCGCATCCGAGAGCCGCCCGCGGAGCGAAGAGCTGCTGAGACCAGACCGACCGGAGGTGGGGGCGATGGCTGTGGGAGCTACAGTCGGGCATGCCCCCTGGAAGGCGAGCCGCCCTGTGACAGCGGCACGGCAGGAGCCGTACCCACCCGAGGACGACCTCGCCGCCCGCTTCCGTGCGGGCGACGAACGGGCACTGCGGGAGGCGTACGACCGGTACGGCCGGGCGGTCCTGCACCTGGCCACCAGCACGCTGGCCAACCGCAGCGACGCGGAGGACGTGACCCAGACCACCTTCGTCGCCGCCTGGCTGGGGCGGGAGACCTTCGACCCGGCCAAGGGTTCGCTGGTCGGCTGGCTGCTCGGCATCGGCCGCCGCAAGGTGGTCGACCGGCTGCGAGCCTCCGCGCGGGAGACCCGGGTGGTCGATACGGTCCGGCAGCTGCCGGAGTCGGCGCCGACCGGCCCGGATCCGGACACGGTGGTCGACCGGCTGGTGGTCGCCGACGAGCTGGCCCGACTGCCCGACGACCAGCGGCGGATGCTGGAGTTGGCGTTCTTCGACGACCTGACCCACCAGCAGATCGCGACGGTGACCGGGGTGCCGCTCGGCACGGTCAAGAGTCACATCCGGCGCGGCATGGCGAGCTTGAAACGCAGATGGGAGGTGGACGGTGCCGCACCTGGACCACGACCGGCTGGTCTTCCTGGCGCTCGGTGAGACCGAGGCGGACGCCGGAGAGAACACCCACCTCGACACCTGCGCGCACTGCCGGGCCGAGATGGAGACCCTCCAGCACGTGGCCGGCCTCGGCGCCGACGCCCAGGGCCTGCACGACCTGCCCGATCCGCCGGAGCACGTCTGGCAGGGCATCGTCACGGAGATCCGCGCGGCGCAGACCCTCCCGGCGCTGCCCGGGCCGCGCGCCGAGCGGTCGCCCGACGAGCGCCCCTCGGGCGAACGGCCGTCCGACCGGTCGGGCGGGGTGCTCCTCGCGCCGAGGCGTGGGCGCTGGTCGCGCTGGGCCGTGACCGCCGCGACGGCGGTGGCCGCCGCCGCGATCGGGGTCGTCGGCACCGTCGCCGTGCTCGACGCGACCGGGTCGACGCCGGAGCCCGCCCCGCAGCGGGTGGTGCTGGCCAGCGCGCCGCTGAAGGCGTACGGGGAGACGCCGCCGGACGCCAACGGCAAGGCCCGGGTCTTCGACGACGGCCGGCTGCACCTGCACCTGGCGAATCTCCCGGACGTCCCGGGGTACTACGAGGTGTGGCTCATCGACCCGCGGACCATGAAGATGTTCTCGGTCGGCGTGCTCGGCGACGCGACGGACGAGTTGCTGCCGTTGCCGCCGAACGTGGACCTTGAGGCATACTCGGTTGTCGACGTCTCCGCCGAGACGTACGACAACAACACCGCCCACTCCGGCAAGAGCCTGGTGAGGGGCACCCTGACGGGCTGATCGGCGGGCCGGCTCAGCTCCCCGGCCCGCCGATCAGCTCCCATCGCCGGCCCCGGCCGGCGGTTCCCGCGGGCTCAGCCCCCGATGGTTCGGTGCCCATCCTCTGGCCGCCAGTCGCGTCTGGGGCCAGCTTGCGGCGGCTCGTTCCGGCGGCCGGAGAAACGGCGAGGGCCGGAAACCGTCGCCACGGTTCCCGGCCCTCACTCGGACGGACGTCAGCTCACTTGCGCTTGCGGATCTCGTCCGCGGCCTGCGGGACGATCTTGAACAGGTCGCCCACCACACCGAAGTCGGCCAGCTCGAAGATCGGCGCCTCGCCGTCCTTGTTGACCGCGACGATCGTCTTCGAGGTCTGCATACCGGCCCGGTGCTGAATCGCACCCGAGATACCGAGCGCGACGTAGAGCTGCGGGGAGACCGTCTTGCCGGTCTGGCCCACCTGGAACTGGTGCGGGTAGTAGCCGGAGTCCACAGCCGCGCGCGACGCCCCCACGGCGCCGCCGAGCAGGTCGGCCAGCTCCTCGACCAGCTTGAAGTTGTCGGCGTTACCCACACCACGACCACCGGAGACAACCACGCCGGCCTCGGTGAGCTCCGGGCGGGAGCCCTTCTGCTCGGCGACCCGGTCGACGACCTTGGCCAGCTTGTCGGTGTCCGCCACCGCGACGGTCAGCTGCTCGACCGCCGGAGCGGCCGCCGCCGGGACCGGATTCACCGAGTTCGGCCGGACCGTCACCAGCGGCAGACCACGGGTCACCTTCGACTTCACGATCGTGGAACCGGCGAACGCCACCTGCGTGGCAGTGCCGTCCGCGGCCAGGCCGACCACGTCGGTCAGGATGCCGTTGTCCAACTTCACCGCCAGCCGGGCAGCGATCTCCTTGCCCTCCTGCGACGACGCCAACAGCACCGCCGCCGGCTGCACGCGCGAGACCAGCTCGGCCACCACGGTCGCCTTCGGGGCCACCAGGTAGCCGTCGATCTCCTCGCTCTCGGCCGCGTAGATCTTCTCCGCGCCGTACTCACCCAACTTGGCGCTCAACGCCTCCGCGGCACCGGGGCCACCGAGCACGACCGCGCTCGCCGTGCCCAACTCGCGGGCGAGGGTGAGCATCTCCAGGGTGACCTTCTTGACGCCGAACTCCCGAGTGGCTTCGACGACGACCAGAACCTCAGACATGACCCCAACCCCTCACACGAACTTCTCGGTGGCGAGGAACTCGACCAGCTTCACGCCGCCGTCGCCCTCGTCGGTGACCTTCGCCCCACCGGAACGCGGCGGGCGCTTCGAATGCTCCAGCACGGCGCTGGTCGCGCCCTCGAAGCCCACCTCGGCCGGGGCGACGCCGAGGTCACCCAGGGAGAGCGTCTGCACCGGCTTCTTCTTGGCGGCCATGATGCCCTTGAAGGACGGGTAGCGCGGCTCGTTGATGGTGTCCCAGACGGAGACCACGGCGGGCGCGGTGGCGGTGACCACCTCGTAGCCCTCCTCGGTCTGCCGCTCCACGGTCAGGGTCGAGCCGTCCACGGTGAGCTTGCGGGCGCCGGTCAGCGCCGCGATGCCCAGCCGCTCGGCGAGCATGTGCGGCAGGACCTGCACCCGGCCGTCGGTCGACTCGCTGCCACACAACACCAGATCGGCGTTCAACTGACCGAGCGCGGCAGCGAGGACCTTCGAGGTGGCCACGGCGCAGGACCCGTGCAGGGCGTCGTCCACCACGTGCACGGCCTTGTCCGGACCCATGGACAGCGCCTTACGGATCGACTCGGTCGCCCGGTCCGGACCCATCGTCAGAACCGTCACCTCGCCCCCGTGCGCCTCCTTGATCTTCAACGCCTCCTCGATGGCGTACTCGTCCATCTCGTTGATCACGTTGTTCGCCGAACCGCGGTCGACGGTGTTGTCGTCAGCACGCAGGCTGCGGTCCGCGCCCGAATCGGGCACCTGCTTGACGAGTACGACGATGTTCATCGCGCTTCGACGACCCTCCTGTTGGTGTTGCGATCGCTCGCCCGGTCTGGGGCGCAGCCTCGCGCGTCCGTTGACGCCGGTCAACCGCGCGGTGCTGTGCAGTTGCCCACGGCGCAATGTTACCTGCCAGTAGCATCCGCCTCCGGCAACCTCAGGGTGACACAGCTCACGAACGGCCCCGCGGGCGGGTAATCTGACGAATCGGGAGGTGTCACGAAATGTCAGAAAAGGCCAGCGAAGGTCGTCCCGACGTCCCGCGGCACCGCTGCCGCCGAACGCGGCCCGAGGCGTACCGGTGCGCCTGCGGCCGGCTCCGCGACCGCTGCGTCCGGGCCACCGTCCGGGCGCTCTGGTCGCCGACCCGGCTCACGCCGGCTGATCGAGCGCGTCCCGGATCCGCTCGATGACCGCCGCCTCGGCCGGGGCCACCCCCCGGTGCGCGGCGGCCACCCGCTCGGCAGCGGACAGCACGACCTCGCGGTAGCCCGCCACGTCCCCGGGCGACTTCTCCCGCAGAATCCGCACGGAACTGCCCAGCGCCGGCAGCACCACCGCCTCGATCTCCAGCGCCGAGTCCCGGGGCAACTTCGGCAGCGGACCGCTGGTCAGCGCCTCCTTCACCACCCCGCTGCTGTCGGCCATCGCACCGGAGGCGGCGAAGCTCTCCCGGAACAGGGCGAGCATCCCCGGATCCGCGTTGGCCACCAGGAACACCGCCCCGAACGCGCCCGTCTTGAGGGTCAGCCGTTCCTCGGCCGTCAACCGCTGCTCCATGATCACGGAGTGTAGACGTACGGGGTGGTGGTCGTGACCGGGACGAGACCGAGCCGCTCCAGGATCGGCCGGCTGTCGTCGGACGCGTCCACCTGCAACAACGTCCGGCCGCGCTGGGCCGCCAGCCGGGCCCGATGGCCGACCAGCGCGCGGTAGATGCCCCGGCGGCGCCACGGCGCCAGCGTCGAACCGCCCCACAGCGTGGCGAACCCCGTCCCCGGCACGTACCGCACCCAACCCGCGCTCACCACCTCGTCGCCCGCCTCGGCCACCACCACGGTGATCGACTGCGGGTCGGCGGCGATCTCCTTCTCCAGGGCGATCGCCAGGTGACTGCGGTCGGAGTTCCAGACCGCCTCCTCCATCGCCACGATCCGGTCCAGGTCCGCCCGGGCGGTCACCTCGCGCAGGCGTACGCCCTCGGGGACGACCGGAAGCGCGGCGGCGAGCGGCGCGACCAGCCCGATCACCACGGTCTCCCGCTCCTCCGGCACGAATCCCGCCGCGCGCAGCCGGTCCGGCAGGTCCGCCGGCTCGTCGTGGCCGTGCAGCTTCCACTCGACCGACTCGCCGCGCGCCCGGAAGATCTCCACCTGCCGGGCGATCAGCGCGTCCAGCGCCGCGCCACTGAGCCCGCCGAGGTCGCGGTAGGTGAGGAAACCGCCGTGGTCGAGGCCGAGGATGCGGATCAGCGGGCCGTCCCGTTCCACCGCCACCCCGGCCGGCAACGGGTCGGGCACCAGCGCCCGCAACTGGTCGTCGTAGGTCTTCCGCAGCGTCGTCACGTCAAGATCCGTCACCGCACCAGGCTACGACCGGACGGAAACGGATAATAGCCACGTGTGGCAGGCGATCAGGCGATGGTTCGACCCGCGCGAACTGCGCGCGGTCGGCAGCACCCCCGACTACCGGTTCTCGCTGGCCAACGAGCGGACCTTCCTGGCCTGGCTGCGTACCGGGCTGGCGCTGGTCGCGGGTGGGCTGGCCGCCGCGCAGTTCCTGCCGCCGCTGCCGCTGGCGCACCTGCGCGAGGCGATCGCCGTCGCACTGCTGCTGCTGGGCGGCACGGTCGCCGTGCGGGCGGTCGACCACTGGGCGCGTACGGAGCGGGCCATCCGGCTCGGCGAGGAGCTGCCCGCCTCGCGCTTCCCGGCGGTGCTCGCCCTCGCCGTCGGCCTCGGCGCGCTGCTGCTGGTCGCGGCCGTGCTGGCCCGGGCGGTCGGCGGCCCGTGAGCCACCAGACGGAGCCGCCACGGCGGGACCGGCCGGCGCGCGACCCCGGGCTGCAACCCGAGCGGACCCGGCTGGCCTGGCGGCGTACGGCGCTGGCGCTGACCGTGATCATGGTGCTGACCGTGCGGCTCGCGCTCACCGGCCCGGCCGCCGACGGGACGCTCGGCGCGCTGGTCGCCGGGGTCGCCGTGCTGGGCTGGGGCGCGGCGCTGGCGGTCTGCTGGCGGCGGGCCACCGGCACCGGTCCGTTCCCCGGCTACGGGCGGTCGCTGCCCCTGGTCGCCCTCGCCACGGCCGGCTTCGCGCTGCTCGGCACCCTCCTGGCGGCGAGCGGCCTGGGTTGACGGGGCCCGGTGCGCCATGATTGACGCATGGCCCGGTTCTACGTCCTCCTCTTCGTCGTGCAGATCGTCCTCGCCGTCTGCGCGCTGATCAGCTGCCTCTCCGCCGAGGAGGGCGAGATCAAAGCCCTGCCCCGGATCGCCTGGGTGCTGATCATCCTGTTCTTCCCGCTGCTCGGCTCCCTCGCCTGGTTCGCCGCCGGGCGCGAGCGCGTCCCCGGGCAGCTCGCCGGCGGAACGCCGAAGGGCCGGCTCCTACCGCCCCGGGAACGGCCCCGCCCGGTCGCCCCCGACGACGACCCCGAGTTCCTCCGCTCGCTCGGCGAGCGTTCCCGGCGCGAGGACGGCGAGCTGTTCCGCCGCTGGGAGGAGGACCTGCGCCGCCGCGAGGACGAGATGCGCCGCCGCGACGGCGAGCCGCCGCGCGAGGAGGACCGGCCCGAGGGGTCCACGCCCGCGTCCTGAGCCCGCCGCCGTCGCCGGCCTCCCGGCGACGGCAGCGGGCCCGGCTCAGGCCAGGTTCGACGAGCGGGGGTACGCGTCGGCCGGGTCGGTGAGCACGTTGACCAGGTACGGCACGCCGGCGTCGAACGCCCGCCGCAGCGCCGGGCCGAGGTCGCCCGCCTTCGCCACCGTCTCGCCGGCCCCGCCGAGGGCACTCACGACGTGGTCGTAGCGCAGCTCCGGCTGGAGGTCGGCGGCGACGTCGTAGCCGTACATGGCCCGCATCGGGTGCTTCTCCAGCCCCCAGATGCCGTTGTTGCCGACCACGATCACCACCGGCAGCTTCTGCCGGGCGAGGGACTCCACGTCCATCAGCGAGAAGCCGGCCGCGCCGTCGCCCATGAGGACACAGATCTGCCGGTCGGGGTGGCTGACCCGGGCGCCCATCGCGTAGCCCATGCCGGTGCCCAGGCAGCCGTACGGGCCGGGGTCGAGCCACGTGCCGGGCTGCGCGGGCTCCAGGTAGCGGCCGGCGTACGAGACGAAGTCGCCGCCGTCGCCGATGGTGATGGCGTCGCGGGCCAGCACCTTGCGCAGCTCGCCGTAGACCCGGGCGGGCCGGATCGGGTCCGTCTCGGCGGACATCTCCTCGGCGTCGCGGGCCTTCGCGGCGTCCTCGGCGGTACGCAGCTCGGCGATCCAGTCGGCGTGGTCGGCCCGGTCGCCCGGGTGGTCGGCCAGGGCGGTGAGGATCAGCCGGAGGTCGCCGGCGGGGGCGGCGGCCGGCTGCACGTGCGCGGCCCGCTGGCTGGGCGCGTCGACGATGTGCACCACCTGGGCGTCGCCGAAGTCGCCGAAGCTGAGCCGGAAGTCGAGGGGGGTGCCGATCACCACGACCACGTCGGCGCCCCGCAGCGCCACGCGACGGGCCTTGGCGAAGGCGAGCGGGTGCTCCGGCGGCAGCGCGCCCCGACCCATCCCGTTGGTGAAGACCGGCACCTGGAGCGACTCGGCGGCGGCCCGCAGGGCGTCGACCGCGTCCCCGGCATAGACGTCGGAGCCGGCGATGATCACCGGGCGGCTCGCGGCGGCGACCAGGCCGGCCGCCTTCGCCACCTCGTCGGGGTCGGGCTCGACCGGCGCGATGCCCGGCAGCGCGGGCAGCTCGGCGTCGGAGACCGAGAAGACCGCCTCGAGGGGGAAGTCGAGGAAGACCGGGCCCCGGTGCGGGGTGAGCGCGGCGGTCAGCGCCGCGGTCACCGCGCGCGGGATGTCGTCAGGGCTGAACACCGTCTCGGCGTGCTTGGTGACGGGGGCGACCAGCGGCAGGTGGTCCATCTCCTGGAGGCTGCCCGAGCCCCAGCGGAACTGCGGGGCCCGGCCGCCCAGCACCAGCACCGGGGAGGCGTTGAAGTACGCGCTCGTCAGCCCCGAGATGCCGTTGGTGACGCCGGGGCCGGCGGTGAGCACGGCGAGGCCGGGTCGGCGCTGGAGCTTCGCCACCGCCTCGGCGGCGAAGACCGCCGACTGCTCGTGCCGTACGTCGTAGAGGGGGAAGCCGGTCTTGTGCGCGGCGTCGTAGAGCGGAAAGACGTGCCCGCCGGAGAGGGTGAACATCTCCCGCACCCCGTACGCACGCAGCGCCGCGAGTGCGAGCTCCCCGCCGTGACCTTCGATCCGCTCCGTCATCGCCGCTCTTCCCTTCGTCCGCATGGCCGGAGTCACACGCTACTCACCGGTAGGCGGAATGTGAACAGTTCTCGACTCGATGCCTGGGCCGGCGGGTCACCCCGCCGGCCCGGGGCCGGTCAACGACCGGTGAAGTCCGGCTTGCGCTTCGCCACGAACGCCGCCATGCCCTCTCGCCGGTCGTCGGTGGCGAACAGCGCCGCGAAGAGCTGGCTCTCCCAGGCCAGGCCGGAGTTCAGGTCCATGTCCAGACCGGCGTCGACGGCGAGCTTGGCGGCGCGCAGGGCCTGCCCCGGGCCGGTGAGGTACGGGCGGACCAGCTCGACCGCGGTGTCGTAGACCTCGGCCGCCGGCGCGACCCGGTCGGCCAGGCCGATCCGCAGGGCCTCCTGGGCGTCGACCATCCGGCCGGACATGATCAGGTCCTTGGCACGGGCCGGGCCGACCAGGCGGGCCAGCCGCTGGGTGCCGCCCGCGCCGGGGATGATGCCGAGCTTGATCTCCGGCTGCCCGAGCTTGGCGTCCTCGGCCACCACCCGCCAGTCGCATGCCAACGCCAGCTCGCAGCCGCCGCCGAGGGCGTAGCCGGTGATCGCGGCGACGACCGGCTTGGGGATCCGGGAGATCGCGCCGAGCGCGCTGGACAGGCCGGCCGCCCGGTCCGCCATGTCCACGTAGGACATGTCGGCCATCTCCTTGATGTCCGCGCCGGCCGCGAAGACCTTCTCCCCGCCGTACACGATGACGGCACGGACGCCCGGGTCGGTGGTGGCCGCCGCGGCGGCGGCGCGCAACTCCTCCTGCACCTGGGTGTTCAGGGCGTTCATCGGCGGCCGCTCCAGCCGGATGGTGCCGATGCCGTCCTTGGTCTCCAACCGCACGAACTCGCCCACGCTGGCCCTCACTTCCTCGTCGAAGTCGCGTGCCAACCTTACGGCCCGGATCGTTGGGGTAAGTACTGTGGTCTCAGGCCCGCCACCGGGAGTACCGCCATGATCACGTACTACGACGACAGGTCCGTGCAGGTCACCTCGACCGCCGTCCGGGTGGACGGCCGGACCTTCCGGCTGGCCGACATCAGCATGGTCTGGCACCAACGCGGCAGCCGGTCCTGGCGGGTGCTCGTCGGACGCGGCGCGATCGGCGCGGCGCTCGCCGGCCCCCTGGTCGCCGCCGCCCTCGGCATCGCGCTGGCGCTCTGGCTGGACCGCTCCCTCACCGTCACCATCGCCATCGTCGGCACCTCGGTGCTGATCGGGCTCGCGGTCGGCCCGGTCGCCGACTTCCTCTTCGAGCACCTCGACCGCTCGTACGCCCGGGGCAGCCGGCAGCTGGAGATCTGGGCCCGCTGGCGCGGCCAGCCGGTGCGTCTGCTGTGCACCGGCGACGCGCTGCGCTTCGGCCAGATCTACCGGGCGGTGCAGCGGGCCGTCGAGGCGGGCCAGCCCGTGTCGCCCCGCCGCCGCTAGAACCTGATCGGCCCGTCCGGCAGCATGCCCAGGCCGCGCAGCAGTCCGAACAGGTCCTGCTCGCCCCAGAACTGCACGATCCGGCCACCGGCCAGCCGGTACATCTTGCAGGCGCTCTGCACCGCCGTCGCGCCGGTGGCGTCCCGCCGGTAGGTCTGCGCCAGCGACACCACCACGCGGTCGCCAGCCGCGAAGATCTCGACGATCTCCTGATCGAGCACCGTCAGCCCCGGCGAGGTGACAGCCCCCTCGACGTGCTGCCGCCCCCGGACCGGCGTGCCGGAACCGTAGATCAGCACGTCCTCGTCGACCACCGCGCGCAACTCCGCCAGGTCCTTCGTGACGAAGGTCCGCAGGTAGCGGCGGACCACCTCGACGTTGCGCTCCTGCTCCGTCATGACCGGTCACGGTACCGCCCCGGGCCGTCCTTGGCGGCCCGGGCCGCCAGGGACGTCCGGGCCGCCAGGGACGACGCGCTGGCGACGCGGGCCTTGAGGCCCCTCGTCGGGCAAGATGGCCTGCCGCCCGCGCTGTCGAGCTGCCCCGCCCGACGGGGCAGGCGCGCCAGTCGGCCCCCGGCTCGCACGCCCCGGGCGGTCCCATGAACGGGGCAGCTCGACAGCTGCCCGGCCGTGGCCGGCTCCGGGGACCAACTCCGGGGTCGCTCGGACACCCTTGCGGTGACGTTCCAACGCCTTGCCGTTGGCGCCGGTCCGGAGAACGGATCGAGGCGGATCCAGGCGCACCCGTCGCGCGGCAGCGGCGGATGCGCCTCGCGCGTCCTTTCGAGCTGATGACGTGAACGACTCAGCCGGTCCGGCATCGGGACGAGCGCCAGCGACCCAGAGGGCGATGTCATAGACGATTCAGCTCCATAGGGCCGACGCGACACCATCTCCGCCCGACATGACCCCGCCGGGCACCACCTCCGCCCGGCGCGACCCGCCCGACGCCACCTCCGCCGGAGCGGGCGGCGCGAGCGGCGCGACCCGCCCCGCAGTGGTTAGGCTTAGTGATGACCATCTATTACCGGGACGACGCGGTGCAGGTGACGTCGGAGTCGATCCGGGCCGGGGGCCACGCCGTGGCGATCGCCGACGTGACGTACGTCTGGCATGCGCAGGGGCCGAAGACGCTGGCGGTACGGGGGCGGGTGCTGGGGCGCGGCGTCCTGGTCCTGCTCCTCTCGCTGCCTCCCCTGGTCGCGGTGGTCTGCGTGCTCTCGCTGGCCTGGTCGGCGCAGGACCGGGGCGAGTGGCAGCTGGCGCTGATCATTCTTGCCGCGTGCGTGGTCGGCGCGCTGGCCCTCGCCCCCTTCCTGGAGATCCCGCTCGGCTGGCTCGACCGCTCCTACGAGCGGGGCAGCAAGGTGCACGAGCTCTGGGTCCAGCACCACGGCCGGGAGGTGCTGCTGCTGCGCACCCCGGACGCGCTGCGGTTTGGGCAGATCTACCGGGCGGTGCAGCGCGCGGTCGAGCAGTACACCGACTCCTGACCCCGCTCCCGCCGCCCTGTCCGGCGGTGCGGGCGCGGGCGACGCACACTTGGTGCCATGGTGATTCCCCTCCCCCGGCCCGCCGCGGTCGTCGGTCTGACCCGCTCCGCCCTCGACCAGGCCCTCGGCTCGGCGGCCTCGTTCGCCGCCGTGCCGGCCCGCGCGTTCGCCGTGCTGGACTCGGTGGAGGCCCTGCTGAAGCGGGTCGACGGCGTGGTGGACCGCATCGACGGTGTGGTGGACCGGATCGAGCAGACCCTCGACCGCACCGACCGGGTGCTCACCGACGCCGAGGGCGCGGTACGGGAGGTGGCCGTCATCAGCGCCGCCGCGACCACCGCGATCGAGACGGCCACCGAGGTGGCGGCCGCCGCGGCCGTCGTGGTCGGCGAGGCGGAGAAGGTGTCCCGTACGGCCGGCGCGGTGGTCGCCGAGGCCGACGCGGTGGCCGTACGGGCCGCCGGCACCGTGGGCACCGCAGCGGAGGCGGCGGCCACCGCCGCGGAGCTGCTGACGGCGTACGAGCCGGCGCTGCGCCGGGGCGCTCCGATGGCGAACCGCTTCGTCGAGCAGCTCAGCCACGAGGAGGTGAACGCCGCGATCCGGCTCGTCGACGAGCTGCCGAAGCTCAAGCAGCACCTGACCGCGGACATCCTGCCGATTCTGGCCACCCTGGACCGGGTCGGCCCGGACCTGCACGACCTGCTCGACGTCACCCGCGACCTGAAGCTCGCCGTCGCCGGCATCCCCGGGCTGGGCATGCTCCGCCGCCGGGGCGAGAAGCTCACCGACGACGCCGAGGCGTGACCGCCGCGCACCGTCGCGGATCGTCGCGCTGATCCTGTCGGACGGACTCCCCCGGGTGGTGGGTCGACCGGATCAGGCGGGGACGTACAGCTCGTCGATCTCGGCCCGGGTGGGCAGCGCGACGGAGGCGCCGAGTCGGCGGGCGCAGGCCGCCCCGGCCGCCGCCGCCCAGCGCACCGCGTCGACCACGTCCCGGCCCTCGCCCCAGGCCACGGCGAGCGCGGCGGTGAAGGCGTCCCCGGCGGCCGTGGAGTCCACCACGTCGACCTTGACCGCCGGCACGTGCACGGCGGTGCCGTCCCGGTCCCCGTACCAGGCGCCCTCCGCGCCGAGGGTGAGCACCGCCCGGGGCGCCAGGTCGAGCAGAGCCGACGGCTCGTCCCGGCCGCGCCCGGTGAGCGCCTGTGCCTCGGTCTCGTTGACCACCAGCAGGTCGGTCGCCGCCAGCAGCTCCGGCGGCACCGGCACGGCCGGGGCGGCGTTGAGCACCACCCGGGTGCCGGCCGCCCGGGCGACGACGGCCGCCTCGGTCACCGTCGCGACCGGGATCTCCAGCTGCGCGAGCAGCACGTCCGCCCCGCGTACGGCGGTCAGCTCGGGCTCGGTCAGGCCGGTCATCGAGGCGTTGGCCCCCGGGCTGACCAGGATCGCGTTCTCGCCCTCGGCGTTGACCATCACCAGCGCCACGCCCGACGTGCCGTACGTCGTGCGGAGCTGCCCGGTGTCGACCCCGGCGGCGGTGATCCGCGCCCGCAGGGTGACGCCGAACGAGTCGGAGCCGATCGCCCCGAGGAACGCGCAGGAGGCGCCGGCCCGGGCGGCGGCGACGGCCTGGTTGGCGCCCTTGCCGCCGGGCACCATGACGAAGTCGGTGCCGAGCAGGGTCTCCCCCGGTCGGGGCAGGGCGGGGGCGGTGCCCACCAGGTCCATGTTGGCGCTGCCCACCACGACGACCCGGGTCTGCCGCATCGCCACCTCCTCGCCGCCGGGTTGCGCTGCGGCGAAGTCTAGGACCCCGGCCGGTGGCTGTCGTCCGGGCCGGGGCGTCGGTCAGGCGGCGCGGGCGGTGAACCGGTCGCCGGAGCGCTCGACCACCAGCGGCAGCCCGAAGGTCTTGGAGAGGTTGTCCCCGGTCAGCGTGTCGTCGAGGAGCCCCTGCGCCACCACGCCGCCCTCGCGCAGCAGCAGCGCGTGGGTGAAGCCGGGCGGGATCTCCTCCACGTGGTGGGTCACCAGCACCAGCGCCGGGGCGTCCGGGTCGTACGCCAGCTCGGCCAGCCGGGCGACCAGGTCCTCGCGCCCGCCCAGGTCGAGCCCGGCGGCGGGCTCGTCGAGCAGCAGCAGCTCCGGGTCCGTCATCAGCGCGCGGGCGATCTGCACCCGCTTGCGTTCCCCCTCGGAGAGGGTGCCGTAGGCGCGTTCGGCGAGGCCGCCGATGCCGAGCTGACCCAGCAGGGCGCGGGCCCGGGCCTCGTCGCTGCTGTCGTAGCTCTCCCGCCAGCGACCGAGCACCGACCAGGCGGCCGTGACGACGACGTCGCTGACCCGCTCCTCGGCGGGCACCCGCTCGGCGAGGGCGGCGGTGGAGAGCCCGATGCGGGTCCGCAGCTCGTTGACGTCGGTGCGGCCGATCCGCTCGCCGAGCACGTGGGCGGTGCCGGTGGTCGGGTGCAGCCGCCCGGCGGCGAGGTTGAGCAGGGTCGTCTTTCCCGCGCCGTTCGGCCCGAGCACAACCCAGCGCTCGTCCAACTCGACCCGCCAGTCGACGTCGTGCAGCAGTGCCGTGCCAGCCCGGCGTACGCCGACGCCGTCGAGGCTGACCACCAGATCCTCGTCCCCAGTCACCCGACCATCCAACCACGCAACGCGGGGCGCCCCCCACGGGCGGCGCCCCGGCCATAGGGTGGGGCGCCGTGTCGTTGGTCACCACAAGCGGAGGACGGTCCATGCCCGGTCGGAGCAGGGAGCCGCGCGGATGAGCGCGGTCATCGAGATCGAGGGGCTGCGCAAGACCTTCCACAGCGTGCGGCAGGGCCGCCGGGTGGCGGTCGACGGCTTCGACCTGCTGGTGGAGGCCGGCCAGATCCACGGTTTCCTCGGCCCCAACGGGTCGGGCAAGACCACCACGCTGCGCGCCCTGCTCGGGCTGGTACGGGCCGACGCGGGTCGGATGACGGTGCTGGGCGTCCCCTCGCCGGACGGGCTGCCCCTGGTGGCCGGGCGGGTCGGCGCGATCGTGGAGAGCCCGCAGTTCTTCGGCAACTTCACCGGCCACCGCACCCTGCGCCTGCTCGCCCGGGCCGGCGGCGTGCCGGTCGCCCGGGTCGACGAGGTGCTGGAGCAGGTGGGCCTGCGGGACCGGGGCGACGAACGGGTCAAGGGCTACTCGCTGGGCATGAAGCAGCGGCTGGCGGTGGCGTCCGCCCTGCTCAAGGACCCGGAGCTGCTGATCCTGGACGAGCCGGCGAACGGCCTGGACCCGGCCGGCATCCGGGAGATGCGGGACCTGATGCGCTCGCTGGCGGAGGCCGGCGTGACCGTACTGGTCTCCAGCCACATCCTGGCCGAGATCCAGCTGATCTGCGACCACGTGACGATCATCTCGCGGGGCCGGCGGGTGGCCGCCGGGCGCGTCGACGAGGTGCTGGCCGGCTTCGACCGGCACGAGCTGCTGGTGCGGGTGGACGATCCGCAGCGGGCGGTGGAGCTGCTGACGGCGGCCGGGCTGGCGGCGACCGGGCACGACGACCACCTGGTGGTGGCCGACGTGGACGACGCCACCGAGGTCAGCCGCACCCTCGGTGAGGCGGGCCTCTGGGTGCGCGAGCTGACCCCGCTGCGGCCCGACCTGGAGAGCGCCTTCCTCGAACTGACCGGCCCGGCGGCGCACCCGACGCTGCCCCGGCAGGTGGACGACTCGGTGCTGCCCGACGGCGGGCCCTCCGAACCGGTGATCGACCTCGACGAGCGGGGAGTGGACGCGTGAACCTGGTCCGTGCCGAGCTGGAGCGTCTCGGCGCCCGGCGCTTCGTGCAGCTCATGCTCGTCCTGCTGGTGCTCGCGTTCGGCGTCACGGCGGCGACCACCCTGGCGAGCTCCCACCGGCCCACCGCCCAGGAGGTCTTCGACGCCCAGCAGTCCGCCGCCGCGGCGCGCAGCGAACTGGAGCGCACCCACCAGCTCTGCCTGGACCGGCAGCGCGGCGTCGTGCAGGCGGACGACGTGCAGGAGTACGTCCCCGACGACTGCAGCGAGGTCGACCCGGCTCTGGCGGAGCGGGCGCCCGTGGCGTCCGACTACCTCGCCGGGGTGTTCACCTTCGCCGAGGAGGCCAAGCCGCTGCTCTACTTCCTCATCGCCTTCCTCGCGCTCTTCGGCTTCCTGGTCGGCGCCTCCTACATCGGCGCCGACCTGAACTCCGGTGGCGTGGTCAACCTGCTGCTCTGGCGTCCCCGGCGGATGACCGTGCTCGGCACCAAGCTGGGCACGCTGCTCGGCGGGACGGCGCTGCTGTCCGTGCTGGCCTCGGCGGCGTACCTCGGGACGTTCTGGCTGATCGCGCAGGTCGCCGGGCGGCCGGGGCGGCTCGACGGGGAGTTCTGGGGCTCGCTGGGCGCGAACTGGGGGCGCGGCATGCTGCTGGTGCTGCTGCTCACCGTGGTCGGGTTCGCCGTCGCCACCCTGGGCCGGCACACCTCGGCGGCGCTCGGCGCGATCGCCGGCTACCTGGTGGTGTGGGAGCTGGGCGCCCGGCTGGTGATGGAGATCCTGGAGGTCGTCAAGGTGGACCGGTACATGCTCTCCAGCTACGCCGCCGCCCTGCTCAACGGCCGGGTCGAGTTCTGGGACTACCGGGCGTGCGACAACGGGGTCTCCAACTCCTGCAACGGCCTCTACGTGGTGACCTGGCAGCCGGCGCTGGTGTTGCTGCTCGGGCTGACCGGCGCGTTGGTCGCCGCCGCCTTCGTGGCGTTCCGCCGCCGCGACCTGATGTGACGCCCGGCCGCCGTCGACGATGCGGGCGCGAGCGCGGCAGGACCTTGCAGCATCCCGGACCGCGATGAAATATTCCTTCACATGACGCCGGACCGCCGCCGACCTCGCCGACCCTGGTCGGCGGGGTCCGGCGCGCGGTCCGCGCCGGCGGGCGGCCGGCCCCGGTCAGCCGACGGTCGAGCCGAAGACCTCGTCGCGGACGGCGTCCAGCGCGGTACGCAGCGCACCCCGCAGGATCGGCTCCTCGGTCAGTCCGGTCGGCACGACCCGGGGACGGACCAGCGTGATCGCCGCGACCTCGTGCTGCACGCGCTCGGCCAGCGCCGCCCCGCCGGCCTGGCCGACCTCGCCGGCGAGCACCACCAGCGGCGGGTCCAGCACCACGCAGGTGCTCGCCACGCCCAGCGCCAGCCGGCGGGCCACCTCGTCGAGCATGGGACCGCCCGCCGTGCCGTCGGCCACCGCCGCCCGTACCGCCACCGCGCCGCTGTCGTCCGGGTAGCCGTGCGCGCGGGCCAGGTCGCGGACCGCGTCCGCGCCGATCAGCTGCTGGAACGCCGGCTTCGCCCGGCGGGACACGTCACGCGGGATGGGCGCCCCGGGCACCGGCAGGTAGCCGATCTCGCCGGCGGCGCCGCTGCTGCCGTGGTGCAGCCGGCCGCCCAGCACGATCGCCAGGCCGACGCCGGCGCCGACCCAGACCAGCACGAAGTCCGTCAGTCCCTGGGCCGCGCCCGACTGCGCCTCGGCGACGGCGGCCAGGTTCACGTCGTTCTCGAAGACCACCGGGGTGTGCAGGTCGTCCCGGAGCGCGGCCAGCAGACCGGTGTGCCAACGGGGCAGGTTGAAGGCGAACGTGATGTCGCCCGTCCCCGGGTCGACGAGGCCCGGGGTGCCCAGCACGATCCGCCGTACGCTCGACAGCTGCGCCCCGGCGCTGCTCGCGGCCTGGACGACCGCGTTGTGCACCACCCCGACGGGGTCGTCGGTGTCGCGGACCGACTGCTCGACGCGGCCGATCACCGCCCCGGTGATGTCCGCGCAGGCGGCCACCACCCGGTCGGCGCCCACGTCCACCCCGACCACGTGCGCGCTGCCGGGCCGCACGGCGTAGAGCTGGGCGTTGGGCCCCCGCCCGCCGGCCTGCTCGCCGACCCGCGTGACGAGGCCCCGCTCCTCCAGCCGCTCGACGAGCTGGGACGCGGTGACCTTGGACAACCCGGTCAGCTCGCCGAGCCGGGCCCGGGTCAGTGGCCCCCGCTCCAGCAGCAGCTCCAACGCCGCGCGGTCGTTCAGCGCCCGCAACAGGCGGGGGGTGCCGGGCAGCCGGGTCGCACTCATGCCACGTCCTCTAGTTTTGGTAAACCTTGCTAACTGTAAACCGACCTGCGAGCGGGTAGCCGACAGCGTATCGGCCGCCCGGGAGCGGGGTGGTCGGCCGACCCGGTACGTCACCGACCCCCGCCGGTACGACTTCCGTGCCGCGGGGACGAAAGGGGAAGATCACGTGGGGCTGGATCCAGGACTGCGCCGGCTCGCGCTCGGCACGCTGCTCGCCGCGTACCCGGGGCCGGTTCCTCCCGGCTGGGCGGTCGACCTGGTCGCCGAGGGGCTCGCGGGGCACACCCTGTTCGGCACCAACGTCCACGACCCGGGGCAGGTGGCGGCGAGCACCGCCGCCCTGCGGGCCGGCCGCCCGGACGTGCTGATCGCGATCGACGAGGAGGGCGGCGACGTCACCCGGCTGGCGCACGCCACCGGCAGCCCGTACCCGGGCAACGCGGCGCTCGGCGCGATCGACGAGGTGGCGCTGACCCGCCGCGTCTACGAGGCCATCGGCGCGGAGCTGGCCGCCCTCGGCGTCACCGTCAACCTCGCGCCGACCGTGGACGTGAACACCGCCGACGAGAACCCGGTGATCGGCACCCGCTCGTTCGGCGCCGACCCGGCCCGGGTCGCCGCGCACTCCGCCGCCGCCGTCACCGGCCTCCAGGCCGCCGGGGTCGCCGCCTGCGCCAAGCACTTCCCGGGCCACGGCGCGACGGTCGCCGACTCCCACCACGAACTGCCCACCGTGGACGTGCCGCTCGACGTGCTGCGCCGGCGCGACCTGCCGCCGTTCGCCGCTGTCGTCGAGGCCGGCGCGCGGGCCGTCATGACCGCGCACATCCGGGTGCCGGCGCTGACCGGCGACGGCCCCGCCACGTTCAGCCGGGCGGTCCTGGTCGACCTGCTCCGCGGCGAGTACGGCTTCACCGGCACCGTCATCACCGACGCGCTGGAGATGAAGGGCGCCGCGGTGGCCGCCGGCGGGGTCGGCCCGGCCGCCGTCCGGGCCCTGGCCGCCGGTGCCGACCTGCTGTGCATCGGCGCCCAGGTCGACGCCGAGCTGGTCGAGCGGGTGGTCGCGGAGATCGTCGGCGCGCTCGGCGACGGCCGCCTGGACCGCTCGCGGGTGGAGGAGGCGGCCGGCCGCGCCGCCGCGCTCGCCGCCTGGACCCGGACCGCCGGCACGACGCCGGCCGCCCCCGACGGACTCGGGTACGCCGCGGCGCGGCGCGCCGTGCGGGTGGAGGGGGAGCTGACCGGCCTGGACCGCCCGCTGATCGTCCAGTTGCACGCCGCGTCGACCATCGCCGAGGGGCGGGTGCCGTGGGGCCTCGGCCCGCACCTGGACGGCACGGAGGAGCTGCGGGTGGTCGCCACCGAGACCGGGCCGGCCGCCCTGCGCCAGCTCGCCGGGGACCGGCCGATCGTGCTGGTCGGCCGCCATCTGCACCGGCTGCCGGGCGGCGCGGACCTGGTGACCGCGCTGGCCGCCGAGCACCCGGTGACCGTGGTCGAGATGGGCTGGCCCTCCCGGTGGCGTCCGGCCGGCGTACGGGCGTTCGTCACCACGTACGGCGCGAGCCACGCCTGCGGCCGCGCGGCCGCCGAGGTGCTCGGCCTGACCGGCTGACGCGGGCACCGGGGGTACGCGCCGGCAGGTGGCGGTCACTCACGGGCGGGCCCGGCCGCTTCGACCGGGCCCGGCCGGGGTATGCGACAGCATGACCGCCACCGACCCATGGCACCGGGCCCTGGCCGACCTCGTGTCCCGGTCCCACCGGCTGCCCCCGGACGAGCTCGCCGCCACGGTCGACGCCGCGCTCGGGCCGTTGGGCGTGACGGCGACCGTGTACCTGGTCGACGCCGAGCAGCACGGCCTGCGCCCGCTGCCCGGGACGAGGCGGGCGGCGCCGGAGGTGCTGCCGATCGACACCAGCCTCGCGGGGCGGGCCTTCACCCAGGTCGAGGTGCACGCGGGGCAGGGGCCACCGCCCCGGCTGTGGGTCCCGATCGTCAACGGCACCGACCGGCTGGGACTGCTGGAGGTGTTTCCGCCGGCCGACGCCGACCTCGCCGACGGGGCGCTACGGGACGGCTGCCGGCTCGTCTCCGGGCTCGTCGGCCACCTGGTCACCAGCAAGAGGGACTACGGGGACGCCCTGCACCGGGTGCGGCGCAGCCGGCCGATGGGGGTCTCCGCCGAGCTGCTCTGGAACCTGCTCCCGCCGCTGACCTTCGCCACCTCGGAGGCGGTGGTCAGCGCCCTGCTCGAGCCCTGCTACGAGGTCGGTGGGGACGCCTTCGACTACGCGGTGCACGGCGGAACCCTGACGCTGGCGATCCTCGACGGGGTCGGGCACGGCCTGCCGGCGGTGCTCACCACCTCGGTGGCGCTGGCGGCGCTGCGGGCGGCCCGGCGTACCGGCTCCGACCTGCCCGGCCTGGTCCGGGCGGTGGACGCCGCGATCGCCGGCCAGTGGGACGACGCGCGGTTCGTCACCGCCGTGCTCGCCGAGTTCGACACCGGCTCCGGAACGCTGCGGTACGTCAACGCGGGACACCCGCCGCCGGTGCTGCTGCGCCGGGGACGGGCCGTGCAGGGGCTGACCGGGGGCCGCCGGCTCCCGCTCGGCCTGCCCGACGGCCGCGTCGAGGTGGCGCGGACCCGGTTGGAGCCCGGTGACCGGCTGCTGCTGTACACGGACGGAGTCACCGAGGCGCGCGACGCGGCGGGCGAGATGTTCGGGCTCTCCCGCCTGGCGGATCTCGCCGAGCGGCACATCGGTTCCGGTCGCCCGGCGGCGGAGACGCTGCGCCGCCTCAGTCACGCGGTGACGGAACACCAGGGCGGGACGCACCAGGACGACGCGACCCTGCTACTGGTCGAGTGGTCCGCCGCCGCGGCGGCGAACTCGGAGCCCTGAGTCAGTCCAGCCCGCGCCATCCCCGCGCGACGGATTCGTCGGCGTCGGAGTCGACGAGCCCGAGCAGGGTGCCGACCCCGGTGATCCGAAGGACCCGCGCCACGCCCGGCTGCGGGCCGGTCACCCGCATCGTCACGTCGCGCTCGCGGCCCACGGAGACGCCGTGCACCAGGACGCGTACGCCGCTGGAGTCCAGGAACCGCAGGTCGGCCAGGTCGACTACGACCTCCCGGACGCCGGGTCGGCGCAGCGCCTCGGTGAGCGTCGCCTCGAACTCGCCGGCGGTGGCCATGTCGATCTCACCGGCCGGGCGTAGGACCACCTGGCCCGGCTCCGCGTTCCGCTCACCCCGGTCCATGGCCGCCTCACCGTCGAAGGTCGCGCCGGCACCGGCGCGACTCGACCTTACCGACCCCCGCCCGACCGGACCACGCCGACGGTCACGACGCCCCTCTTGAACGTGTTCAAGAAGTCGCCTACGCTGAGGCGACAACATTTGAACACGTTCAAAAGGGGCGTCGGCGATGGATACAAAGGTCTGGATGTACCTGGTCTACCTGGCGATCAGCATCGGGCTGACCGTCTGGGTGGCCCGGGCGCTGTCGCGCAACGGGCTGGTCTTCCTGGAGGAGGTCTTCGCCGACGAACGGCTGGCCAAGGCCGTCAACAGCCTGCTCGTCGTCGGCTTCTACCTGCTCAACCTCGGCTACGTCACGGTGGCCATGAAGCACCCCGACCCGGTCGGGTCCACCGCCCAGGCCATGGAGGAGCTGTCCCTCAAGATCGGCCTGGTGCTGCTGGTGCTCGGCGCGCTGCACTTCTTCAACGTCTTCGCGCTCGGCCGGTACCGCCGTGGTCGGCTGCGCCAGTTCGCCACCCATCCGCCGCTCGCCCCGGTCGGCCGACTGCCGATGCCGCCCGCGCCCCGCGGCCCGCACACGGCTGGCCCGCACCCGGCCGCCCCGCATCCCGCCGGCCCGCACCCCGCCGGCCCGCATCCCGCCGGCCCGCACCCCGCCGGTGCTCACCCTGCCGGCCCGCACCCCGCTGGCGCCCAGCCCGCCGGCGCTCAGCCCGCCGGCCCGCGCCCTACCGGCCCGCACCCCGCCGGCCCGGGGGCGGAGACCGGGCCGGCCGGCAGCCCGCCCGTCCGATGACCGTCAGGCCCCTCGGGTCGGGCGGACTCCCGGACGCCACCGCGCACGGGGGCGGTGGCGTCCGGGGGTTCACCGTCCTCTACGACGCGCACTGCCCACTCTGCCGGTCCGCCCGGCGCTGGCTGGCGTCCCGCGCCCAGCTCGTACCCCTGGAGTTCGTGCCCGCCGGCTCGGCCGAGGCCCGGCGGCGCTTCCCCGGCCTGGACCACGACGCCACGCTGCGCGACCTGACCGTGGTCGCGGACACCGGCGAGGTGTACGCCGGGGACGGCGCCTGGTTCGCCTGCCTCTGGGCCCTGGCCGACCACCGGGGCGCCGCCGAGCGGCTGGCCCGACCGCACCTGCTCCCTCTGGCCCGGCGGGTGGTCGCCGCCGCCGCCTCGGTCCGCGAACGCGTTCGCGACCCGTGGGCGGAGCCGGGCGACGACCTGGCGGGATACGGTGACCCCGATGACCGAGCAGACTGCGCCGACGACCGCTGCGGGTGAGCCGGCGACCGCGCGCGGCGAGCAGACCCGGCAGCTCATCCTGGACACCGCGATGCGGCTGTTCCGCGAGCGCGGGTACGCCCGGACCACCATGCGCGCCATCGCCCAGGAGGCCGGGGTGGCGGTGGGCAACGCCTACTACTACTTCGGCTCCAAGGAACACCTGATCCAGGAGTTCTACGCCCGTTCCCAGGTGGAGCACCGGGCGGCGGCCGGGCCGGTGCTCGCCCGGGAACCCGACCTCGCCGCCCGGCTGGCGGGGGTGATGCACGCCGGGATCGACGTGCTCACCCCGTCGCACTCCTTCGCCGCCAGCTTCTTCAAGACGGCGGCGGAGCCGACCTCCCCGCTGAGCCCCTTCTCGGCGGAGTCGTCCGGCCCGCGCGAGGCGGCGATCGGTCTCTTCGCCGAGGCGCTGGAGGGCTCCACCGCCCGGGTCGACCCGGAGTTGCGCCCGCACCTGCCGGAGCTGCTCTGGTTGGGGTACATGGGGGTGGTGCTCTACTGGGTCTACGACCGCTCGCCCGGCCAGACCCGCACCCGGCAGCTCATCGACGGTGCGGTGCCGTTGGTCGACCGGCTGGTGGGGCTGTCCCGGTTGCGCGTGCTGCGCCCGGTGACCCGGCAGGTGCTCGACCTCATTCGTACGCTGCGTCACTGACCCTTACGACGCCATCCCCCGAGTAGCCGCAGGTCAAGTCCGTTATTCGACACCCGGATCGCACCTACGGCATCTTGCCTTCACCCCCACAGTTACGTAGCGTGATCGGTGCGCACGTCACCTGCGGGACCCTGGGGGAGACTGCGGACCGTGGATCCGGCCCGGGATCCACGGTCCGCGCCCCGCCGTGAGGGGGCACGCGGTCAGAGTGGGTCCGGGCGCGCTCGGGGCGGGTAGACGACGAACGAGCGCCAGCCCCGGTCGGGGAAGCCGGCGGCGGTCGCCACCCGGGCAGAGGCGGTGTTGGCGGGGTCGTGCAGGTACGTCGGGACGGCCCCCTCGTCGAGCACCCGGCGCGCCGCCTGGGCGACCAGCCGCCGGGCCAGCCCCCGCCCCCGGGCCGCCGGCACGGTGCCGACGGCGAGTTCGTGGCCGTACGCGTCGTGCCGCTTGATCCCGACCCCGGCCAGATAGCGCCCCCGGGCGTCGCGCACCACCAGCACCGGCCGGTCGAACAGGCGCAGCCAGGACGGCAGCCCGGCGGCGCCCGGAGGTGTCCACTCCCCCACGTCCGGCAGCGGGGCCGGCGCCACGCTCCACCGGAACACGTCGTCGTGCACCGCCCAGCCGGGTCGTCCGGCCGCGGCGGGCAGCGCCGGAAGCGGCGGCCCGCCCGGCAGCCGGGCCAGCTCGCGGACCGCCGCGACCCGGTCGGGAGCCACGGAGAGCACGGTGCTCGCGCCGGCGGTCACCGCGACGGCGGGCCGGAGCCGGCCGTCCCAGGCCGGTCGGGCCCGCCGGTGCGAGCCGACCACGTGCAGCCCGGGCCCCGCCGGCCACTGGCCGAGCCAGCTCGCCAGGTGCAGGTGCAGCCGCCGGTCGAGCATCGCCGCCCACCTCCCCGCGGCCGTCGTGGTCATTCGGCGTCCGGGCCGCCGACACCCGGCCCGCCTCGCCGACGATCACCGTACGCGGGCACGGCGGCACCACGTCACGGAATCCGTCACGGGGCGGGCCCGCCCGGCGTCCCGTGACCCGGCGGGCCCGGCGCCGTGGCACGCGGGCCGGCGTCGAGGGTTGGGCAGCGCGGCGGGCGGGTAGACGTACAGGTACGTCGATGACCGCGGGTTCGTGGGACGGCGGCCGATCACGGGAACCAGACGCATCGACCGTCCGTCATATTCATTTTCATACATGGACAACTTTGTTTGGGACGGTATGGTCATGCCGAATCAGCCGAACGACCGGTACCACCAGGCCCCCGAGCGACTCTGGCGGGCCACCGAGGCCACCGGGCGGTTCCCGGCCCAGTCGGCGTACCGGGGTCACCGCGCCGGGGCCGAGGCGCTGCCGTGGAGCGAGGTGGACAAGCAGCCGGCCGGCGCCGCCTCGCGCGGCGGCCTGAACACCCGCTGACCGTCCCGCGTGGCGGGGGGCGGCTGCGCGACACACCCGGACGGTCCACCGGCGGCTTTCGCACACCTGTCGGGTAATTTCTTCTGGTCCGGCATCCCGGCCTACGACAGGAGAAGCTCCGCGCATGGGCAAGAAGACGATCCACGTCTCCGACTTCAGCGGCACGGTCATCCAGCCCGACGACGAGGTGGTCCGCGTCGTCGTCCTGGAGCACCCTGACCTGGTCGCGGGGCCCGTGCGGCTGGACGCCACCCCGGTCGAGGTGGAGGGCATCGACGACGCCGCGCTGGACGTCGCGGTGGTCGAGATCCACGACCGGCACGGCGACGGCGAGCCGCGCCGGGTGGTGCTCACCGCGAGCGAGTTCGACGCGATGGCGACCGACGTGCCGATGGCGCAGCTGTTGAAGACGGCCGAGCGGGTCCGCCCGCCGAAGGCCCGCAAGGGCGCGGAACGGGTCGACTACGGCACGATCGAGCACGCCGGCCGGCCGCACCGGGGCCGGGTCACCGAGGAGGAGGCCCGGTTGGTGCGCGAGCGGCTCGACGAGGTCAACAAGCGGCTCGCCGACGCCGGGATCCGTCAGGTCGACCCGACAGATCCCGAGCACGCCGCCCGCTACGGCTTCCCCGCCGCGCCCTGAGCCGGGTCAGCCCTGCTCCTGGACGGCCCGCAACGCCGCCGCCACCGAGGCCTCGACCGCGGCCTTGGTCACGCCGAGCCCGCTGAGGGCGCCGGCACCGTTCTCGTGCTCCAGGAGCGCGAGCAGGATGTGCTCGGTGCCGATGTAGTTGTGCCCCAGCCGCAGGGCCTCCCGGAAGGTCAGCTCCAGCGCCTTCTTGCCCTGGGCGTCGTACGGGATCAGGTCGGGCACCTCGCCGGACGAGGGCGGCAGCGCGGCCGTCGCGGCCTCGCGCACCCGCTCCAGCGACACTCCCTGGGCGACGATCGCCTTCGCGGCCAGCGCCTCCGGCTCGCTGAGCAGCCCCAGCACCAGGTGCTCGGGGCGGGTCTCGGCGTGGCCGGTGGCGCGGGCCTCGTTCTGCGCGGCCATCACCACGTTGCGGGCCCGGGGGGTGAACCGGGCGAAGCCCTGCTGCGGGTCCAGCGGCGTCTCGTCCGCCTTCGGCACGAAGCGCTTCTGTGCCGCCTGCTTGCTGACGCCCATGCTGCGGCCGATGTCGGTCCAGGACGCGCCCGAGCGGCGGGCCTGGTCGACGAAGTGGCCGATCAGGTGGTCGGCGACGTCGCCGAGGTGGTCGGCCGCGATGACCGCGTCGGTGAGCTGGTCGAGCGCATCGGTGTGCGCCTTCTTGATCGCCTGGATCAGGTCGTCCAGGCGTACCGGGTTGTTCATCTGCACTGGTTCCGTCATGCGTCAACCATAGGTTGACGACGGTCGACCGTCAACCTGAAGTTGACGGCAATCGTCCGTGGCGCACCCCGGGCCCGCGACCCCGTCGAATCACGGTGCGTGACGGGCCGTAGGAAAGTTTCACCATTGCCCCCGACGATATAGAAGATTTACGATCCGGTCTCCATCGTCCAACCGCCCCCTCGGGACGAACATCGGAGGCAACATGTGTGACGCACCGGAGACAGCCGGCCTGAGCCACCTACCGGCCCGACGCCGCACCCTCCTCACGGCGCTCGGCGTCGGCGTGGGGATCGGGGTCGTCGGCCTGCCCAGCCCCGCGATGGCCGCCGTCGCCGGCTGGAGCAACCCGACGCGCGGCACGCTGACCTCCGGCTACAAGAGCCCCAGCCGGCCCGGTCACCTGGGCTGGGACGTGGCCAACAGCCAGGGCACCCCGGTCTACGCCACGGCCGCCGGGACCGTCCGGGACATCAAGACCAACTCGTACCCGGGTGACACCGCGAGCGGTCCGCTGGGCGGCCGCACCGGCAACAGCGTCCACATCAACCACGCCGACGGCTACTTCTCCTACTACGGCCACCTGCACCGGGTGCTGGTCAGCGCCGGCCAGCAGGTCAGCTGCGGCCAGTTGGTCGGCCTGATGGGCACCACCGGCAACTCGACCGGCCCGCACCTGCACTTCGAGATCCACAACCCCCGGCTGACCTCGATGGACCCCCGGGTCTTCCTGGCCAACCGGGGCATCACCCTCGGCTCCACGGCCCCGGTGGGCAGCACCGGCTACCCGAGCGTCGGCCAGGGCGCCTCGGGCTGGGTGCCCCGGGTGATCCAGTACCTGGTGCGGGCGCGCGGCGTCTCCGTCGTGGTGGACGGGGTCTACGGGCCGGGCTGCGCCGCTTCGGTCAGGTCGTTCCAGAGCGGCCGGGGCCTCTACGCCGACGGCATGGTCGGCCCGATCACCTGGACCGCGCTCGTGCTGCCCCTGCGGGAGGGCAACTCCGGTGACCTGGTGCGCGGCCTCCAGACCGCGCTCAACGCCCGGGGGGCGAGCCTCCTCGTCGACGGCGGCTTCGGTGCGGTCACCACCAACGCGGTACGCAGCTTCCAGAGCCGCAACGGCCTCGTCGTCGACGGTCTCGTCGGCCCGGTGACCTGGAGCGTGCTCATCTGAGCGGGCCCGTCAGAGCCAGCCGTTGTCCCGGGCGGTGCGGAACGCCTCCGCCCGGTTGGCCACCCCGAGCTTGCTGACCGCCGCGGAGAGGTGGTTGCGGACCGTGCCCGCCGACAGGTGGGTACGCCGGGCCACCTCCGCCACCGGCGTGTCGTACTCGGCCAGCCGCAGCACGTCCAGCTCGCGCGGCGTGAGCGGGCACTCGGGCGCGGTGAGCGCGTCGGCGGCCAGCGCCGGATCGACGTACCGGCCGCCGGCGTGCACGCGGCGGATGACGTCGGCGAGCGTCCCGCCCGGCGCGCCCTTGGGCAGGAACCCCTTGGCCCCGGCCGCCAGCGCGCGTTGCAGGTGCGGCGGCCGGCCGTGCCCGGTCAGGATCACCACCTTGCAGGCGGGCAGGACGCGCGCCAGCTCCGCCGTCACCTCCAGCCCGTCCAGGGCCGGCATCTGGAGGTCCACCACGGCGACGTCCGGCCGGTGGGCGAGCGCGGCGGTCACGGCGGCCCGCCCGTCCGGCGCCTCGGTCACCACCTCCAGGTCGGACTCCAGACCGAGCAGGGCGGCCAGCGCCGCGCGGATCAGGTCCTCGTCGTCGGCGAGCAGCACCCTGATCACGGGCGGGTCCGTACCGTCACGTCGAGGCGGAACACCCCGTCGTCGATCCGGTGGCGCAGGGTCCCCCCGGCCTCGGCCAGCCGCTCGGCCAGCCCGCGCAGCCCGAAGCTGTGCCGGTCCGGCGACGCCCCCTCGGCGCCGTCGTTCGTCATTGTCATCCGTACCTCGTCCTCGTCCTGGCTGATCTCGATGGTGCACCAGGTGGCCCGGCTGTGCCGCAACACGTTGGTGCTGGCCTCCCGCAGCACCGCGACGAGCTGCCGGGCGATCTCCGACGGTACGTCGTCCGGCGGCAGCGCGACCGCGCAGCGGATGCCGGAGGAACGCAGCACCTGCTCGACCGCGGCGATCTGGTCCCCGAGGTCCACCGCACGGTACCCGTGCACCACCTCGCGCAGCTCGACCAGCGCCGACGCGGCCAGCCGCTGCACCTCGGCGGCCTCCCGGCTGGCGCGCCCGGCGTCCGTCGCCGCCAGCCGGGACGCCAGCTCGGCCTTGAGCGCGATGACCGAGAGGCTGTGCCCGAGCAGGTCGTGCACGTCGCGGGCGAAGCGCAGCCGCTCCTCGGTGGCCGCGAGCCGCCCCTGGGCGGCCCGTCCCCGCTGCGCCTGGACGAGCAGCCCCCACAGCCAGAGCTGGAGGGCGTTCCACGCGGCCATGGAGAGGCCGGCTACCAGCACGATGGTGACCTGGCCGCGGACCGGGGCCCCGTTCCAGGCCGCCACCCCGGCGGCCGTCGCCACGGACAGCAGCACCGCCGGGCCGGCGGCCCACCACTGCCGCAGCAGGGACACCGAGCCGATCACCGACGCCCCCAGAAATCCCCAGGTCGCCCACTCCGGCCCGCCCACGGGCCCGACCAGCGGTACGGAGAGCACGGCGGCGCAGACGAACCCGGCGAGCAGGCGGCGCCGCGTCGGCTCGGCCAGCCACGGGGTGATCGCCCCGTACAGCGCTCCGCTCTGCGCGGCGACGAACAGGACGACGCCCACCGCCCCGGCCGCCGCCCAGCGGGGATCCTCCTCCCGCGACAGTCCGACGGCGGCCAGCAGCAACGTGCCCAGGACGCCGCTGCCGACGGTGCTCAACGTGACGGCACGGGCGCGGCGCAGGCCGACGTCACGCTCGACCTGCGCCCGCTCCATGCTCACGCTCCCGATGCCAGGTGGCGCGATGACCTCGATCATCCGTGCCGGGGCTCCCATCGGAAGTACCGGGCGGCCGTGAACAGCGACACCGCCAGCCAGACCAGCAGCACCCCGAAGGAGGGCAGCGTCTCGACCAGCGTCCCGGCGAAGCTCAGGGCCTGGCCCTCGTCGGTGCGGGCGAGCCAGCCGACGCGCATGATCTCGGTGAACGGCCCCATGGGCAGGAACCAGAGGATCCGTTCCAGCGACTCCGGCAGCGCGCCGAGCGGCAGCAGCGCACCCGGCGTGGCCAGGAAGATCACCAGGGTCGGCAGGGTGGTCAGCATGGCCGCCTCGGAGCTGCGGGTGATCGCGGAGAGCGCCGCCGAGAAGGCCGCCATGATCGCGGACCCGATCAGCAGCGCCAGCGCCATGACCAGCGGGTTCTTCGGCATCGGCAGGCCCAGCACCAGGAGGGCGTAACCGACCAGCACGACGAACTGGGCGAGGAAGATCGCCACGGTGCTGCTGGCCGTGCCGAGCAGGATGGTGCGGTCCGAGGCGAGCCCCGCCCGCAGCCGCTTGAGCACCAACTCCTGGCGGCGCGACGCGTACACGGTGGTCAGGTGGTGGTGCACCAGGAAGACCATGATCAGGGTGGTGATGCTGACGACCCGGCGGACGCCGGCCACCGCCTCGCCCCCGTACTCGCTGATGAGCAGGATGGCGATCATCAGCGGGGTCACCACGGACATGGCGGTGGCCGTCCAGTTGCGACGCAGCGCCAGCAGCTCCATCTTGAGCATCGCGGCCATCTGCCAGAGCGGCCTGGTCGCCCGGTCGCGCGGGGTGGCGGTGGTGGTGGGGCTCTGCGTCGTCATCGTCCCGCTCATCGGGCGGCCTCCGGTTCCGCGTGCTGGTCGGTCTGGTCGTGGTCGGCGGCGATGTCCAGGAAGACATCCTCCAGGGTGGCCGGTCGGGCCGACAGGGAAGCCAGTCGGATGTCGCCCGCGTTGGCCCATTCGAGCAGCCGGGTGAGGTCGCTCTGGAGTTGGCGGGACTCGTACGTGACCCGGTCGCCCTCGACCATGCGGGCGGCGTGCGGCAGGTCGGGAAGGGCGTCCGTCGCCGGCAGCCGGAAGCTGATCCGGGCGGGCAGGGTGCGTACGACGTCCTCCGGGGCGCCCGTGGCGACGATGCTCCCGCCCCGCATGATGGCCACCCGGTCGGCGAGGACCTCCGCCTCCTCCAGGTAGTGCGTGGTGAGCAGGACGGTGGTCCCACCCTTCTGGAGCTCGCGGACGACGTCCCAGGTGCGGCGCCGGGAGGCCGGGTCCATGCCCGTGGTCGGCTCGTCGAGGAAGAGCACCTCCGGGCGGCCGAGCACGGCCAGCGCCAGCTCCAGCCGCCGGCCCTCGCCGCCGGAGAGCTGCTCGACCGCCACGTTCATCCGGTCGCCGAGGTCGACCAGGTCCAGCACCTCCGCGGTGGTCTGCGGCCGGACGGTGAGGGAGCGCCAGATCTCCACCGTCTCCCGGACGGTCAGCGCACCGGTGAACCCGCCGTGCTGGAGCATCACCCCCGTCCGGGGACGCAGCGCGGCCCGCTCCCGCACCGGATCCAGCCCGAGCACCCGGACCCGGCCGGAGGTGGCCGGTTGCAGTCCCTCCAGGACCTCGATGGTGGTGGTCTTGCCGGCACCGTTGGTGCCCAGCAGGGCGAACAGCTCGCCTCGTTGGATCCGCAGCGAGATCCCCCGCACCGCCTCGAACTCCCCGTAGCTGCGCCGCAGCCCGTCCACTTCGATCACGACGTCATCCATGCTTCACAGGCTGCCGTCGACCGGCGACAGAACCAACCCCCGCCGCGTCACGTTCCGACCGTGTCGTACGCATGCCTCACCCGTGCGTCCGCCACGTGCGCGACGCCCGCCCCCGGCGGCTCACCCGGTGGTGGCGACGAACGGCGGCACGTCCACCGGGAGTTCCGGCAGTACCCCCGCGAGAGCCTGGACCTTCGACCACGTCATGGTCACCTGGTCGAGGTCCCCCTCCCCCAGCGGGACGCCCAGCTCGCCGAACGCCTGGGCCAGCCGCTCCCGCCGGACGGGGTCGACCCCGTCGGCGGGCGCCTCCGGGGCGCAGACCGCCGCGAGGTCCGTCACGACCTCCAGCTTCGGCTCGCGCTCGTGCCAGCCCGTACGCCGCTGGTAGACGTCGGCGACGGCGGCCAGCTCGAAGTCGCGGCCGGGGGCGGCGGCCAGTTGCAGCGACAGCGGCAACCCGTCGCCGTCGGCCCCCATCGGCAGCGCCAGCGCGGGGAAGCCGACCGCGCTCCAGATGCTGGGCAGGAAGGAGATCGTCTGGAGGCTGGCCTGGTCGTCGTAGCGGGGGGCGGCGGACGGCCAGGCGGGCGTGGCGATGACGTCGACGTCCCGCAACCGCGCCCGCAGGGCCTCGGCGCCCCACCCACGCACCCGCTGGGCCCGCAGGTACGTCTCCGCCGGGAGCACGCCGCCGAGCGCGACGTTCCACCGGAACGGCCGGCCGTAGTCGTTCCAGCGCGCCCGGAACTGCGCCCCGTGCACCTCGAACGCCTCCACCAGCATCGTCACGAGCTGCGCGGCGAAGAGCGGGAACGCCTCGTCGAGGGGCACGTCGACGACCTCCGCCCCGGCGGCCCGCAGCTCGTCGAGCGCGGCGTCGAAGGCGGCGGCGGTGTCGTCGGTCAGCGCGGCGGCGTACCGCACGAGGTCCCCCGGGACGCCGACACGGACGCCCGCGAGGTCGGCGAGCGCCGGCCGGGACAGCTCCGCGGGCCGGTCCGCCATCACGGCGAGCAGCCGCGCGCACTCCCGGGCCGTACGGGCCAGCGGACCCGCCGTCTCGACCGACCGCGCCAGCGGGCGGACACCCGCCGCCGGCAGGAGGCCCTGCGTCGGCTTCAGCCCGGTCACGCCGCACAGCGCGGCCGGGATCCGGATGCTGCCGTTGCTGTCGGTGCCGACACCCGCGTCGAAGAACCCGGCGGGGATGCCGTTGGCGCTGCCGCAGCTCGACCCGCCGGTCCACCGGTGGGGGTCCCACGGGTTGCGCGGCACCGGGAAGGACGCGTCCGGGTCCGGCCGGGACAGCGCGTGCTCCGCCATCGTGGTCTTGCCCACGATCACCGCGCCCGCCGCGCGCAGCCGTGCCACCACGGTCGCGTCGCGGTCGGCCCACCAGCCCGCGTCGTGCACGACGCTCTGGCAGGTGCTCGGCGCGCCGGCGACGGCGACGACGTCCTTGACGCCGATCAGCGTGCCGCGCAGCGGCCCGTCCGTGCCGGGGTCGTCGACAGGGAAGCGGTGCAGGAAGGTGCCGAGCATCGGCCCGAGCCGGTCGGCCCGCTCGGCTGCGGCGGCGAGGCGGTCCATGTCAGCTCACCACCTGGTGATCGGGCCGGCCGGTCGCGACGGTTCGCGGGGCGGCGGAATTGACGGGCCGATTACCGGCCAATTCCCGTTCGGTGCCCGTCACAGTTTCCCGAAAGAAGTCGGTGTGTGGAAAGGCGAACAACTCGGCCGTGGCGTCGTCACGACCCATGACATCCGTTCCCGCGTCGACGGTCGACGAATGACCGTCACCGTTCCGCCTCTGACGTGTCACGAACACCTCCCCGCACGGGCCACGGAATGCGCAGCCCAGGACCACGACAGGTCCGACGATGGCGGGTACGGCCATCGCGGGGTAACCCCTACGGTCACCCCTCACCACCCCGGAATAAGGCGCCTCGGACGCCAATTCTCGCGGCGGCGGCCCCGGAATTCCTGGCTCCCCGCTCCCTAGCGCTGCTAAATACTATTCGCATACCCGCACCGATCTAAATGGGGAAATCAATGAGCAACGCAATCGCGAACCTCGTGGCCACACCCACGCCCGGTGCGGTGGACCCACAGGCGATCGACGTGGCGGACGTGCACAAGAGCTACGGCGACGTGCGCGCCGTCAACGGCATCGACCTGCGGATCGCTCCCGGCGAGGTGGTCGCGTTGCTCGGGCCCAACGGTGCGGGGAAGTCCACGCTCGTCGACATGATCCTGGGGCTCACCCGCCCCGACCGTGGCGAGATCCGCGTCTTCGGGCACACCCCCCGGGAGGCCATCACCCGGGGCGTCATCGGGGCGACGCTCCAGGACGGCGCCCTGCTCGACGACGTGTCGATCCGCGAGCTGCTCACGATGGTGGCGTCGCTGCACACCGCCCCGCTGCCGATCGCCGAGGTGCTGCGCCGCACCGACCTCACCGACGTCGCCGACCGCCGCAGCCGGCTCTCCGGCGGTCAGCGCCAGCGGCTGCGGCTGGCCATGACCCTCGTGTCCGACCCGAAGCTGCTGGTGCTGGACGAGCCGACGGTGGCGATGGACGTCGAGTCCCGCCACGTGTTCTGGGCCGCCATGCGGGAGTTCACCGACTCCGGACGCACCGTGGTGTTCGCCTCCCACTACATGGAGGAGGCCGAGGAGTTCGCCGACCGGGTGGTGCTCGTACAGGCCGGGAAGATCATCGCCGACGGCACGGTCACGGAGATCCGCTCCGTGGTGGCGGGCCGCTCGCTGTCGGCCACCGTCCCGGACGCGACGGTCGAGCAGCTGCGCCTGCTGCCCGGCGTGATGACCGCCGAGGCCCGTGGCCAGCGCGTCGAGATCGTCAGTTCCGACTCCGACGCCACCGCCCGCGAGTTGTTCGCGCGCTTCCCCCAGGCGTACGACGTCGAGATCGGCGCCCTCGGCCTGGAACAGGCGTTCCTGGCCCTCACCGCGACGAAGGGCGGGGCCGCCTGATGAGCGCCGGCTTCCTCAAGCTCGAAGTGAAGCGGGTGCTCCGGGCCCGCAAGTTCTGGATCGTCGCGTTCCTGTTCCCGACGCTGCTCTACCTGATGCAGGCCAACCTGTTCGACATGATGCAGGCCAACCTGGCCGGCGGAGGCGCCGGCATCAACTTCAGTGAGCACCTGCTCGGCAGTCTCGCCGCCTTCGGGGCGCTCTTCGTCGCGCTGAACGTCGGCACCAGGGTGGCGATCGAGCGGTCCACCGGATGGCAGCGCCAACTGCGCATCACCCCCCTGTCCCCGACCTCCTACCTGGCGGCGAAGCTGACCGCGGCGATGGTGGTGGCGCTACCGGCGATCACGGCGGTGGCGCTCACCGGCGCGCTGCTGGAGGGCGTCCGGCTGCCGGTGGGCGGCTGGCTCCAACTGGTGCTCGGGGTGTGGGTCGGCACGCTGCCGTTCGCGCTGCTGGGCGTCTTCATCGGCCAGGTCGCCACGGCCGAGAGCGTGCAGGTGCTCACCTCCGTCTCGCACATGCTGCTCGGCGTGCTCGGCGGCGCGCTGGTCCCGTCGGTCGCGTTCCCCGACTGGATGCAGACGGCGTCCGCGATCATGCCGAGCCACTGGCTGGCCGAAATCGGACACAGCCCGTTCGAGGACACCGCCCGGCTCGGGCTCGCCGCCGTGGTGCTCGCGGGCTGGACCGTCGTGCTCGGCGGCGCCGTGATCCTGCGGTACCTGAAGGACAGCGCCCGCGTCTGAGCGCCCGCGACCGGGAGCGCACGGGCCGCACCCCCTGAACGACGAACGTACGCACCGCTACGACGAGGGATCCCATCGTGAAGAAGAACTCCTGGCAGATACTGCGCAAGGGCGGGCCGGGCGGCCTCACGCTCACCGTCGACTTCACCAGCACCGGCCGCACCCAGGCGTGCTTCCGCGACCTGGTGCCCCTGTTGAGCGCGCCCGGCGAGATCTGGGAGACCGTGGCACCCGCCTCCGGCGCCGAGGACACCATGTCCGGCGCCGACTACGTCGAGCGGTGGGCGAAGGGCGTACGCCGGCGGGAACGCACCGTCGACACCGTGATCGGCTACTGCGTGGGCGCGGTGTTCGCCGCCCCCCTCGCGTCCCGGCTGGCCGAGTCGCAGGACGAGGCGCCGAGGCTGGTCCTGCTGGACCCGGAGCTGCCGAACATCGTCGGGCTGTACCGGGACTTCCACGCCGCCGCGGACGCGCTGCGGACCATCCTCACCCCCGAGGAGATCGCGGCGTTCCACGCCGACGGCCAGGCGGTGCAGGAGAAGCACGGGCTCGAGGACCTCACCCTCATCGGTCCCGCGCTCGCCGGGATCTTCTCCGACGCGATCGACGTGGCGGGCCGCCGGCTCGGCCTGGACGACGACGTTCGGGCCGAACTGGGCGGCAGCTTCGCCTCGTTCGTCGGCTACCTGCGGGCGGCGACGGAGATCGACCCCGCCCCGCAGTGGGCGACGGCGACGGCGATCACCTCCGCGCACTCGACCCAGCGCGGGCAGGGCTTCGGGCGCACCATCCCGCTCGCCGTCGACCACGACCAGATGCTGCGTCACCCCGACGTCGCCGCGACGGTCTCCGGCCTGATGACCGGTGCGGACGCCGGTCAGCGGATCGCGGGGTAGCGCGGTGGCACCGGGCCCGGCGGGCGGCGAGCCCGCGCTCTTCACCGACCTGTTCGCGGAACAGGTGCGGCGCACCCCGGACGCCATCGCCGTCATGTGGGGCGAGCACCACAGGACGTACGCCGAGCTGGACGCCGAGGCGAACCGCCTCGCGCACCGGCTGGTGTCGCTCGGCGCGGGCCCGGAGCGGCTCGTGGCGATCGGGATCCGCTCGGCGCACCTGGTGGTCGCCGCCCTCGCCACCCTCAAGGCCGGGGCGGCCTACCTGCCGCTGGACCTCAGCTACCCGCCGCAGCGGCTGGAGCACATGCTCACCGACGCGCGGCCCATGCTGCTGCTGACCACCGGCGACGACCAGCACGCGGTGCCGGCGGCCGACCTGCCGCGGGTCCTGCTCGACGACCCGGACGCGTACGCCGGGCAGCCGGACACCGAGGTCACCGACGCCGACCGGCTCGCCCCGCTGCGGCCCGCCAACGTCGCGTACGTCATCTACACCTCCGGCTCCACCGGCAGCCCAAAGGGCGTGATGATCGAGCATCGCCAGCTCGGCACGTACCTGCGCCACGTCGTGCGCTCCTACCCGGGCGTACGCGGCCGGGCGCTGCTGCACTCCTCGTTCGCGTTCGACCTGACGGTCACCGCGTTCTACGCGCCGCTGATGACGGGCGGCTGCGTGCACATCGGCGCCCTGGAGGAGATGGGCACGCCCGCCGCCGGACCGGCCGGGCAGCAGCGGCCCACCTTCGTGAAGGTGACGCCGTCGCACATCCCGCTGCTCACCGCGCTGCCGGCCCAGGCGTCCCCGACCGGGGAGCTGATGGCCGGCGGCGAGCTGCTGCTCGGCGAGACCGTCGACGCCTGGCGCCGCCGGCACCCCGGCGCGCGGGTCGTCAACGAGTACGGCCCGACGGAGACGACCGTCGGGTGCAGCACCGTGGTCATCGAGCCCGACCAGCCGGTGCCGCCGGGGCCGCTGCCCATCGGCCAGCCCATGCCCGACGTGCGCTACCACGTGCTGGACGACGAGCTGCGCCCGGTGCGGCCCGGCGAGATCGGCGAGCTGCACATCGCGGGCGGCCAGCTGGCCCGGGGCTACCTGCACCGGCCGGGCCTGACCGCCGAGCGGTTCCTGCCCGACCCGTTCGGCCCGCCCGGCTCGCGCATGTACCGCTCCGGCGACCGGGTCCGGCCCACCGAGGACGGCGAGTACGAGTTCTGCGGGCGGGTCGACAACCAGGCCAAGATCCGCGGCTACCGCATCGAGCTGGGCGAGATCGAGGCGGCACTGCTGCGCCGTCCCGAGGTGCGGCACGCGGCGGCGGTGATCCGTACGGACACGCCGGAGGTCAAGCAGCTCGTCGCGTACGTCGTGCCCGGGGAGGGCGCGAGGATCGACGCGCAGCAGGTGCGCAAGGACCTCGCCGAGACGCTGCCGGAGTACATGGTGCCGAGCGCCGTGGTGAGCCTCCCGGCGCTGCCGCTGACCGTCAACCGCAAGCTCGACACGGCGGCCCTGCCGGCGCCGGAGGTCGCGGCGACCCCGGGTGGGCGGGCGCCGGCCGACGAGTTGCAGGCGTTGCTCTGCGAGCTCTTCGCCACCTACACGGCCGTCTCCTCGATCGGCGTCGACGACGACTTCTTCGTCCGGGGCGGCACCAGCCTCGGCGCCGCCCAACTGGTCAACGAGGCACGCCGGCGCGGGCTCACCCTGTCGCTGCGCGACGTGCTGGAAAACCGGACCGTGGCGCGGCTCGCCGAGGTCTGCGCCGACACCGACCGAGGGGACGAGTGAGCATGAGCATCGCGGCCAGCAGGAAGGAAGCAGCCATGTGGCTGCTCGAGCGGCTGGTGCCGGACACCGGGGTCAACAACGTGGCGGTCGCCTTCGAGGTGGCCGGCCGGATCGACCGCGGGCTGTTCACGGCGGCGCTGCGGGCGGTGCTGGCCCGGCACGAGGTGCTGCGCACCGTGTTCCGCTCCGACGACGCGACGCTGACCCGGGAGGTGCTCGCCGCCGACCAGCTCGACGTGCCCGTGGTGGACATCCCGGCCGGTGACGACGGGATGGACGCCGACCTGACCGCGTTCGCCGCCGAGCCCTTCGAGATCGACGGCCGCCCCCTGCTGCGGGCGGGGATCCGCGCGGGAGCGGACGCCGACGTGTGCTGCGTCGTCGTGCACCACCTGAACTTCGACGCCATGTCGACCACGATCCTGCTCCGCGAACTGCTCGCCGGCTACGAGGCGCTCGCGGCGGGCGGCCGGCCCGACGACGCCCCGATGGCCGCGCTAGCGGAGCGCACGCCGAACGAGCGCAGCGTCGCGTACTGGCGCAAGAACCTCGACGGGCTGCGGGCCGCCGAGGCGGGCCTGTGGTGCGCCCTGCCGCCCGTCGGGGCGCCGTCCCTGCGCGCCCGCACCGTCCACCACGAGCTCTCCGCGCCGGCCCGCGCCGTGGTGCGCCGCTTCCAGCGCGAACTGCGCGCCTCCGAGGCTGTCGTGCTGCTCGCGGCGTACTCGGTGCTGCTCGCCCAGCACGGCGCGGGCTCCGACGTGGTCATCGGCACCCCGGTGAACGTGCGCGACCAGCGCAGCATGAACGCCATCGGCTATCACGCGAACCTGGTGCCGCTGCGGGTGCGGGTCGACCCGGACGCCGACTTCCGCGCCGTCGTCAAGCAGACGCGCAGCACCTTCCTGGAGGCGATCAGCCACGCCGACGTGCCGCTGGAGCACGTCTCCCCCGCCGTGCTCGGCGACGCGCCGTCGTCGTGGCGCAGCTCGTTCTTCCGGCACCTGTTCAACTACGTGCCCGGCACCGTCGACGCCTCCGCCACCCTGACCGGGATGCCCTTGCGCCACGTCATGGTGGAGAACGGCTACAGCCGCTTCGACCTGGAGTTCTTCATCATGCCGGGCGAGGACGCGACCACCGTCCGCGCGGCGTTCTGCGTCGACGCCTTCGACGCCGCCGACGTCGGGCTGCTGCTGCAACGGTACGACGCGCTGCTCGTGCGGCTGGGCGACGACCTGGAGCGGCCGGTGGCGCAGCTGTCCCGCCGGGGCGCGGACGACCTCGCCCTGCCGGCGTCGGCGCCGGAGACGGCCACCACGGCGTCCGTGCTGGACGCCGTGCACGCGACGGCCGCCGCGAGCCCGGACCTCGTCGCGGTGCGGGACGGGGCGGACGACGTGTCGTACGGCCGGCTGTGGTCGGCGGCGCTCGCCACCCGGGACCTGGTCGCCGCCTCGGACGGGAGCACGGTCGCGGTGCTGGCGCCGCGCGGCGCGGAGCTGGCCGCCGCGTGGCTCGGCGTGTGGCTGGCGGGCAGGCGCTGCGTCCTGCTCGATCCGACCCAGCCGATCCCCGACCTCGCCGCGCGGCTGGCCGACTCGGGTGCCGCCCCGGTGCTGGCGGCCGAGGGCCTCCCCGTGCCCGGCGCGGTACGCATCCCCGCCATCCCCGCCATCCCCGCCGCCACCGACGCGGTCCGCACCGACGCGCCGTCCGCTGTCGACCTCGACGCGGTGGCCTACCTGGAGTACGACCTCGACGCGCCCGCCCCGCTCGCGGTGACCGTCACCCACCGGGCGCTGGCCTGCGCCGTCGCGCGGCTCGCCGAGCGGGTCGCCGCCAATGGGCCGGCCGTCACCGCCTGGCTGGGCAGCGCCGCCACCGACGCGGCGCTGACGGAGCTGCTGGTCGCGCTGACCACCGGCGGCCGGGTCGTCGTCGCCCCCGACCAGGCCCGCGCCGACGGCCACGCGCTCGGCGAGCTGGTCCAGCGGCACGACGTGACCGTGGTGCAGGCGTCGCCGGCGGTGTGGCGCCAGGTGGTCGAGCACGCGGGCGCCCGGCTCGCGGGCCGGGCCGTCCTGGTGGCCCACGAACCGCTCCCCCGCCCGCTCGCCGCGCAGCTGCGCGCCACCGGCTGCACGCCGCACCACGGCTACACCACGCCCGGCGTCGCCGGGTACGCCGCGCTCGACGGCGGACGGGACGGCACCGGTGTCCTCCCGGCGACCCGCGTGTTCGTCACCGAGCCCGGCACCGATCACGAGCTGGGCATCGGCGTACGCGGGGAGCTGTGCGTCGCGGGCGACACGCTGGCCGCCGGCTACCACGGCCGGCCGGAGCTGACCGCCGCCCGGTTCGGCGAGCACCCCACGCACGGGCGGTTCCACCGCACCGGGGATCTCGCGCGACTGCTGCCGGACGGCCGGATCGACGTCGTCGGCCCCCTGTCGGCCCACGTACGCGTCGCCGGCCAGCGGATCCACCTCCGCGACATCGAGTCCGTCCTCGCCGCCCACCCGGACGTGGAGGCGGTCGCCGCCGTCGGGTCCACCGGCGACGCGCAGGACGGCACGGTCGTCGCGTTCGTCGAGTCCCGCAAGCCCGACGTGGCGGAGCGGCTGCGCGAGCACGCCCGTGCCGCCCTGCCGCTCACGCCCGACCTGGTCGTGCTGAGCCAGTTGCCGGTCACCGTGGCGGGCACCGTGGACCGCGCGGCCCTCGTCGCGCTCGCGGCGGCGCGGGCGGCGGCCGAGGTCGACCCGCCGGACGAGACGACCGCCGCCCTGGTCGGGATCTGGACCGAGATGCTCGACCGGCCGGGCCTGCACGCGGACTCGAACTTCTTCGCCAGCGGTGGCCACTCGCTGCTGGGCGCCCAGCTCGTGCAGCGGGTGCGGACCGAACTGTCGATGCCGGTACAGCTCGCCGACCTGTTCGCCAACCCGACGCCACGGCAGCTCGCGGAGCACCTGCAGGACGCGTTCTGGGACGACGACGAGGACGACGACTGACCGATCGCTCAACCCCCACACCGTCTCGGACCTCAGCAGAGGAGGCTCGGCGTGACCGTCGACGTCCAGCCCACACGCAGTACAGACCGATCGATCGTCCTGACCCGCGAGGAGAACATCGAGGTCGACACGATCGCCCGCTACCTGGCGGGCCGACCGCCGCGCCTGGTGGACTCGGCCGCCTGGCTCGAAACGGCCCGCGAACTCTCCAGCAACCTGCCCGTACGCCTGCGCCAGATGGTGCGGCGCTTCGCCTGGGATCCCGGGCCCGACGCCGTGCTGCTGGTGCGGAACCTGCCCGTGGACGCCGACGAGCTGCCGTGCACGCCCACGGTGGCCGGCTCGGCGCAGCGCGAGTCCACCGTGCCCGCCGCCGCGCAGGTGCTGCTCGGGCTGCAACTCGGGGAGCTCATCGCCTTCAAGGAGGAGAAGAGCGGCGCGCTGGTGCAGGACGTCGTGCCGGTGCCGGGCATGGAGAAGTTCCAGGGCAACGCGGGCTCGGTGACGCTGTCCATGCACGTGGAGAACGCCTTCCACGTCTACCGTCCGGACTACGTCGGGCTGCACTGCCTGCGCAACGACCACGACAACGTGGCCGGGTTGCAGGTGACGTCGATCCGCAACGCGCTGCCCCTGCTGTCCGAGCAGGTCCGCAAGGTGCTGCACGAGCCACGGTTCGTCACCGAACCGCCGGCGTCGTTCGGCGACCTGCGCAGCGCGCCGGAACCGCACGGCATCCTCAGCGGCAGCCCCGAGGACCCGGACGTCCAGGTCGACTTCCAGAGTTCGTTCCCCCTCGACCCGGAGGCCACGCAGGCGCTGTCGGTACTCGGCGACGCGCTGCGCACCGTCCGCCGGACGTTCATCCTGGAGCCCGGCGACCTCGCGTTCGTCGACAACCGGCTGGCCCTGCACGGGCGGACCGAGTTCACGCCCCGCTACGACGGCTACGACCGGTGGCTCCAGCGGATCTTCGTGCACCGCGACTTCCGGCGTTCCCGGGCCCTGCGCCCGCACGACGGGAACGTGCTCGACAGCGGCAACTGACGGCCCGACCGAAGGTCGACGAGCTGGCCCGTACGCACGGGCCAGCTCGTCGACGACGGACCGTGGGACGCGGTGGTGACCGGCGCCGGAACGCGGCAGCCGCACCACCGCGTCCGTGCGGTGGCCCCACCACCACTTCCGTGCGGTAGCTCCACCAGCGTGTCCGTGCGATAGCCGCACCGCCGCGTCCGCGCGGTAGCCCCATCAGCGCGTCCATGCCGGTGGCCCCACACCGCCGCGTCCGTGCGGTGGCGGCACCAGCGTGTCCGGGGCGCGCCCGGCGGACGCCCGTCCGCCGGCGGTGACACCCGCCTGCGCAGGCCCCGTCCGGCGCCGTGCATCCCGACCGGCCCGCATCACCGACCGCGGTGTCAAGCCCCGCGGTCGGGCGTGGCACCATTCGCACCTGACCGATCGGTGCGTGCCCCCACGAGGCCGCCATTCGCCTCCCGGCGCGAGGGTCGACCATTCCGCGCCCCCGGGTCGCCCGCCCCCGGCCCATTCACCGGCTGGCGACTCCCGTCAATGCGTCGCGCGGAATCGTCGCGCGCGCCGGCGCTCGGCCCTGCCGTGGCCCGCGGTTCTTTCCACGCCCGGATGTGGGGAACGGTGGCGCCGGGCAGGCGGGGAGGCGACGGGAGAGAACGCGTCCCGGTCCACGTCGTTACCGATCCGCACCGGTGCGCGGGCGCCGTTCCCGCACCGTGTGTGCGCCGTTCATCGGACCCGGATGACGGTCTCATGCCCCACCACCACCCGACAATGCCTGACCAGCAACTCCACACTGCCAACCCAATGACACCCACCATGCACCCACACCTCCTGCGGGGTGCCCTAGGGGTGCCTCCCCAATGACCACCGATGGGAAACTCAAAACCCACCCCCACCACCCCCACCAGACCACCGGAGCACACCATGCGCTTCTCCGTACTCGGCAGCACCGAAGTCACCAACAACGGCCACCACCTCGAACTCGGCGGAATCCGCCAACGCGCAATCCTCGGCTACCTCCTCCTCAACGCCAACAAAGTCGTCGCCACCAGCCAAATCCTCCACGCCATGTGGGACGGCAACCCACCCCCCACCGCCCGCAAAATGGTCCAGAACGCCGTCTCCGGCATCCGCCGCATGCTCACCCACAACACCGACCCCACCACCAACCCCACCCTCCGCACCCACCCACCCGGCTACCAACTCCGCATCGACACCGAAACCATCGACCTCTACCGCTTCCGCAGACTCGTCCGCGAAGGCCGCCACGCCACCACCACCAACAACCCCACCCGCGCCGCCCAACTCCTCACCGAAGCACTCACCCTCTGGCGCGGACGCGCCCTCGCCGACCTCGTCGAAACCGGCACCTGCTGGTCAGAACTCGCCGCCATCGAAGACGAACGACTCTCCGCACTCGAAGACCGCCTCGACGCCGAACTCGCCTGCGGCCGACACCGCGAAATCACCCCCGAACTCGAAATCCTCACCGCCACCGAACCCATGCGCGAACGCCTCTGCCACCAATTCATGCTCGCCCTCTACCGCAGCGGCCGCCAAGTCGACGCCCTCCGCGTCTACCGACGCACCCGCGAAGCCCTCGTCGACGGCCTCGGCCTCGAACCCGGCCGCAGCCTCCAAGAACTCCAACAACGCATCCTCGAACACGACGCCAAAATCCAAATCCCCGCACTCACCCACTAACCCACCGATCCACTCCGCGCCAGCCACGATCGCCTCCACGATTACCCGAGGGTGGACCGTCTGCGGGCAACATCAGGAGCGCGCGGTCCGTGACGCCTGGCGCACCGGAGGCCGACGGCGATTCCTGCTCAGACCACAGCGAGGACGACATGGCGAACAAGTGCCCGGCGCACGGGCATCAGATGGTGATGGACGACGACTACTTCGCTAGCCCGTACGCGGCGTACGAGGTCTACGCGTCACTGCACGAAAAGGGTGCCGTGCACCGCACCTGCCTGCCCGACCACGGCCCCGTGTGGCTGGTGACCGGCCACGCCGAGGTCTACTCCGCGCTCCGCGACCGGCGCCTCGCGCGGCCCCGCGAGTACAGCAACGGGGACTTCACCAGCAAGCGCTTCCCGGAGGGCGAGGCGACCGGGACGATCGTCACCCTCGACCCGCCGGAGCACACCCGGCTCAAGAAGATGATCAACTTCACCTTCCTACCCCGCAACCTGGAGACCTTCCGCCCCCGGGTGCACCAGCTGGTCAAGGCCCGGCTGGACGCGATCGAGGCGGCCGGCGGCGGCGACCTGGTCGAGGACTACGCGGCCATCCTGCCGATCACGATCGTCTGCGACGTGCTCGGCATCCGCGAGGAGTACCGCAAGGACCTGAAGCACTGGGCGGACCTGGTGTTCAGCGGCGACAACGAGACCAACGCGATGGTCCGCACGAAGATGTCGCACTTCATGAACATGGTCCGCGAGGAGAAGACGAAGGAGCCCGGCGAGGACCTCTTCTCGTACTGGATCCACGCCAAGAACGCCGACGGCGAGCCCGAACTCAACGTCTACCAGGTGATGGCCCTGGCCCTGCTGACGATGCTGGGCGGGTACGACACCACCGCGGGCATGATCGGCCGGGGCGCGCTGGCGCTGCTCGACAGCCCGGAGACGCTGGAGCGGCTCCGCAAGGACCCGGACCTGTTCGACGTGGCCGTCGAGGAGCTGCTGCGCCGCAACGGCTCCGTGCACCACGGCTTCCGCCGCTTCGCCACGGAGGACCTGGAGATCGACGGCACGAAGATCGCCAAGGGCGAGACGGTGCTGCTGCACCTGACCGCGGCGGGCAACGACCCGAAGCGGTTCCCCGATCCGCAGGTGCTCGACATCGACCGCGAGGACAAGGGGCACGTGGCGTTCGGCGGCGGCCCGCACTTCTGCTCGGGTTCGGAGCTGGCCCGGATGGAGACGACCATCGCCCTCCGGGAGCTGTTCACCCGTTTCCCGAACATCAAGCTCGCCGCGCCCCGGGAGTCGCTGAAGGTCCGGCGTACGCCGCTGGTGCCGGCACTGATCTCCCTCCCGGTCACGGTCTGAGCGCTACGGAGGACGCGGTCCGCCGGCCACCCGCGAGGTGGCCGGCGGACCGCGTCGTGTCGGCCCGGGCCGCCCGGTGAACTGCGTGGGCCCGGCCGCAGCGGAAACGAAGAAAGGCCGCCTACGGCGGCCTGTGCGGGTGTCGGCCCGCCGGGCGTGGTCGCACCCGGCGGGCCCCGCCGTCATCGCTTCGGGGCGATCGGCGTCCCGTCCTGCGCGTCGATCACCGAGATGGCCTCCACGGGGCAGAATTCGGCGGCCTCGATCACCTGGTCGGAAGGCGCCACCACGTCGGCCAGCGGCCGGGAGACGGGGTCCATCGCGAAGTGGTCCGGCGCGCTGCCCACGCAGAAGCCCGAGCTGATGCAGCGTTTCGACTCCACCACCAACCGCCACCCGGCCTGGTCGCCGGCTTCGTTCGCGCTCACCACTGCTCCTCTCGTCGTGCGTGCACTGTGTCGGATCCCCGGGCCGCGCGTGGCGGCCCGCCCGGTCGCGGCGCGAGCCGGCCCACGTCAGCTCACCACCGAGTACTTCTGCCAGCCGGTCGCGACGACCTCCGGTGCGGACAGCGTCGCGAACGGCCGGTCCGGGTCGAACGTGCCGTTGTGCAGGTGGACGACGAGGGTGCCGTCGGGGCGCAGACCCAGCACGTCCGGGCGGCCGTCGAGGTCGATGTCGGTCACGGTGATGATCTCGTACTCCTGCCAGCCGTGGGCGAGCGTGAACCACCGGCCCTCGCCCCGCCACCACGGGCCCTCCCCGGAGGTGTCGTGCGCGAACTCGTACAGGTCGAGGTCGCCGTTCGCCCGCCGGACCAGCAGGTCGGCCCGGCCGGTGCCGGTGAAGTCGGCCATCGCGAGCGGAAAGTCCTCGACGTCGACGGTCACCAGGCGGTGCGCGGTGCGGTCGTACGTCTCGTTCTGCGTGACCTGGCGCTTGTTGAAGAACGCGTCGACGTGGCCCGCGTTCTGCTCGCGGCCGAACATGTCGTCACAGCCGTCCAGGTCCAGGTCCGCGATGCCGAGGGTCTCCCACTTCTTGTCGTCCCGGGCGCCGGAGATGCGGATCGGATCGCCGAGGGTGTCGAGACCGTTCAGCCCGCCCCTGTTGGGATAGAGGAAGATCCCGTGGGTCTCGTTCATGTGCGTCATGCTGATGCCGATGACGTCGGCGCGGCCGTTGCCGTTGACGTCGATGGGGCGGACCAGCCCGTGGTTCCGGTTCGGGTGGAAGCCGGTGCTGATCAGCTCCGGCTCGCCGAAGGTCTCGGCACCCCGGAAGCTGCCGCTGTGCGGGAAGACCAGCAGTTCGCCCGTGACGTCGTCACGGACCATGATGTCCATCCTCCCGTCCCCGTTGAACGAACGGCAGTGACCGTTCCCGCTCATGCGTGCCACAAATAACCTCCACGTACGCCCCGAAATACGACAGTCCGACCGTTCCGACGGGAATCGAGAAACGGCGGGAATCAGCGGAACCTGACGTGCGAACGGTTCAGCTCGCCCACCGAGGAGACCCCGAGCAGCTTCATGGTGACCTCGATCTCCCGGCTCAGGATCTCCATGGCCCGTACGACGCCGCGCCGGCCGCCGGCCATCAGGCCGTACTGGTAGGCCCGGCCGACCACGGCGGCGGTGGCGCCCAGGGCGATCGCCGCCACGATGTCGGCGCCCGAGGTGATGCCGGTGTCGACGAGCACCTCGACCCGGTCGCCCACCTCGTCCACCACGTCGGGCAGCAGCTCGACGGGCACCGGGGCCCGGTCGAGCTTGCGTCCGCCGTGCGTGGACAGCCACACCCCGTCGACCCCGACGTCGGCGACCCGCCTGGCGTCGGCGACGCTCTGCACGCCCTTGGCGACGAGCTTGCCCGACCAGGCGCCGCGCAGCCACTCGACGTCGTCGATGGACAGCCGCGGGTTGAACACCCGCTTGATCATGTCGGACGCGGAGCCGCCGGTGGCCTTGAGCACCTGCGGGGACGGGGTGCCGGCCCGCCACTGCCGCATCCACCAGCCCGGGTGCAGGAACGCCTCGGCGATGGTGCCGACGCTCATCGACGGCGGGATGGTCAGGCCGTTGCGGATGTCGCGGCGGCGCGGCACGGAGATCGGCGTGTCCAGCGTCAGCAGGATGGTGTCGAACTTCGCCTCCTCGGCGAGCGCGATCAGTTCCTTGACCATCGCCCGGTCCTCGGCGAAGTACAGCTGGAACCAGTGCCGGCCCTCGGGCGCGGCGGCGGCGACGTCCGCCAGCGACGTGGTCGCGAGGGTGGAGACCGAGTACGGGATGCCGAACTGCTGCGCCACCGACGCGACCGCCGGCTCGCCCTCGGCGTGCATCACCCGGTTGAAGCCGACCGGCGCCAGGGCGAACGGCAGCTTCTGCCGCTTGCCGAGCACCGTCCGGCTGGTGTCCAGGTTGGACACGTCGCGCAGCACCGACGGCTGGAACTCGATGTTGGCGAACGTTTCCCGGGCGCGGCTGAGGCTACGCTCGCTGTCCGCCGCCCCGTCGCAGTAGTCGAACACCATGCGGGGCACCGCCCGGCGGGCCACGTCGCGCAGGTCGGCGATGCCCGCCGCGCGCAGCAGCCGGCGTTCCGTCGGGTTCCACGCCACCTTGGGGGGCTTGATCAGCGTGCTCATCCGAGCGGACTTGCTCATGAGGGCTTCCTTCCGTGAGGGGGGTGACGAAGGTCCGCTCCTCGTCGTGGGGGTCTGCTACGCGACGAGGGCCCGCTGGGCGAGCAGTTCCTCGACCACCTCGGCAGGCGTCGGGTGGTCGTAGACGAGCGCGGCGGTCAGCTCCAGCCCGGTGAGGGCCTCGAGCCGGCGCCGCAGTTCCACGGCGGTGAGGGAGGAGAAACCGATGTCGAGGAACTCCTGGTTCTCGTCGACCGTGGCGGCCGACGGCAGACCGAGCGTGTACGCGGTCTGGGCCCGTACCACGTGGGACAGCACCGCGCGGGTCTCGGCCTCGTCGGCGCCGTCGAGCAGCCGGCGCAACGCGTCGGGGCTGTCGGCGTCGAGCGTGTCCTCGGCGGCCTCGGTGACGTGGCGCATCGCGTCCGGCAGGTCCCGCAGCAGCGGGCTCGGCCGGTACCGGGTGTAGTCGGGTACGAACGAGGGCCAGTCCACGGCGGCGGCGACCCGCCCGACCGCGCCCGTGCCCACCGCCGCGCCGAACTGCTCGGCGGTGACGTCCGGGCCGACCGCGATCGACACCGCCCCGTCGCGCTGCTGGGCGATCGCGTCGAACACGGCCGCCGTCCCGGCGGCGCCGGCGACACCGAACATCTCGTCGGCCGTGTGCACGAGCACGAGCCGCTCGGCCCGGGCGGCGAGGGCGGTCGCGACGGGGTCGTCGGCGTCGCTGGTGACGACCACCGTGTCGGCGTCCTCCGTGGTGACCGTCGCGCCCGCCGCCTCCAGCAGGTCGGCGATCCGGTCCGCCAGCGGCCCGCCGTGCAGCGCGACCGGGCCCGCCGGCCGCCACGGCTCACCGGTCGGCGCGGGGGCAGCGACGAGCCGGCGGGCGAAGACGCCCGCCGAGCGCAGCGCCACCTGGTCCTCACCGGCACCCCTGGTGAGCACCCGGCACAGGGCGGTCAGCGTCCGGTCGTCGAGCGTCTCCGGCAGGTCGACGACCCCGCCCCAGGCCCGGGGCGTGGCGAGGGCGGTGGACCGGCCGAAGCCGTACGCCGCCGCCCCGTCCAGGTCGGTGATCCGCTCGGTGGGGGTGACCGCGGCCGCGCCCCGGGTCAGGCACCACACGGGAGCCTCCACGCGGGACTCGTCGAGGGCCCGCAGCAGCCCGGCGGGGGTGGGGCCGGCGGACGTCGTCAGCACCCCCGCGGCCACGTGTTCGGGCACCAGGTCGAGCAGCTCGTCCGCCGTGCCGTCGCGGTACACGCGCACGTCGGCGCCGTGCCGGGCCATCGCCTCGGCGATCCGGTCGGCGTCCGCCGGCACCAGCCACACGCCGCGCAGCGCGGGCACCGGCAGCTCCGTGACCGGGGACCACCGCAGCTGGTAGCCGGGCGCGGGCCCGCGTCGCCACGACGACAGCGCCACCGCCACGTCCTTCAGGGTCGCGGTGTCGTCCAGGCCCAGCAGCGCGCCCAGGTCGTCGCGCTCGACCGCGGCCCAGAAGTCGTCGCCAGGCGCGGCGGCGGCGGGCGGGTCCGGCCACAGGCGGGTGCGCTGGAAGGCGTACGTGGGCAGGGCGACCGGGCGCGCGCCGGCGAAGAAGGCCGGCCAGTCGACGGGTACGCCGCGGTTGTGCAGGCGGGCGAGCGCCTCGGTCGCCACCTGCGGCCCGTCCCGGTCGGCGCGCTGGGCGGGCACGAACTCGCCGTCGGCCACGCACTCCCGGCCGAGCGCGGTGAGCACCGCGTCCGGGCCCAGTTCGAGGAAGGTGCGTACGCCGCGTGCCGCCAGCGCCTCGACGGCCGCGGCGAACCGGACCGTCGCCCGTACCTGACGCACCCAGTACTCGGGGGTCAGCTCGGCGGGCTCACCGGTGACCGTGGAGAGCACCGGGATCGTCGGCGGGTGGTGGGTGACGGACCCGGCCACCGCGCGGAACTCGTCGAGCATGGGCTCCATCAGCGGCGAGTGGAACGCGTGCGACACGGTGAGCCGCTTGGTCTTGCGACCGCTGGCGGCCAGTTTCTCGGCGACCGCCAGGGTGGCGGCCTCCTCGCCGGAGAGCACGACCGAGGTGGGGCCGTTGACGGCGGCGATCGCCACGGCGTCGGAGAGCAGCGGGACGACCTCGTCCTCGGTGGCGCGTACGGCCACCATCGCGCCGCCGGTCGGCAGCGCCTGCATCAGCCGGCCGCGGGCGGCCACCAGCCGGGCGGCGTCCGGCAGGGTGAGGACCCCCGCCACGTGCGCCGCCGCCAGCTCACCGATCGAGTGCCCCGCCACGAAGTCCGGCCGCACCCCCCACGACTCGAACAACCGGAACAGCGCCACCTCCACCGCGAACAACGCCGGCTGCGCCCACCCCGTCTGATGCACCTCCTCGGAGCCCAACACCTCCCGCAACGGCCGCTCCAGGTGCCGGTCCAGTTCCGCACACACCTCGTCGAACGCCGCCGCGAACACCGGGAAGGCCATCAGCTCCCCCGCCATCGCGATCCGCTGCGACCCCTGACCGGTGAAGAGCACGGCGGTCGCCCCGGCGGTGTCGGCGACCCCGCCGACCACCCCGGGGGCGTTCTCGCCACGGGCCAGCGCGGCCAGTCCGGCGCGCAGCTCGGCCAGGTCCCGGCCGAGCACGACCGCCCGGTGCCGCAGGGCGGTACGGGTGGTGGCGAGCGAGAAGCCGGCGTCCACGGCGGACGCCGCGTCGGTGAGGTGGGCGGCGAGCCGGGCCGCCTGGTCGCGCAGCGCGGCCTGGTCCCGGCCGGACACCACCAGGGGCACCACCGGCACCTCGGCCGTCGAGTCCACCACCACGGGCTCGGGCGCCTGCTCGATGATCGCGTGCGCGTTGGTGCCGGAGATGCCGAACGAGGAGACGCCGGCGCGGCGGGGGCGTCCCGTCTCCGGCCAGGGCACCGCCGCCGTCAGCAGTTGGACGGCCCCGTCCGCCCAGTCCACGTGCGGCGACGGGGCGTCGACGTGCAGCGTCGGCGGCAGCAGGCCGTGCCGGATCGCCTCCACCATCTTGATCACCCCGGCGACGCCGGCGGCGGCCTGGGTGTGCCCGATGTTCGACTTGATCGAGCCGACCCAGAGCGGGTGCTCGCCCCGGTCGCGGCCGTACGTCGCGATGAGGGAGCGGGCCTCGATCGGGTCGCCGAGGGTGGTGCCGGTGCCGTGCGCCTCGACGGCGTCCACGTCGGCCGGTCGCAGCCCCGCGTCGGCGAGCGCCTGGTTGACCAGGCGCTGCTGGGACGGCCCGTTGGGCGCGGTCATGCCGTTGCTCGCGCCGTCCTGGTTGACGGCGGTGCTGCGCACGACGGCGAGCACCGGGTGGCCGTTGCGGCGCGCGTCGGAGAGCCGTTCGAGCACCAGCACCCCGACGCCCTCACCCCAGCCGGTGCCGTCGGCGCCGGCCGCGAAGGACTTGCACCGGCCGTCCGGCGCGAGGGCCCGCTGGCGGCTGAAGTCGATGAACGCGTTGGGCGTCGCGAGCACGGTCACGCCACCGGCCAGGGCGAGGGAGCACTCGCCCCGGCGCAGCGACTGGGCGGCCAGGTGCAGGGTGACCAGCGAGGACGAGCACGCCGTGTCGACGGTGACCGCCGGCCCCTCCAGCCCCAGCGCGTACGACACCCGGCCGGAGACCACGCCGCCGGCGACGCCGGTGCCGATGAAGCCGTCGAGCTCGGGAGGCAGGTGCTGAAGGTGCGCGGTGTAGTCGTGGTACATCAGGCCGGCGAACACCCCGGTGCGACTGCCGCGCAGGGTGGTGGGATCGATGCCGGCACGCTCGACGGCCTCCCACGAGGTCTCCAGGAACAGCCGCTGCTGCGGATCCATGGCCAGGGCCTCGCGGCGGGAGATGCCGAAGAACTCGGCGTCGAACCAGGCCGCGTCGTACAGGAAGGCGCCCTCCCCGCAGTAGGTGCGGCCGGGCTTGTCCGGGTCCGGGTCGACGAGGTTGTCGATGTCCCAGCCCCGGTCGGTCGGGAAGCCGGCTACCGCGTCGACGCCCCCCGCGACCAGGTCCCACAGCTTCTCCGGGGAGGTGGCGCCGCCGGGGAACCGGCAGCCCATGCCGACGATCGCGATGGGGTCGTCGGTGCCGTCGGTGGCGGCCACGACCACGGCTGCGGCCGACCCGCCGGCGAAGAGTTCCGCGTCCAGGTGCTCGGCCAGCGTGGTGGGGTTCGGGTAGTCGAAGACCAGCGTGACGGGCAGCCGCAGGCCGACGACCGCGTTGAGGCGGTTGCGGAACTCGACGGCGGTGAGCGAGTCGAAGCCCAGCTCCTTGAACGCCTTCGTCGCGCCCACCGCCTCGGCGCCGCCGTGCCCGAGCACGACCGCGACCTGCGTACGGACGATGTCGACCAGCTCCTTGCGGCGCTCGGCCGCGCCGCGACCGGCGAGGGTCGCGACCAGGTCGGAGGCCGCCGCGGCGTCGGCGGAGACCTGGCGTCGCGCCGGGGTGCGGACCAGGCCGCGCAGCACCGGGGGCAGCACGCCGCCGGTCGCCTGCTCCCGCAGGGCGGCGAGGTCCAGGTGGATCGGCACGAGGGCGGCCTCGGGCGCGCCGAGCGCCTCGTCGAAGAGCGCGAGCCCGTCCTCGGTGGAGAGGGGCCGCACGCCGGAGCGCCGCATCCGGGCGAGGTCGGCGTCGTCGAGCGCGCCGGTGAGGCCGGTGCGCTCCGCCCACATGCCCCACGCCAGCGCCACCGCGGGCAGGCCCCGGGCGCGCCGGTACGCGGCGAACGCGTCGACGAAGGCGTTGGCCGCCGCGTAGTTGCCCTGACCGGGGCCGCCGAGGACGCCCGCGGCGGAGGAGAAGACGACGAAGGCGCTCACGTCGCCGGCCAGCTCGTGCAGGTTGACGAGCGCGTCGACCTTGGGACGCAGCGCGGTGGCGACCCGCTCCGGCGTGAGCGACGGGATCATCCCGTCGTCCAGGACCCCGGCCGTGTGCACGACCGCCGTGGGCGGGTGCTCCGCGACGAGCGCGGCCAGCGCCACGCGGTCGGCGGCGTCGCAGGCGGCGACCGTCACGTGCACGCCCTGGGCGGTCAGCTCGTCGTACAGCGTCCGCAGGTCCTCGGTCATGCCGCGACGGCCCGCGAGCACGAGGCGACGGACGCCGTGCCGCGCGACGAGGTGCCGGGCGACGAGGCGGCCGAGCGTGCCCGACGCCCCCGTGACGAGGACCGTGCCGGTGATCTCCGGCGGCGTGCCCGGCTGCCCGGACGCCTTCGCGATGCGGGGTACGAGGACCTCGGTGCCGCGCAGGGCGAGCTGCGGCTCGCCCGAACGCAGCGCCGGCACGAGGTTCGGCGCCCACTGCCCGCCCGCCACGTCGACGAGCACGATCCGGCCGGGGTTCTCGGACGCGGCCGAGCGCAGCAGGCCCCACACGGCGGCGAGCGCCGGCCGGGTCGCGTCGGTGGCCCCCTCGGTCAGCACGACCAGGCGGGCGGCGGCGAACCGGTCGTCGGCAAGCCACTCCTGGACGGCGGCGAGGGCGTGCTCCACCGCCCGGTAGGTGGCCCCGACCAGGTCGTCGCCGTCGGAGGTGACCGGGAGGACCACGAAGTCGGGGACCTCGCCGATCGCGGCGAGGCTGTCGTACGCGGTGGCGCCGGGCAGCTCGCCGCCCACGACCGCCAGCGTGGCCGCGCCGTCGGCCACCGGGACGGGCACCCAGTCGAGCACGTGCATCGCCTGGTGGCGCGGGTTGGTCAGGTCGGCGAGCGCGTTCGCGGGCAGGCGGCGGACGGCCAGCGCGTCGATCGTGGCGACCGGCGCGCCGGCGTGATCGGCGACGGTCACCGCGACGGCGTTCGGGCCCGCCGACCGGATGGTGACCCGGAGCCGGGCGGCGCCGGTGGCGTGCAGGGTCACCCCGTGCCAGGCGAACGGCAGCCAGGGCCCGCCCTCGCCGTCGTCGGCGGTGAACACGCCCAGGCCGAGCGGGTGCAGCGCCGCGTCGAGCACCGCGGGGTGCAGGCCGAAGCCCGCGACCTTCGCCGCCTCGGGGGCGGTGACCTCGGCGAACAGCTCGTCGCCCCGCCGCCACACCGACCCCAGGCCGCCGAAGGCGGGGCCGTACGTCACGTCGAGCGCCGCGAACCGGTCGTACAGCTCGGCGGTGTCCAGGGCCTCGGCGCCCTCGGGCGGCCAGACGCCCGCCGGGGCCGCCGCGCGGTCGTCGGCGCCGGAGGTCCCGGTGCCCAGGGTGCCGGTGGCGTGCCGGGTCCACGGGCCGTCGCCGTCGGGCCGCGAGTGGACGGTCAGCCGCCGGGCGCCGTCCGGGCCGGGCTCGCCGACGCGGAGCTGGACCTGCACCGCGCCCCGCTCCGGCACCACCAGGGGCGCTTCGAGCGTCAGCTCCTCGACCTCGGTGGCGCCCACCTCGTCGCCGGCGCGGACCGCCAGCTCGACGAAGGCCGTGCCGGGCAGGAAGATCCGGCCCGCCACCCGGTGGTCGGCGAGCCACGGGTGCGCCGAGGTCGACAGCCGGCCGGTCAGCAGCACCCCGTCCGCGCCGGCCAGCGACACGGTCGCGCCGAGCAGCGGGTGGCCGGTGGAGCCGAGGCCGAGGCCGGTGGCGTCGACCGGGCCACCCGCCCCACTGGGCCAGTAGGTGCGGCGCTGGAAGGCGTACGTGGGCAGGGCGACCGGTCGGGCCGGGGCGGTGACCAGCGTGGCCCAGTCCGGCTGCACGCCCCGGGTGTGCGCCTGCCCCAGCGACAGCAGGAACCGGCGCAGGCCGCCCTCGTCGCGGCGCAGCGTGCCGACGACCGAGCCGCCGCCTGCCTCGTCGAGCAGGTCCTGCACGGCGGGTACGAGCACCGGGTGCGAGCTGACCTCGACGAAGGAGTCGATGCCGTCGGCGATGACACCGCGTACGGTCTGCTCGAACTCGACGGTCTGCCGCAGGTTGCGGTACCAGTACTCGGCGACCAGCTCGGCGGTGTCGAGCAGCTCACCGGTGACGGTCGAGTAGAGCGGCACGTCGCCGGTGCGGGGCCGCACGGGGGCGAGGACCCGGAGCAGCTCGTCGCGCATCGACTCGACGTGCGCGGAGTGCGAGGCGTAGTCGACGTCGATGCGCCGCGCGCGGACCTCGTCGCGCTCGCACTCGGCGAGCAGCTCGTCGAGTGCCTCGGGCGCGCCGGAGACGACCACGGTGGACGGACCGTTCACGGCGGCGACCGACAGCCCGGGCCGCAGGCGCCGGGCGACCTTCGCGACCGGCTCCGACACGGACACCATGCCGCCCCGCCCGGCGAGGTCCACGGCGATCAGCTGGCTGCGCCGGGTCACCACCAGGGCGGCGTCGTCCAGGGTGAGCGCGCCGGCCACGCAGGCGGCGGCGATCTCGCCCTGGGAGTGCCCGACGACGGCGGCGGGCTCGATCCCGTGCGAGCGCCACAGCGCCGCCAGCGAGACCATCATGGCGAACAGCGCGGGCTGGACGACGTCGACCCGGTCCAGGGAGGCGGCGCCCGGGACGCCGCGCAGCACGTCGAGCAGCGACCAGTCGGTGTGCCGGTCCACGGCGGTGGCGCACTCCGCCATCCGGGCGGCGAAGACGGGTGCGGTGTCCAGCAGTTCGGCGGCCATGCCCAGCCACTGCGAGCCCTGGCCGGGGAAGAGGAACGCGGTGCGCTCGCCGGCGTCGGCGAGCCCGGTGACGAGGTTGCGGGCCGCGCCGCCGTCGGCGAGCGCGTTGAGCGCGGCGGACAGCTCGTCCCGGTCCCCGACGAGGACGGCGCGGTGCGGGAGGCGGGCGCGGGTGCCGGCGAGCGCGTACGCGACGTCGTGCGTGCCGAGGTCGTCGCTCAGGCGATCGCGCAGCCGGACCGCCTGCTCGCGCAGCGCCGCCTCGGTCCGGGCCGACAGCACCCACGTGGCGGGGCCCTCGGCCGGCGGGGCGCTCTGCGGGGCCTCGGCGGCCGGTGGCTCCTCGATCAGCACGTGGGCGTTGGTGCCCGAGATGCCGAACGACGAGACGCCCGCGCGCCGCGGGTTCTCGCCCCGTGGCCACCGCACCGGCTCGCTGAGCAGTTGGACGGCGCCGTCGGACCAGTCCACGTGGTGCGACGGCTTGTCGACGTGCAGGGTGCGGGGCAGCTCCTCGTGCCGCAGCGCCATGACCATCTTGATCACGCCCGCGACGCCGGCGGCGGCCTGGGTGTGCCCGAAGTTCGACTTCACCGAGCCGAGCCAGAGCGGCCGGTCACGTTCCTGGCCGTAGGTGGCGATGAGCGACTGGGCCTCGATCGGGTCGCCCAGCGTGGTGCCCGTGCCGTGCGCCTCCACCGCGTCCACGTCGGCCGTGGTGAGCCCGGCGTTCGCCAGCGCGGCCCGGATGACCCGCTGCTGCGACGGCCCGTTGGGCGCGGTGAGGCCGTTCGACGCGCCGTCCTGGTTGACGGCCGAGCCGCGTACCACCGCCAGGACGCGGTGCCCGTTGCGGCGCGCGTCCGACAGCTTCTCCAGCACGAGTACGCCGACGCCCTCGCCGAACGCGGTGCCGTCCGCCGCCGAGGCGAACGCCTTCACCCGGCCGTCCGGGGCGAGCCCCTTCTGGCTGGAGAACTCGATGAAAGTGCCGGGCGTGGAGATGACGCAGGTGCCGCCGGCCAGCGCGAGGTCGCAGTCGCCGCTGCGCAGCGCGTGCGCGGCCACGTGCACCGCCACCAGCGACGACGAGCAGGCCGTGTCCACGGTGACGGCCGGGCCCTCCAGCCCCAGCACGTACGACACCCGGCCGGACACGACGCTGCCCGCGACCCCGGTCATCGTGTAGCCGATGAGCGCGTCCACGTCGCGCTGCATGGCGTTCAGGTACTCGACGCTGTTCGCGCCGACGAACACGCCGGTCCGGCTGCCCCGCAGCGAGTGCGGGTCGATCCCGGCGTGCTCGAACGCCTCCCACGACGTCTCCAGCATCAGCCGCTGCTGCGGGTCCATGGCGAGCGCCTCGCGCGGGCTGATGCCGAAGAAGCCCGCGTCGAAGTCGGTGGCGTCCGGGATGAAGCCGCCCCGCCGCACGTAGCTGGTGCCGGAGCCGCTGTCCGGGTCGAACAGGTCGTCCAGGTCCCAGCCCCGGTTGGTGGGGAAGTCGGTGATGCCGTCGCCGCCGGACGACACCAGCTCCCACAGGTCGTCGGCGGAGCGCACGCCGCCGGGGAAGCGGCAGCCGATGCCGACAATGGCGATCGGCTCCCGCTCCGTCGCGGTACGCAGCTTCCGCCGCGTCTCGTGCAGGTCGGCCGTCACGCGCCGGAGGTACTCGACAAGCTGCTCTTCGTTCGCCATCAGTAAGCCCTCCTCAGCGCGTCCGGTTCAGGCGGCGCCGAGTTCGTCGTCGATGAACCGCAACAGCTCGTCGGCGGAGGCGGTCTTCAGCACCAGGCCCACGTCCGGTCCGTCGGGTTCGGCGTCCACGTCGGACCTGCCACGCCAATTCGACATCACGGCGTGCAACCGATCGGTAATCCGTGCCTTGACCGCGTCCTCCAGACCCGCCGCACCGGCCTGGGCGAACGAGCGTTCCAGCCGGTCCAGCTCGGCCAACAGCCCCGCGGCCGGGTCCACCTCGGCCGGGGCCAGCCCGGCCAGCAGGTGGTCGGTGAGCGCCGCGGCGGTCGGGTGGTCGAACACCATGGTGGCGGAGAGCTTCAGGCCGGTGGCCGCCTTCAGCCGGTTGCGGAACTCGACCGCGGTGAGCGAGTCGAAGCCCAGCTCGGTGAACGGCCGGTCGGGGTCCACCGCGCTCGCGCCGGCGTGCCCGAGCACGGCGGCGGCCTGTGCCTTGACGAACTCCAGCGCGGTGTGCCGTCGCTGCGGGCCGCTCTGGCTCGCCAGGTGGTCGCGCAGGGCGCCGGGCGACTGCGTCGCCTGTTCCACCGACCGTCGGGACGGGCCCCGCACCAGGCCACGCAGCAGCGCGGGCAGCAGGCCCGCCCGGCCCAGCTCGCGCAGCGCCGCCGGATCCATCGGCATCGGCACCAGCAGCGGCTCGTCGACCAGCTCCGCCGCGTCGTACAGCGCCATGCCCTGCTCCACCGACAGCTCCAGCAGGCCGACGCGGGCCATCCGGGCGCGGTCGTTGGCGTCGAGGTGCGCGGTCATCCCGCTCGCCTCGCTCCACAGGCCCCAGGCCAGCGAACGGGCGGGCAGCCCGGCCGCCCGGCGCCCCGCCACGAGCGCGTCCAGGAAGGTGTTCGCCGCCGCGTAGTTGCCCTGCCCGGGGCCGCCCATCGTGCCGGCCGCCGCGGAGAACACGACGAACTCGGCCAGCTCGGCGTCCAGGGTCAGCTCGTGCAGGTTGACCGCCGCGTCGACCTTGGGCCGCAGCACCGCGTCGACCTGCTCCGGGGTCAGCGCGGCGACCAGGCCGTCGTCGAGGACGCCCGCCGTGTGCACCACGGCGGTCAGCGGGTGCGCGGCGGGCACCCGGGCCAGGGTCTCGGCCAGCGCCGCGCGGTCCGCCGCGTCGCACGCCGCGACGGTGACCTCCGCGCCGTACGAGGTCAGCTCGGCCACCAGCTCGGCGGCCCCGGGGGCGTCCGGGCCACGACGGCTGGTCAGCAGGAGGTGCCGCACCCCGCGCCGGGTCACCAGGTGCCGTGCCAGCAGACCGCCGAGGGTGCCGGTGCCGCCCGTGACGAGCACCGTGCCGTCGGGGTCCCGCCGGGGCGGCGCGGTGAGCACGAGCTTGCCGACGTGCCGGGCCTTGGACATGAACCGGAACGCCTCCGGGGCGCGACGGATGTCGTACGGCCGCACCGGCAGCGGCGTGAGGTCGCCCGTCCCGAACAGGGCGACCACGTCGCGCAGGATCGCGCCGACCCGGTCCGGGTCGATGGCGAGCAGGTCGAACGCCTGGTAGGCGACGCCCGGGTGGTCGGCGGCGACCCGGTCCGGGTCCCGCACGTCGGTCTTGCCCATCTCGACGAACCGGCCGCCCGCGCCGAGCAGGCGCAGCGAGGCGTCGACGAACTCCTTCGCCAGCGAGTCGATCACCACGTCGATGCCGGCCGCGCCGAAGCGCTCCTCGAACTCCAGGGTGCGGGAGTTGCCGATGTGCGTGTCCGGCAGCCCCATCGCGCGCAGCGCGTCCCACTTGCCGGTGCTGGCGGTGCCGTACACCTCCGCGCCGAGGTGCCGGGCGAGGCGGACCGCCGCCATGCCGACGCCACCTGCCGCGGCGTGCACCAGCACCCGCTCCCCCGGCTTGAGCTGGGCGAGGTCGACAAGCGCGTAGTAGGCGGTGCAGAACGCGATCGGCGTCGACGCCGCCGTGGCGAACGACCAGCCCGACGGCACCGGCACGACCATCCGCGCGTCGGTGACCACCTCGGTGCCGAAGGCGCCGTAGAACAGGCCCATGACGCGGTCGCCGACCGCGACGGCGGTCACGTCCGGCGCGGTCTCGACGACCACGCCGGCACCCTCGCCGCCCATCACGCCGCCGCCGGGGTACATGTCAAGGGCGATCAGCACGTCCCGGAAGTTCAGGCCGGCGGCCCGCATCGCGATGCGCACCTGACCCGGCCCCAGCGGGCGCGGTTCCTCCGCCTCGGGCAGCAGCGCCAGGTTGTCCAGCGTGCCGCGTTCGGTGACGTCCAGCCGCCAGCGCTCGACCGGCGGCGCCGCCAGCGCGGGGCTGCTCGCCGCGCGGGCGAGCCGCGGGGCCAGCAGGACGCCGTCGCGGAGGGCGAGCTGCGGCTCGTCGGCCGCGACCGCCGCCGCGAGCGCCCGGTGCGGCTCGCGGTCGTCGACGTCGAGCAGGACGAAGCGGTCCGGGTGCTCGCTCTGGGCCGACCGGAGCAGGCCCCACACCGGCGAGCTGGGCAGGTCGGGGGCCGCCTCCTGCACGCTCACCGCGTCCCGGGTGACGACGACCAGCCGGGCGTCGGCGAACCGCTCGTCCGCGAGCCACTCGCGCAGCACCGCGAGGGTGTCGTGGACGACCCGGTGGGCCGCCCCGGCGGGGTCGTCGGCCGCGCCGGCCGCGCAGGGCAGCACGACCAGGGCGGGCGTCGGCGCGCCGTCGGCCATCCGGGCCCGCAGGGTCGCCAGGTCCGGGTAGGCGTCGGTGACGAGGCCGGCGTCCTGCGGCAGGGTGCACCCGCCGAGGGCCGCCCAGCGGGCGTCCGGCGCGGTCGCCGGCGCGGCGACCGGGGTCCACTCCAGGCGGAACAGGGCGTCGTGGTGCGTGCTCGGCTGCGCGGGGGCGCTGGCCTCCCGCAGCACCAGCGACTCGACCTCGGCGACCACGGTGTTGCTCTGGTCGGCGACGGTCACCGCGACCGTGTTCCGGCCGCGCGGACGCAGCCGGACGCGCAGCTCCGTCGCGCCGACGGCGTGCACGGAGACGCCGGTCCACTCGAACGGCAGCAGCGCCTCGGTGCCGCTGGTGACGAGCGCGAGCGGGTGCAGCGCGGCGTCGAGCAGCGCCGGGTGCAGGCCGTAACCGGCCGCCGTCCGGGCGGCCTCCGCCGGCAGGGCCACCTCGGCGAAGATCTCCTCGCCCTGCCGCCACACCCGGCGTACGCCCTGGAACGTCGGGCCGTACGTGAGACCGGCCGCGGCCAGGGTGTCGTACAGCTCGTCGGACGGGACCGGCTCGGCCGCCGGCGGCCACGCGGTGTCGAAGCCGCCCGCCGGCTCCCCGGGGGCGAGCAGGCCGACGCCGTTGCGCACCCACGGCGCCGCGTCGGTGGCGACCCCGTCCGGCCGGGAGTGGACGGTCAGCTGCCGCTGCCCGTTCTCGTCGGGCGCGCCGACGCGCAGCTGCACCTGGACCCCGCCCTTCTCGGGCAGCACCAGGGGCGCGGTCAGGGTCAGCTCCTCGACCCGGCCGCAGTCGACCTCGTCGCCAGCGCGGACCGCGAGATCCACGAGCGCGGTCCCGGGCACGAACACCTGCCCGCCGACCCGGTGGTCGGCCAGCCACGGGTGCGCGGCCACCGAGATGCGGCCGGTGAAGAGCAGGCCGTCGGTGTCGGCCAACGCGACCGCCGCGCCGAGCAGCGGGTGCTCGGTGGCGGCGAGCCCCAGCCCGGCCGCGTCGGCGATGGCCGTGCCGACGGCCGGCCAGTACCGCTCGTGCTCGAACGGGTAGCCGGGCAGCCGGACCCGGCGCGCGCCGTCGACCCCCCACGTGGGGTGCACGCCGTGCACGTGCGCCTCGCCGAGGGAGAGCAGGAAGCGCGCCAGTCCCCCCTCGTCCCGGCGCAGCGAGCCGACCACGGTGGCGGTGGCCCCCGCGTCGTCGATGACGTCCTGCACGCCGATGGTGAGCACGGGGTGCGGGCTGACCTCGACGATCGTGGTGACGCCCGCGTCGAGCAGGGCCCGGACGGCGGGCTCGTACCAGACGGTCTGGCGCAGGTTGCGGTACCAGTACCCGGCGTCCATCGCGACGTCGTCCAGCCACCGGTCGTCCACTGTCGAGTAGAGCGGCACCTCGGGCCGGCGGGGCTCCAGCCCGGCCAGGACGTCGCGCAGCTCCTCGTGCAGCTCCTCCACGTACGCCGAGTGCGACGCGTAGTCCACGTCGATGCGCTTGGCGCGCACGCCGTCGCGCTGGCACTCGGCCAGCAGCTCGTCGAGGGCGTCCAGCTCGCCGGCCGCCACCGTCGAGCGCGGCCCGTTGACGGTCGCCACGGTCACCCGGCCGTCGAAGCGCTCCAGCCGGTCGCGCACCTCGGCCACCGGCAGCGGCACGGAGACCATGCCGCCCTTGCCGGACAGGCGCAGCAGCGCCCGGCTGCGCAGGGCGACGACCCTGGCCGCGTCCGCCACGGAGAGCGCGCCCGCCACGCAGGCGGCGGCGATCTCGCCCTGGGAGTGCCCCACCACGGCGGCGGGCTCGACCCCGTGGGAGCGCCACAGCTCGGCCAGCGACACCATGACGGCGAACAGGACGGGCTGGACGACGTCCACCCGGTCCAACTCCTCCCCCTGCCGCAGGACGGCCTCCAGGGACCAGTCGACGTGCGGCGCCAGCGCGGCCTCGCACTCGGCCATCCGGGCGGCGAAGACCGGGGCGGTGTCGAGCAGCTCCACGGCCATGCCGATCCACTGCGAGCCCTGCCCGGGGAAGGAGAACGCCACCTTCCCCGGCGTGCCGGCGGCGACCCCGGTGGCCAGGTTCGGCGCGGGCTCCCCCGCGGCGAGCGCGGCGAGGCCGGCGCGCAACTCGTCGGCGCCGCCCACCACGACCGCGCGGCGCGGGTGGGTGGCCCGCAGCGACAGCGAGTACGCCAGGTCGCGGGGCGCCACCTCGGCCAGGAGCGGCTCGAGGTCGGCGGCCTGCCGGCGCAGCGCCCCGTCGGAGCGGGCGGAGAGCACGAGCGCGACCGGCCCGTCGTCGGGCGTCCGCTCGGCCTCGGGCGCCTCCGGTGCCTCCTCGATGACGAGGTGGGCGTTGGTGCCGCTGAACCCGAACGACGAGACGCCGCCGCGACGCGGTTGGCCGTTGCGGCCCCACGGCTGCGGTTCGGCGAGCAGCCGCACCCCGCCCGACCAGTCGACGTGCGCCGTCGGCTCGGCGACGTGCAGGGTCCGGGGCAGTTCGCCGTGCCGCAGCGCGAGCACCATCTTGATCACCCCGGCGACGCCGGCGGCGGCCTGGGTGTGCCCGATGTTCGACTTCACCGAGCCCAGCCAGAGCGGGCGCTCGGCGGCGCGGTCCCGGCCGTACGTGGCGAAGAGCGCGTCGACCTCGATGGGGTCGCCCAGCGTGGTGCCGGTGCCGTGCGCCTCGACGACGTCCACGTCGGCGGTGGAGAGCCCCGCGTCGGCCAGCGCCTGCCGGATGACCCGCTGCTGCGAGGGGCCGTTGGGGGCGGTCAGCCCGTTGGACGCGCCGTCCTGGTTGACCGCGGTCCCGCGTACCACGGCGAGGACCTCGTGGCCGGCGGCGAGCGCGTCGGAGAGCCGCTCCAGGACGACCACGCCGATGCCCTCGCCCCAGTTGGTGCCGTCCGCGCCGGCCGCGAACGCCTTGCAGCGCCCGTCCGGGGCGAGCCCGCGCATCCGGCTGAACTCCAGGAACGCGCCCGGCGTCGACATGGCGGTGACGCCGCCCGCGACCGCCATCGCGCACTCGCCCGAGCGCAGCGCCCGCACCGCCAGGTGCATCGCCACCAGCGACGACGAGCAGGCGGTGTCCACGGTCACGGCCGGGCCCTCCAGCCCCAGCACGTACGAGAGCCGACCGGAGAGGATGCTCGCGGCGTTGCCGGTGGCCATGAAGCCTTCCGCGCTCGCCCCGGCCGCCCCGGTGATCCGGGCGTAGTCGACGTTGTTGGCGCCGACGTACACGCCGGTCGCCGTGCCCCGCAGCCCGGTCGGGTCGATGCCTGCGTCCTCGAAGGCCGCCCAGGACGCCTCCAGCACCAGCCGCTGCTGCGGGTCCATGGCCTCCGCCTCGCGGGGGCTGATGCCGAAGAAGGCCGCGTCGAAGCCCGGCAGGTCGGCGAGGAAGCCGCCCTCGCGGACGTAGCTGGTCCCGGAGTGCTCCGGGTCGGGGTGGAACAGGCCGTCGAGGTCCCAGCCGCGGTCGGTGGGGAACGGGCCGATGCCGTCGCGCCCCTCGCGCAGCATCGCCCACAGCTCCTCGGGCGAGCTGACGCCCCCGGGGAAGCGGCAGCTCATGCCGACGATGGCGATCGGCTCGTCGGCGGCGACGGTGCCGACGACCACCTCGGTGCGACCGGTCTCCAGCAGGTGCTCGGCCAGCGCGACCGGGGTCGGGTAGTCGAAGGCGACGGCCGCGGAGAGCCGTACGCCGGTGGCCTCGACCATCCGGTTGCGGAACTCCACGGCGGTGACCGAGTCGAAGCCCAGTTCCTTGAACGCGGAGGCCGGCTCGACCGCCTCCGGGCCCGCGTAGCCGAGCGTGAGCGCGACCTGGGTGCGGACCAGCCCGACGACGTGGTCGAGGCGGTCCGCCTCGGGCAGGTCGGCGAGCCGGCGGGCGAAGTCCGACGAGGTGGAGGTCTCGGCCGGCTCCTCGTCGGCGACGGCCTCGGGGATGGTGTCGAAGAGCCGGCTCGGCCGCAGCGCGGTGAACGACGGCACGAAGGTGGCCCAGTCCACGTCGGCGAGCACGACGTCCGTGTCCCCGGCCGCCAGGGCCGTACGCATGGCCGCGACGGCCCGCTCCGGCGCCATCGGCGCCAGGCCCCGCTTGCGCAGCGAGGCCGAGATCTCGTCGTCCACCAGCGTGCTCTCGGCCCACGGTCCCCAGGCGAGGGCGGTGGCGACCTGCCCCCGGGCGCGCCGTGCCTCGGCGAGGGCGCACAGGTGCGCGTTGCCGGCGGCGTAGGCGGCCTGGCCGCCGCTGCCCCAGACCCCGGCCACGGAGGAGAAGAGCACGAACTCGTCTAGGTCGCGATCCGCGAAGATCGCGTCGAGGTGGGTGGCGCCGGCGACCTTGGCGGAGACGACGTCGGCGTACTCGGCGAGGTTCATGTCGACGATGCCGGTGAGCTGGGCCAGCCCCGCCACGTGCACGACGGCACGCACGTCGGGGTAGCCGTCGACGACCGCCGCCAGGGCAGCCCGGTCGGCCACGTCGCAGGCGACGACGTCGACCTGCGCGCCCAGTCCGCGCAGCTCGTCGAGCGCCTCGGCGGGGGCGGTGCCGCGCCGGCTCAGCAGCACGAGCCGCTCGGCGCCGTGGCGCGCGTACAGGCGGGCGGCCTCGATGCCGAGGGTGCCGGTGCCGCCGGTGATCAGCACGGTGCCGGACGTGCCGCGCCAGCGCGGGGCGCCGGTCGCCGGCGCGCGGTGCAGCCGGCGGACGAACACCCCGTCCGGGCGCACCGCGACCTGGTCCTCCCCGATGCCGGCGAGCACGTTGGCCAGCGCGGCGGCGGCGCGCCCGTCCAGCTCGGCGGGCAGGTCGACCAGGCCGCCCCAGGTGTCGGGCAGCTCCAGCGCGGCGACCCGGCCGAGGCCCCACACCTGCGACTGGGCCACGCCGGTCACCGGGTCGGCCGGGGAGGTGGCGACGGCCCCCCGGGTGAGGCACCACAGCCTGGTGCCCCGCCCGGCGAGCGCGCGGATCAGGTCGAGGGTGGCGGCGGCGCCCGCCGGGACGCCGGGGTGGCCGGGCAGGAACGCCTCGTCGAGCGCGAGGAGGGAGACCACGCCGGCCGGTTCCGCGTCGAGGTGGCCGGCCAGGTCCGCCGGGCCGGTGGTGACGACCGTGGCGCCGTGCGCGGTGAGCGCGTCGGCCACCGCTGCGCCCGCGTCGCCCGGCGCCGCCGGGTCGGCGACCACCAGCAGCCAGGTGCCGGTCAGCGCCGCCGGGGTGCCGCCGGGGCGGCGCTCCCAGCAGGCCTCGTAGCGCCAGCGGTCCAGCGCGGAGCGCTCCTGCCGTCCCCTGCGCCACGCGGAGAGCGCGGGCAGGACCGACGCCAGGGGCGCCTGCGGGTCCACGTCGAGAGTGGTGACCACCGTGTCGAGGTCACCGCTGTCCACCGCCGCCCACAGGCCGTCGTCGTCGCCGGCCTGGCCGGAGCCGGCCGGGTCCACGCTGTCCTGCCAGAAACGCTCGTGCTGGAAGGGGTACGTCGGCAGGTCCACCCAGGACCGTCCGGACCGGCGGTAGAACGCCTCCGGGTCCAGCGCGACGCCCCGGGTCTCCAGCCGCGCCAGCGCCTCCACCAGGGCACTCGGCTCGTCGCGGTCCCGGCGCAGCACCGGCGCGGCCAGCACGTCGCCGTCCAGGCAGTCCGCCGCCATGGTGGCGAGCACCGAGTCCGGGCCCAGTTCGAGGAACGTCGTGGCGCCGGTCGCGGCGGCGGCGCGTACCGCGTCCGCGAAGCGTACGGTCGTGCGGACCTGCCCGACCCAGTAGTCGGGCGTCGCCAGCTCGTCGCCCGCGGGCGCGCCGGTGACCGTCGAGACCAGCGGGATCGTCGGCGGCGCGTACGAGATCGTCTCGGCCACCGCCCGGAACTGCGCGAGCATCGGGTCCATCAGCGGCGAGTGGAAGGCGTGCGACACGGTCAGCCGCCGGGTGCGGCGGTCGGCGAACCGCGCGGCCACCGCCGCCACCGCCTCCTCGGTGCCGGAGACGACCACCGAGTCCGGGCCGTTGACGGCGGCGATGTCGGCGTCCGCGCCGAGCAGCGGCGCGACCTCGTCCTCGGTGGCCTGTACGGCGAGCATCGCCCCGCCCGCCGGCAGCGCCTGCATCAGCCGGCCCCGGGCGGCGACCAGGCGGGCCGCGTCGGCGAGCGTGAACACCCCCGCGACGTGCGCGGCGGCCAGCTCGCCGATCGAGTGCCCGGCCAGGACCGAGGGGGTGACGCCCCACGACCGGACGAGCCGGTAGAGAGCCACCTCGACGGCGAACAGGGCGGGCTGGGTCCAGCCGGTCAGGTGCAGGTCCTCGGTGTCGAGGACGTCGCGCAGCGGCCGGTCCAGGTGCGGGTCCAGGGCGGCGCACACCTCGTCGAACGCCGCCGCGAACTCCGGGTACACCGCGTACAGCCCGCGGCCCATGCCCAGCCGCTGCGCGCCCTGCCCGGAGAAGAGCATCGCGACCCCGCCGTCGGCCACCCGGCCGCGGACCAGGTTGGTGGCCTGCTCGTCGCGGGCCAGGGCGCCCAGGCCGGCGGCCAGTTCCTCGGCGGTGCCGCCGAGCACCGCGGCCCGGTGCGCGAAGCGGGACCGGGTGGTGGCCAGGGCGTAACCCAGCTCGGCCGGTTCCACCTGCGACACCACGGCGGCGAGCCGCCGCGCCTGGTCCCGCAGCGCGTTGGTGTCGCGGGCGGTGAGCAGCAGCGACGTCACCGGCGCGGCGGCCGGCTCGGGCACGGCGGCGGCGTCCGGCGCCTGCTCCACGATCACGTGGGCGTTGGTGCCGCTGAACCCGAACGACGAGACCGCGGCCCGGCGCGGCTGCCCGGTCTGCGGCCACTCGGTGGCGGCGGTCAGCAGCCGTACGTTGCCGGCCGTCCAGTCGACCTGGTCCGACGGCTGCTCGGCGTGCAGCGTCGCGGGCAGGACGCCGCGCCTGATCGCCTCCACCATCTTGATGACCCCGGCGACCCCGGCCGCGGCCTGGGTGTGGCCGATGTTCGACTTCACCGAGCCGAGCCAGAGCGGGTCCTCCCGGTCCTGGCCGTACGTGGCGAGCAGCGCCTGCGCCTCGATCGGGTCGCCCAGGGTCGTGCCGGTGCCGTGCCCCTCGACCACGTCGACCTGGCGCGTCGACAGGCCCGCGTCGACCAGCGCGGCCTCGATGACCCGCTGCTGCGACGGCCCGTTGGGCGCGGTCAGCCCGTTCGACGCGCCGTCCTGGTTGACCGCAGAGCCCCGTACGACCGCCAGGACGCGGTGGCCGTGCTCGATCGCGTCCGACAGCCGCTCGACCAGCAGCACGCCGGCGCCCTCGGCGAACCCGGTGCCGTCGGCGTCCGCCGAGTACGAGCGGCACCGCCCGTCCGGCGACAGGCCACGCTGGCGGGAGAACTCGACGAACGTCAGCGGCGTCGCCATGACCGAGACGCCGCCGACGAGCGCGAGCGTGCAGTCGCCCCGGCGCAGCGCCTGGATCGCCAGGTGCAGCGCGACGAGCGACGACGAACAGGCAGTGTCGACGGTGACCGCCGGCCCCTCCAGCCCCAGCGTGTAGGCGACCCGGCCGGAGACCACGCTGCCGGAGCTGTTGCTGCCCGCGTAGTCGTGGTACATCAGGCCGGTGAACACGCCGGTCGGGCTGCCGGCGAGCGAGGTGGGGTCGATGCCGGCGCGTTCCAGGGTCTCCCACGCGACCTCCAGCAGCAGCCGCTGCTGGGGGTCCAGGCCGACCGCCTCGCGGGGGCTGATGCCGAAGAACGTGGGGTCGAAGTCCGCCGCGTCGTACAGGAAACCGCCGCGCGAGGTGTAGGAGGTGCCCTCCCGCTGCGACTGGGGGTCGTACAGCGACTCCAGGTCCCAGCCGCGGTCGGTCGGGAACGCGCCGGTGGCGTCGGTTCCGGACTCCACCAGCCGCCACAGGTCCTCGGGGCTCGTCACGCCGCCGGGGTAGCGGCAGGCCATGCCGACGATCGCGACCGGCTCGTGCGCGGACGCCTCCACCTCGTGCAGGCGCTGCCGGGTCTTCTGCAGGTCGACCGTGACCCGCTTCAGGTAGTCCCGGAGCTTGTCCTCGTTGGCCACTACGGTCGCCCTCCTCGCACTGTCATGAGATCCCCAGCTCGCTGTCGATGAGAGCGAAGACCTCGTCGTCGGTCGCGGAATCGATGTCGTTGCCGGTGGACGCCGGCTCGCCGCCCAGCTTCGAGAGCACGTCGCGCAGCCGCAGCGTCAGCCGGGTGCGGGACTGCTCGTCGACGTCCGACAGGACCGCCTCGAGGCGGTCGAGTTCGGCGAACGCGGCCAGCACCGCGTTGGTGTCGCCCGCCTCGCCGGAGAGTTCGGCCCGCAGGTACGCGGCGAGGGCCTTCGACGTGGGGTGGTCGAACACCAGCGTCGCGGGCAGTCGCAGCCCGGTCGCCGCGTTCACCCGGTTGCGCAGCTCGACCGCGGTGAGCGAGTCGAAGCCGAGCTCGTTGAACGGCCGGTCGGCGGCGACCGCGCCGGGGTCCGGGTAGGCCAGCACCCCCGCCACCTGGGTACGCACCAGGTCGAGCAGGATCGCCTCGGCCTCCTCGGCGTCCCGGCCGGCGAGCCGCTGCCGCAGCGCGTCGGCCGCTCCCGCGTCGGCGTCGGCCGTCCGCCTGGCGGGCACCCGGACCAGCCCGCTCAGCACCGGTGGCACCATGCCCGCGACGGCGCGTTCCCGCAGGGCCCGGTGGTCGAGCTTGATGGGCGCCACCATGCCCCCGGTGTGCAGCGCCGCGTCGAAGAGCTCCAGCGCCTCCTCGACGGGGAGCGCGCCGACGCCGGAGCGCGACATGCGCCGCAGGTCGGCCTCGGTCAGCTGCTCCGCCATGCCCGCCTGCTCCCAGCGGCCCCAGGCCAGCGACACGGCCGGCAGGCCGTTCGCCCGCCGGTGCTGGGCGAGCGCGTCCAGGTAGGCGTTGCCGGCGGCGTAGTTGCCCTGGCCGGGGCCGCCGAGCACCCCGGAGGCCGACGAGAACAGCACGAACGCGGTCAGGTCCCCGGTCAGCTCGTGCAGGTTCGTCGCGGCGTCGACCTTGGGCCGCAGCACCCGGTCGACCCGCTCAGGGGTGAGCGAGGAGATGACGGCGTCGTCGACGACGCCGGCCGTGTGCACCACCCCGCGCACCGGGTGCGCCGCCAGCAGCCCGGCGAGGGCGGCCCGGTCGGCGACGTCGCACGCGGCGACGGTGACCTCGGCCCCCAGTGCGACGAGTTCGTCGCGCAGCTCGGCCGCGCCCTCGGCGGCGGGGCCGCTGCGGCTGACCAGCAACAGCTCGCGTACGCCGTGCCGGGTGACCAGGTGCCGGGCGACGAGCCGGCCGAGCGCGCCGGTGGCGCCGGTGACCAGGACGGTCCCCTCGAACGCGGTCGCGGCGGTCTCGTCGGTGGCGCCGGCCCGCGCCAGGCGGGGCACCAGGACGTCGGCGCCGCGGACGGCGAGCTGCGGCTCGTCGGAGCCGAGCGCGGCCGACAGACCGGTCCCGGCGGCCCGGTCGTCGTCGACGTCGACCAGGACGAACCGGTCGCCGTGTTCGGACTGGGCGGAGCGGACCAGGCCCCAGGCCGCCGCCCCGGCGAGGTCGGTGACGTCGTCCTCGGGCCGGGTGGCCACCGCGCCACCGGTCAGGACGGCGAGGCGGGCGGCGGCGAACCGCTCGTCGGCGAGCCACTTCTGCGCCAGGGCGAGGATCTGGTGGGTGGCCGCACGGGCCCGCGCGTCCTCCGCTACGCCCCGGTCCGGGGCGCACCGCGCCACCACCACCTCGGGCACCGCGGCGCCGGCGTCGACGGCGGCGGCGAGGGCCGCCAGGTCCGGGTACGCGGTCGCGTCGAGGCCGTCGATCCGCTCCCCGAGCACCGCGAGGGTGCGCGGCCGGGGCGTCCCGGTCAGCGGCGTCCAGTCCAGGCGCAGCAGCGACTCGTGCCGGTCGCGGCGCAGCGCCGCCAGCTGTTCGGGCGACACCGGGCGTACCGCCAGCGCCTCGACGGAGGCCACCGGGGCGCCGGTCGCGTCGGCCAGGGTGATGGCCGCCGTGCCGTCGCCCGGCACGATCCGGGCCCGCAGCCGGTCGGCGCCCGCCGCGTGCACGGTGAATCCGCGCCACGAGAACGGCAGCACCGGGTCGCCGTCGCCGGTCGACGCCACCGCGTGCAGGACGGCGTCCAGCAGCGCCGGGTGCAGGCCGAAGCGGCCGGCGTCGTCGTGGGCCTGCTCGGGCAGGGTGAGCTCCGCGAACACCTCGTCGCCGCGCCGCCACGCCGCGGTCAGGCCCTGGAAGACCGGGCCGTAGCGCAGGCCGCGCGCGAACAGGTCGTCGTAGGCCGTGGAGACGTCGACCGGCTCCGCGTCCGGCGGCCAGGCGCGCAGGTCGGCGCCGGCGGCCCCGGCCGGGGTCAGCCGGCCCACCGCGTGGGTGGTCCACCCGTCCCCGTCCTCGGTCCGCGAGTGGACGCCCACCTCCCGGCCGCCGTCCGACGCCGGTTCGCCCACCGTCACCCGCACCTGGACGCCGCCGGAGTCCGGCAGTACGAGCGGCGCCTCCAACGTCAGCTCCTCGACGCGCGGGCAGCCGACCTCGCGGCCGGTGTGGGCCGCCAGCTCGACCAGCGCCGCACCGGGCAGCAGCACCAGGTCCGCCACCGCGTGGTCGGCCAGCCACGGGTGGGTGGTCAGCGCGAGGCGGCCGGTGAAGACCGCGCCGCCGTCCGGCAGCTCGACCGCCGCGCCCAGCAGCGGGTGGTTCGCCCGCGTCTGGCCCAGCCCGCTCGCGTCGCCGGTGCCGGCCCCCGGCCGGGGCCAGTACGGCTGGTGCTGGAACGCGGACGTGGGCAGTTCGACGGTCCGCCCCGGCACCACCGAGGGCCAGTCGACGGGCGTGCCGCGCACCGCGAGCCGGGCGAGCGCGGTGGCCACGGTCTCGGGCTCGGCGCGGCCCTTGCGGCACGCCGGGATCCACTCGCCGTCGGCCACGTTGCGCCCGAGCGCGGTCAGCACCGCGTCGGGGCCGATCTCCAGGAAGGTGGTGGCCCCGGACGCGGCCAGCGTGGCGACCGCGTCGGCGTACCGGACCGGTTCGCGCACCTGCCGCACCCAGTGCTCGGCGTCCAGCGTGGTGGGCTCGCCCGTGACGGTCGAGACCAGCGCGACGGCCGGCTCCCGGCAGTCCACCTGGGCCACCACCGCGCGGTACTCGTCGAGCATGGGGTCCATCAGCGGCGAGTGGAACGCGTGCGACACGGTCAGCCGCCGCGCCCTGCGGCCCTTCCCCGACAGCTTCTCGGCCACGGCCAGGGTGGCGGTCTCGTCGCCGGAGAGCACCACCGACTCCGGCCCGTTCACGGCGGCGATCGCCACGGCGTCGGAGAGCAGCGGGACGACCTCGTCCTCGGTGGCACGTACCGCCACCATCGCGCCACCGGTCGGCAGCGCCTGCATCAGCCGGCCCCGCGCCGCGACGACCTTCGCGGCGTCGGCCAGCGACCAGACCCCCGCCACGTGCGCCGCCGCCAACTCACCGATCGAGTGCCCCGCCACGAAGTCCGGCCGCACCCCCCACGACTCGAACAACCGGAACAGCGCCACCTCCACCGCGAACAACGCCGGCTGCGCCCACCCCGTCTGATGCACCTCCTCGGAGCCCAACACCTCCCGCAACGGCCGCTCCAGGTGCCGGTCCAGTTCCCCGCACACCTCGTCGAACGCCGCCGCGAACGCGGGGAAGGCCATCAGCTCCGCCGTCATGCCGACCCGCTGCGACCCCTGACCGGTGAAGACCATGGCGAGCTTCCCGCCGTCGGCCGTGCCGGTCACCACCTCGTCGCCGAGCAGCACCGCGCGGTGCGCGAACCCGGCCCGCCCGGTGGCGAGGGTGTACGCGACGTCGACCGGGCGTAGCGTCGGGTCGGCGGCGACGTGGGCGCGCAGCCGCGGGATCTGCTCCCGCAGCCCCTCCTCGGTCCGCGCCGAGAGCAGCCACGGCGTGAACGGCACGGCCGGCTCGTCGGCCGGCGGCGCCGGGTCGGCCTGCTCCAGTACGACATGGGCGTTGGTGCCGCTGATGCCGAAGGACGACACGGCGGCCCGCAGCGGGCGGTCGGCGGCGGTGAGCGACACGGTCTCCGAGGCGACGCGTACCGCGCCGGCGGACCAGTCCACGTGCGGCGAGGGCTCGTCCACGTGCAGGGTCTGCGGGAGCACGCCGTGCCGCAGCGCCAGCACCATCTTCATGATGCCGGCGACCCCGGCGGCGGCCTGCGTGTGCCCGAGGTTCGACTTGACCGAACCGAGCAGCACGGGCGTGGCCCGGTCCTGGCCGTACGTGGCGAGGACGGCCTGCGCCTCGATCGGGTCGCCCAGGGTGGTGCCGGTGCCGTGCGCCTCGACCACGTCGACCTCGGACGGCGACAGCCGCGCGTCGGCCAGGGCGGCCCGGATCACCCGCTGCTGCGACGGCCCGTTGGGTGCGGTGAGCCCGTTGGAGGCGCCGTCGGAGTTGACGGCCGAGCCGCGCACCACGGCCAGTACGGGGTGCCCGTGGCGCCGGGCGTCGGAGAGCCGCTCGACCACCAGCACGCCGACGCCCTCGGAGAGCGACGTGCCGTCGGCCGCGCCCGCGAACGACTTGCACCGCCCGTCGGGGGCGAGGTTGCGCTGCCGGGAGAACTCCAGGAAGGTGCCCGGCGTCGACATCACCGACACGCCACCGGCGAGCGCGAGGGAGCACTCCCCGTTGCGCAGCGCGGAGATGGCGAGGTGCAGGGCGACCAGCGACGACGAGCAGGCGGTGTCGACGGTCATCGTCGGGCCCTCCAGCCCGAGCGTGTACGAGATCCGGCCGGAGATGACGCCGCCGGAGTTGCCGGTGGAGAGGAACCCGTCGACCGACTCGGCGGAGGCGCTCAGCACGGTGCCGTAGTCGTTGTACATGACGCCCGCGTACACGCCGGTGCGGCTGCCGCGCAGCCTGGTCGGGTCGATGCCGGCCCGCTCCAGCGCCTCCCACGAGGTCTCCAGCAGCAGCCGCTGCTGCGGGTCCATCGCCAGCGCCTCGCGCGGGGAGATGCCGAAGAAGCCGGGGTCGAAGTGGGCCGCGTCGTGGAGGAAGCCGCCCTGGTCGACGTAGCTGGTGCCCGACGTGTCCGGGTCGGGGTCGAAGAGCGCGTCGAGGTTCCATCCCCGGTTGCCGGGGAACGGCCCGATCGCGTCGCCGCCGCCGACCAGCAGCCGCCACAGGTCCTCGGGCGTACGCACGTCTCCGGGGAAGCGGCAGGCCATGCCGACGATCGCGACCGGCTCGTGGTCGTGCCGGGTCACGGCGACGTCCGCCGTCGCGGTCCGCCCGCCGGCCAACTGCGACACCAGGTAGCCGGCCAGCGCCTCCGGCGTCGGGTAGTCGAACACCAGGGTCGCCGGCAGCCGCAGCCCGGTCGCCACGCCGAGCTGGTTGCGCAGGTCGAGCGCGGTGAGCGAGTCGAAGCCCAGTTCCTTGAAGGGGCGTCCGGCCGGCAGCTTGTCCGCCCGGGCGTAGCCGAGGACGGACGCGACCCGGGTGAGCACCACCTCCAGCACGACCTCGGCCCAGCGCTCGCCGGGCACCTCGGCCAGCCGCTGGGCGAGGGAGGAGCCGCCCACCGCCCGGCGGGCCGGGGCGCGGACCAGGCCGCGCAGCAGCTCCGGCGGTTCCCGGTCGTCGCGGCCGAACGCGGCGAGGTCCACCGGCACCGGCGCGAGCAGCGCGTCGGCCGACCGGACCGCGGCGTCGAACAGGGCCAGGCCGTCCTTGCTGGACAGCTCGCTCATGCCGCTGCGCGCCATCCGGCCCAGCTGCGCGCCGCCCACGTCGGCGGTCATCTCGCTGCGCTCGGCCCACAGCCCCCAGGCGAGCGAGTGGGCGGGCAGTCCCGCGGCCCGGCGCCGCGCCGCGAGCGCGTCGAGCAGCGCGTTCGCGGCGGCGTACGCGCCCTGGCCGGGGCTGCCGAAGATGCCGGCGGCCGAGGAGAACAGCACGAAGGCGGTGACGTCCCTGGCCAGCTCGTGCAGGTGCCAGGCCGCGTCCACCTTGGGTCGCAGCACCGCGGCCAGCTGGTCGGGGGTGAGCGTGGCGATGGTGGCGTCGCCCATCACGCCCGCCGTGTGCACGACGCCGGTGACCGGGTGGGCCGCCAGCAGCGCCGCGACCTGGTCGCGGTCGGCGACGTCGCACGCCAGCACCGTCACGGTCGCGCCCAGCTCGGCGAGTTCGTCGCGCAGTTCCTCCGCGCCGGCGGCGGCGAGGCCGCGGCGGCTGGTCAGCACGAGGTCGCGTACGCCGTGCCCGGTGACCAGGTGGCGGGCGACCAGCCCGCCCAGGGTGCCGGTGCCGCCGGTGACGAGCACCCGGCTGTCCGGGCCGAACACCGCCGGCCCGGCGACGTCCTGCTCGGGCACCCGGGCCAGGCGGGGCGCGCGCACCACGCCGTCGCGGACGGTGAGCACCGGCTCGCCCGTCGCCAGCGCCGCCGCCACCAGTTCGTCGGCGGTGTCGTCGGCCTCCAGCAGGACGATCCGCTCCGGGTTCTCCGCCTGCGCGGAGCGGACCAGGCCGTGCACCGCCGCGCCGGCGAGGTCGTCCGGGCGGGTCACCACGACGAGCCTGGTCTCGGCCTGGCGGGGATCGGCGAGCCACTGCTGGATCGTGCTCAGCGCGTACGCCGTGAGGTCGGGCACCGCGGCGATGCCGGGCGCGTCGGAGAAGCACGGCAGGAAGAGCGTGTCGGCGGCCACGTCGGCCAGCGCCACCGGCGGCGCGCCGAAGACCGCCGTGTCGCCCAGCGTCTGCCACGTGCCGCGCTCGCCCCGGCCGGCGGGCAGCGGCACGTGCTCCAGCCGGAACAGCGACTCGACGAAGCCGCTGCGTCCCTTGAGCGCCTGCGGGGCCACCGTGCGTACGGTGAGCGCCGCCACGGAGGCGACCGGGGCGCCCGTGTGGTCCGCGAGGAGCAGGGCCGCGCTGTCCGCCCCCGTCCTGGTGAGCCGGACGCGCAGGCTCGTCGCGCCGGCCCCGTGCAGCGTCACGCCGTTCCACGAGAACGGCAGCTTCGCCGCCCCGTCCCCGACGTCCGCGGCGAGCGCGTGCAGGGCGACGTCGAACAGCGCCGGGTGCAGGCCGAACCCGTCGACGTCGACGCCCTGCGGCAGGGCCACCTCGGCGTACGTCTCGTCGCCGCGCCGCCACGCGGCCCGCAGGCCCTGGAACACCGGGCCGTACCGCAGGCCGAGCCCGGCGAGCCGGTCGTACAGGTCGCCGAGGTCGACGGCCAGCGCGTCGGCGGGCGGCCACTCGGTGAGGTGCTCCCCCGCTGTCGCGGCGGCGGCGAGGACACCGGTGGCGTGCCGGGTCCACATGCCGATCCTCGCCTCGGTGTCGGTCTGCCCGTAGACGCCGAGCGCGCGGCGGCCGTGCTCGTCCGGTGCCTCGACGGTGAGCCGCAGGGCCACCCCGCCGTGTGCCGGCACGACGAGCGGGGCGGTGATGACGAGTTCCTCGACGGCCGGGCAGCCGACCTCGTCGCCGGCGCGGACGGCCAGTTCGACAAGCGCCGTGCCGGGCAGCAGGACGGTGTCCAGGACGGCGTGGTCGGCCAGCCACGGGTGCGTCTCCAGGCTGATCCGGCCGGCGAGCACGACGAGGTCCCGTTCCGGGACGGTGAGCGCGGCGCCGAGCAGCGGGTGGCCGACGACGTCGATGCCGAGGCCGCGGGCGTCCACGGCGGACGCCGCCGCGAGCTGCCAGTACCGCTGGTGCTGGAACGCGTACGTCGGCAGCGGGGCCGGGGCGCCGCGGGTGTGCGGGGACCAGTCGACGGCGACCCCGCGCACGTACGCCTCGGCCAGGGAGAGCAGGAAGCGCGACAGGCCGCCCTCGTCGCGCCGCAGCGAGCCGACGAGCGCGGCCGGGGCGTCGGCGCGGTCCAGGATCTCGCGTACCCCCATGCCGAGCACGGGGTGGGGGCTGATCTCCACGAGGACGTCGTGCCCGTCGGCGAGCAGGCGGTCGATGGCGTCCTCGAACCGGACCGTGCCGCGCAGGTTCGCGTACCAGTAGTCGGCGTCGAGGGTCGCGGTGTCGACGACCTCGCCGGTGAGCGTGGAGTACAGCGGCACGTCGGCGCTTCGCGGCCGCACCTCGGCGAGGACGTGCAGCAGCTCGTCCCGGATGGCCTCGACCTGCGCGGAGTGCGAGGCGTAGTCCACGGGGATCATCCGCATCCGCACGCCGTCGGCCTCGCACGCGGCCAGCAGCTCGGCGAGGGCGTCGGGCTCGCCGGAGACGACGGTGGCGGCGGGACCGTTGACCGCCGCGACGGAGATCCGCTCGCCCCACCGGGCGAGCAGCGCCTCCACGTCCGCCCGGGGCGCCGCCACCGAGGCCATGCCGCCGCGACCGGCCAGCCCGGCGGCGATCGCCCGGCTGCGCAGCGCGACCACCCGGGCGCCGTCGTCGAGGGTGAGCGCGCCGGCGACGACGGCGGCGGCGATCTCGCCCTGCGAGTGCCCCACCACGGCGGCGGGCCGCACGCCGTACGAGCGCCACAGCGCCGCGAGCGACACCATCACGGCGAACAGCACGGGCTGCACCACGTCCACCCGGTCGAGCGACGGCGCGCCGGGCACGCCCCGGACGACGTCCAGCAGCGACCAGTCGGTGAACGCGTCGACGGCCCGCGCGCACTCGTCCATCCGGTCCGCGAACACCTCGGCGGTGTCCATCAGCTCGACGGCCATGCCCGCCCACTGCGAGCCCTGGCCGGGGAACATGAAGACGACCCGGGGCTCGTCGCCCAGCACGGCGCCGGTGGCGACGGTCGGCCCGGGTTCGTCCGCCGCGACGGCGGCCAGGCCGGCCCGCAGCTCGGCGGGGTCCGCGCCGACCACGACCGCCCGGTGCTCGAACCGGGCGCGGGTCGCCAGGGCGGCGGCGACGTCGGCCGGGGCGGCGGGGTGCAGGTCGAGGTAGGCTGCCAGCCGGGCCGCCTGCTCGCACCGGGCCTCAGGCGTACGGCCGGACACCACCCAGGGCACCGGCCCGGTCGCCGCCACGGTGGGCTGCGCGGCCTCCGGCGCGGGCGGCTCCTCGATGATCACGTGGGCGTTGGTGCCGCTCACGCCGAACGACGAGACGCCGGCGCGGGCCGGCTCCGCGCCCCGGGGCCAGGCGACGGCCTCGGTCAGCAGGTCGACCGAGCCCTCGGTCCAGTCGACCTGGTCGCTGGGGGCGTCCACGTGCAGCGTCTTCGGCAGCAGCCGGTGCCGCATGGCGAGCACCATCTTGATGATGCCGCCGACGCCGGCGGCGGCCTGGGTGTGACCGATGTTGGACTTGACCGAGCCGAGCCACAGCGGCCGGTCCCGGTCCTGGCCGTAGGTGGCGAGGATGGCCTGGGCCTCGATCGGGTCGCCGAGGGTGGTGCCGGTGCCGTGCGCCTCGACCACGTCGATCTGGTTGGCCGACAGCCGCGCGTTGGCCAGCGCCGCCTGGATGACCCGCTGCTGCGCCGGCCCGTTCGGGGCGGTCAGGCCGTTGGAGGCGCCGTCCTGGTTGACCGCCGTCCCGCGGACGACGCCGAGCACCTGGTGCCCGTTGCGCCGGGCGTCGGAGAGCCGCTCCACGATCAGCATGCCGACGCCCTCGGCGAAGCCGGTGCCGTCGGCGGCGGCGGCGAAGGACTTGCACCGGCCGTCCGGCGACAGCCCGCGCTGCTTGGAGAACGCGACGTAGGTCTCCGGGGTCGCCATCACGGTGACCCCGCCGGCGAGCGCGAGCGAGCACTCGCCGTTGCGCAGGGCCTGCACGGCCAGGTGCAGGGCCACCAGCGACGACGAGCACGCGGTGTCGACGGTGACGGCGGGCCCCTCCAGCCCGAAGGTGTACGCCACCCGGCCGGAGGCGATCGCGCCGGTGGCGTTGTTCTCCGCGTAGTCGTGGTACATCATCCCGGCGAAGACGCCCGTGTCGCTGCCGCGCAGCCCGGTCGGGTCGATGCCGGCGTTCTCGAGGGCCTCCCACGAGGTCTCCAGCAGCAGCCGCTGCTGCGGGTCCATCGTCAACGCCTCGCGCGGGCTGATCCCGAAGAACTCCGGGTCGAACTGGGCCGCGTCGTGCAGGAAGCCGCCCTCGCGGGTGTACGACCGCCCCGGCGTGCCGGGCGTGGGGTCGTAGAGTTCCGCGACGTTCCAGCCGCGGTCGGTGGGGAAGCCGGTGATGCCGTCCCCGCCGGCGGCGACGAGGTCCCACAGGTCGTCGGGGTTCCGCACCCCACCCGGGTAGCGGCAGGCCATGCCGACGATGGCGATCGGCTCGCGCAGCGTCGAGTTGAGCTTGCGGTTCTGCTCCCGCAGCCACTCGTTCTCCTTGAGCGAGGCCCGCAGCGCGGTGACGAGCTTCTCCTCCGAGTTGGCCATGTGGTCAGCTCCCCGCTTCCGTCGTCGCTTCACCGAGGTCGGCGAGCGCCATGCTGATCAGTGCGTCGGCGTCCATGTCGTCGATGGATCCGCTGGGTGCGGCGTCCGGCTCGGCGGCGGCGACCCGGACGCCGCCCAGTTCGAGCAGGCTGTCCATCAGGCCGGCGTCCCGGAGCCGGCTGAGGGGGATGGCGAGCAGGATGCGGCGGACCTCGTCCTCCGGCAGCCCGCCGTCGCTGCCGGTGTCGGGGACGAGCCGCTCGTACAGCAGCTCCGCGACCGCGCGGGTGTTGGGCCGGTCGAAGGTCAGGGTGGCGGGCAACCGCAGGCCGGTCGCGGCGTTGAGCTGGTTGCGCAGTTCCAGCGCGGCGAGCGAGTCGAAGCCCAGCTCGGTGAAGGCGCGACCGGGGTCGACGGCGTCGGGGTCGCGGTGCCCGAGCACCGTCGCGACGTTCGTGCGGACCAGGTCCAGCAGCAGGTCCGCGCACTCCGGTCCGGACCGGCCGGCCAGGCGCGCGGCGAGGCCGTCGCCGGTGGAGGCCGCCCGCCGGGTCCGGGGGCGGACCAGGCCGCGGTAGAGCGGACCGTCGACCACACCGAGGTCGAGCCCGATGGGTACGAGGACCGGCGCGGCGCAGGTGAGCGCGGCGTCGAAGAGGCGCAGGCCCTCGTCGACCGGCAGGGCGCGTACGCCCGCCTGGGCCAGCCGCTGCCGCTCCGCGCCGGTCAGCTCGCCCGCCATCCCCCCGTCCCACATGCCCCACGCCAGGGACTGCCCGGTCAGGCCGGCCGCCCGGCGTCGCACGACAAGCGCGTCGAGGAACGCGTTCGCGGCGGAGTACGCCGCCTGGCCCACGTTGCCGAACACGCCCGCCGCCGACGAGAACACCACGAACGCCGACAGGGGCGTCCCGGCCGTCACCTCGTGCAGGTGCCACGCCGCGTCCACCTTCGGCGCCAGCACCCGGTCGAGGCGCTCCGGCGACAACGACGCCAGCAGACCGTCGTCCACCACGCCGGCGACGTGCACGACCGCCGACAGGTCGCAGCCGGCGACCAGCTTCGCCACCGCGTCCCGGTCGGCCACGTCGCAGGCCGCCCAGCGCACCGACGCGCCCGACGCGGTCAGCTCCGCCGCCAGCTCCTCGGCGCCCGGGGCGCTCGCGCCACGGCGGGACACCAGCAGCAGGTCGCGCACCCCGTGCACCGCCACCACGTGCCGGGCCACCACCGCGCCCAACGCGCCGGAGGCGCCGGAGACCAGCACCGTCCCGGCGCCGAGGTCCGTGGCGACGGGGTCGGCGGTGGCCGCCCGGGCCAGCCGGGCGGCGTACGGGACGCCGTCGCGGACCACGAGCTGCGGCTCGTCGTCGGCCAGCAGCACGTCGCCGTCGACCAGGACGACGCGGTCGGGGTGCTCGGCCTGGACCGAGCGGACGAACCCCCAGACGGCGGCGCCCGCGAGGTCGGTGACGTCCTCGCCGGGCAGGGCCACCGCGCCGCGGGTACGCACGACGATGCGGGAGCCGGCGGGTTCGGCCAGCCAGGACGTGAGCTCGTCGAGGACGCGGTGCAGCACGGCGCGGACGCCGGCCGGGGTGTCCGCCGGGGCGGAGGCGGGCGGGAACGTGGTCGTGTCGAGCAGCCGTACGTCCCCGTCCTGCCCTGCGGCGGCCGGCACGGGGGTCCAGGTCAGCTCGTACAGCGAGTCGTGGTGGGTCGGGCGGGCGTCGAGCGCGCCGACCGGCCGGGTCTCCAGCCTGCCCACCGACACCACGGGGGCGCCGGTGCCGTCGGTCGCGGTGATCGCCCAGCCGGAGTCGACGGGGGCGATGCGGACCCGCAGGGCGGTGGCGTTCGTGGCGTGCAGCACCACCTGCTGCCACGAGAACGGGAGCACGGTGTTGCCCGTGCCGGCGGAGTCGGCCAGCAGCGGGGCGTGCAGCGCGGCGTCCAGCAGGGCGGGGTGCAGCGCGAACCGCTCGTCCGCCTCGGGGAGGGTGACCTCGGCGAACAGTTCGTCGCCGCGTTCCCAGACCGCCGTGACGCCACGGAACGCCCGCCCGTACTCGTAGCCGGAGTCGGCGAGCCGGTCGTAGGCGTCGGTCAGGTCGACCGGCCGGGCGTCGGCGGGGGGCCACTCGGTCACGGTGTCGGGCGCGGTGACCGCTTCCGCGGCGACGAGTCCGGTGGCGTGCGCCGTCCAGCTCTCGGTGTGCTCGCCGCGCGAGTGGATCTCGACGGTGCGGCGGCCCTCCCCGTCCGGCTCGCCGACGCGCAACCGCAGTTGCACCGCGCCGTCGGCGGGCAGGACCAGCGGGGCCACCGTGGTCAGCTCCTCCAGCACCGGGCAGCCGACCGCGTCCGCGGCGTGCACCGCGAGTTCGACGAGCGCCGCGCCGGGAACGAGCACGACGCCCGCGACGACGTGGTCGGCGAGCCACGGGTGGGTGCCGGTCGACAGCCGGCCGGTGTAGACGACGCCGTCGAAGTCGGGCAGCGCGACGGCCGCGCCGAGCAGGGGGTGCTCGGTGTCGGCGAGCCCGAGCCGGCTCGCCGCCCCGGTCGCGGCGGCGTTCTCCGCCCAGTACCGCTGGCGCTCGAAGGGGTAGGTCGGCAGCTCCGTGGTCCGGGCGCCGGCGAAGAACGTGGGCCAGTCGACCGGGACGCCGCGGGTGTGGAGCGCGGCGACGGCCCTGGTGAGCGTGTGCGTCTCGGGTTGTCCTCGGCGGGTGGTGGCGATGGCGGTGGCGTCGCCGGTGGCGGCGGCCGTGGCGAGGACGGTGTCGGGGCCGATCTCGAGGAAGGTGTCGACGTGGTGGGTGGTGGTGAGGGTGGTGACGGCGTCGTGGAAGCGGACGGCCTGGCGGACCTGGTCGACCCAGTGGTCGGCGGTGGGCCGCAGTGGTTGGCCGTCGACGGTGGAGACGAGGGGGATGCGGGGTTCGTGGTGGGTGACGGACGCGGCGACGGCCCGGTAGTCGTCGAGCATGGGGTCCATCAGGTGGGAGTGGAAGGCGTGCGAGACGGTGAGGCGCTTCGTGCGGTGGCCCTGGGCGGCGAGTGCCTCGGCGGCGGCGCGGGTGGCGGCCTCGTCGCCGGAGATGACGACGTTGGTGCCGGTGTTGACGGCGGCGATGCCGACGGTGCCGGTGAGGTGGGGGGTGACCTGTTCCTCGGTGGCCTCGACGGCGATCATGGCGCCGCCGGCGGGGAGGGCCTGCATGAGGCGGGCGCGGGCGGCGACGAGGGTGGCGGCGTCGGTGAGGTCGAGGATGCCGGCGATGTGGGCGGCGGCGAGTTCGCCGATGGAGTGTCCGGCGACGGCGTGGGGGTGGACGCCCCAGGATTCGAGGAGTCGGTGCAGGGCGACCTCGAAGGCGAACAGGGCGGGTTGGGTGTAGCCGGTCTGGTGCAGCTCGTCGGTGTCGATGACCTCGCGTAGGGGCCGGTCGAGGTGCTTGTCGAGGGCAGCGCAGGCTTCGTCGAAGGCGGTGGCGAAGACGGGGTACGCGGCGGCGAGTTCGGCGCCCATGCCCGGCCGCTGCGCCCCCTGCCCGGTGAACAGGAAGGCGAGCCGCCCGCCCGTGCCGGCGGGGGTCGGCTGCACGCCGGCCTCCAGCGCGCGTACCAGCTCCGCGAGGTCGCGGCCCACCACCGCGGCGCGGTGCTCGAACGCGGTGCGCCCGACGGCCAGCGTGAACCCGACGGCCAGGGCGAACCCGACGTCCTCGGGATCGCGGCCCGCCACCGCGCCGGCCAGGCGCGCGGCCTGCGCCCGTACCGCCTCCGGAGTCCGTCCGGAGAGGACCCAGGGGATCACCGGCGGTTCGGCCGCGGCGACCGGCTCGGGGGCCTCCGCCGGCTCGGGCTCCTCCAGCACCACGTGCGCGTTGGTGCCGCTGATGCCGAACGACGACACGGCGGCACGACGCGGGCGGTCGCCGGCGGGCCACGCCACCGGCTCGGTCAGCAGCGACACCGCCCCCGCCGACCAGTCGACCTTCGGGGACGGCTCGTCGACGTGCAGGGTGCGCGGCAGCAGCCCGTGCCGCAGCGCGCCCACCATCTTGATCAGGCCGGCGACGCCGGCCGCGGCCTGGGTGTGACCGATGTTCGACTTGATCGAGCCCAGCCACAGCGGCCGGTCCCGGTCCCGCCCGTAGGTGGCCAGGATCGCCTGCGCCTCGATCGGGTCCCCCAGGACCGTGCCCGTGCCGTGCGCCTCGACCACGTCGACCTGGCTCGCCGACAGCCGCGCGTTGGCCAGCGCGGCCCGGATCACCCGCTGCTGCGCCGGCCCGTTCGGGGCGGTCAGGCCGTTCGAGGCCCCGTCGGAGTTGACGGCCGTGCCGCGAACGACCGCCAGCACCCGGTGGCCGTTGCGCCGCGCGTCCGACAGCCGCTCCAGCACGAGCACGCCGACGCCCTCGGACCAGCCGGTCCCGTCGGCGGCGGCGGCGAAGGACTTGCAGCGGCCGTCCGGCGACAGCCCGCGCTGCCGGGAGAACTCGATGAACGTCTCCGGGGTCGCCATCACGGTCACGCCGCCGGCCAGCGCCAGCGTGCACTCGCCGTTGCGCAGCGCCTGCCCGGCGAGGTGCAGGGCGACCAGGGAAGACGAGCAGGCGGTGTCGACGGTGACCGCCGGCCCCTCCAGCCCGAACGTGTACGCCACCCGGCCCGAGGCGATCGAGCCCGTGGAGCTGTTGCCCGTGTAGTCGTGGTACATCATCCCGGCGAACACGCCGGTGGCACTGCCCCGCAGCCCCACCGGGTCGATGCCCGCGTTCTCCAACGCCTCCCACGAGGTCTCCAACAGCAGCCGCTGCTGCGGGTCCGTGGTCAACGCCTCGCGCGGGCTGATCCCGAAGAACTCGGCGTCGAAGTCCGCGGCGTCGGGCAGGAAGCCACCCTCGCGGGTGTACGACCGGCCCGGCGTGCCTGGGGTCGGGTCGTACAGCTCCCCCACGTTCCAGCCCCGGTCCGTGGGGAAGCCGCCGATCCCGTCGCGTCCGGCGGCGACCAGGTCCCACAGGTCCTCCGGCGTACGCACGCCCCCCGGATACCGGCACGCCATGCCGACGATCGCGATGGGCTCGTGCGCGGCCTCCTCCGCGTCACGCAGCTTCCGCCGCGTCTCGCGCAGCTCCGCTGTCGTCCGCCTGAGGTAGTCGAGCAGCTTTTCCTCGTTGTCGGGCATCGACGTCACTCCAAGGGCGGACCGGTGGGGGATCGTGTGCTAGAGCGGGATGTGCCCGTGCGCGCCGCGCCGCCGGACGGGGCCGGCGGCGAGCGCGGACACGGGACGGGCCCGGGTGTCCTCCGGGCGGACGGCCTCGTCGACCAGGCCGAGGTCGGGTGCGCGGCCGGGGCCGCCCACGACCCGCGCGTGGTCTGCGACGCCCCGTGCCACGAGTTCGCGGCGTCCGGTCCCGCCGGGCGCCGCGATCGTCGTGCGGTGGATGGCGACGACCTCGGCGAGGGCGTCGAGCAGCGTGGCGCCGCGCCGCCGCGCCGGCCGGGGCAGCCGGTGCAGCGGGGCGCGGCATTCGCGCTCGGTGGTCATCGCGATCAGCTCACCCTGCGCTCGTGACCCTGCCAGAATCGCTCGCGCAGCTCGCGGCGCAGGATCTTGCCGCTGGGGTTGCGGGGCACCCGGTCGATGAACTCGTAGTGCAGGGGCTGCTTGAAGGCGGCGAGCTTGCCGCGCAGGTGCAGGGCGAGGTCACTCTCGGTGAGCTGCTGCCCCTCCACCGGCACCACGAACGCGTGCACGGCCTCGCCCCAGCGCTCGTCCGGCACGCCCACGACGGCCGACTCGGCGACCAGCGGGTGGCGCCCGATGACGTGCTCGACCTCCGCCGGGTAGACGTTCTCCCCCGCCACGATGATCATGTCCTTGATCCGGTCCCGGATGAACAGGTAGCCGTCCTCGTCCAGCACCCCCGCGTCACCGGTGACGACCCAGCCGTCGACGAGCGTCTTCGCCGTGGCCTCGGGCAGGTTCCAGTACTCGACCATCGCCGCCGGCGTACGCAACCAGACCTCGCCGATCTCGCCGGGCGGCAGCGGCTCGCCCCGGCTGTCGGCGATCTTGACCTCGAAGCCCGGGTAGGGGCGTCCCGCCGCCTGCATCCGGCCGCTGTCCGGCGTGTGGTCGGCCGGGGGCAGGCAGATGGCCGTGTTGCCGGTCTCGGTCAGCCCGTAGATCTGGGCGAACTCGCAGCCGAAGCCCTCGACGCAGCGGGCCAGCAGCGCCGCCGAGATGGGCGCGCCACCGTAGACCACCTTGCGCAGCGAGGTGAAGTCCTCCTTCGACACGCCGGGCTCCGCCAGCAGCAGCCGCAGCATCGCGGGCACCAGGCAGGCGGTGGTGACGCGCAGCGTCCTGATCAGCTCGACCGCGCCCGCCGTGGTGAACTCGCGCATGACCACGTTCGTCACGCCCGACACGAAGCCCTGCGTCGCCCACCACAGGCCGCCGATGTGGAAGCCGGCCATGCCGACGAGGCTGACGTCGCCCTCGCGCCAGTCGATCCAGTCCAGCTCCGCCGAGGCGAGCGCCTGGCGTACCGCGAAGAAGCTGCGGTGCGCGAGGACGACGCCCTTCGGCAGGCCCGTCGTTCCGCTGGTGTACATCTGCACCAGCGGCGTGTCGGGGGTGACCCTGGCCAGCACGTTCGCGTCCGGCTGCGCCGACACCCAGGCGGTGAAGCCGGCCCCGGCGGCACCCGGCTCGTCGAGCCCGACCACCCCGGTCAGCGTCGGCAGTTCCGCCGCCAGCTTCTCGGCGACGGCGGCCGAGTCCGAGTCGACGAAGAGCAGGGCCGCGCCCGAGTCGCGCAGGATGTGCTCGACCTCGCCGGCGGCCAGCCGCCAGTTGATCGGCACCAGCACCACGCCCGTCTTCGCGGCGCCGAAGAGCAGCTCGTAGTAGTGCTCGGACTCCCTGCCCAGGTAGGCGATGCGGTCCCCGGGGCGCAGGCCCGCCGCCTGGAGGGCGCGCGCCACCTGGTTGCTGACGCGGTGCAGGGTGGCGTAGTCGACGCGCCGGCCCTCGCAGACCATGGCGACGACGTCCGGCTGCTGGACGGCGTGCCTGCGCACCACGTCGACGAGGGTGCGCAACTGAACAGTCACCGGGGTCCTCCTCAGGGGACGTACGGGTGGAGGCGGCTCACGCCGCGTCGGCCTGGAAACGCATGCCGGGCGGGTTGACCAGCGCCATCCGTACCTCGCCGTCGGCGACGCCACCCTGGGTGTCCCAGAAGCGCCAGGGCATGTCGATGATCTGGACCGGCTTGCTGCGGTTGCGCTCGCTGAACTCGGCGAAGGAGACCTCGCCGTGGAACGACGACGAGTCGATCGGCCGGCGGAACCTGCTGGTGAAGTTCGCGATGAGCATGTCCGGCAGCTGCTTGGCCCAGTAGTCCTCCATCGTCCACGCGGCCAGCGCGGGCACCGCCCGGTCCTGGACGCACTTGGCGATCAGGTAGTACATGAGCTGGTTGAAGCAGATGTTCACCTCGACCGAGTTGAGGTGACCGGTGTCGTCGATGTAGCACGGGTACGGGATGGCGAACTCGCCCTCCGCGCTCGCCAGCCCGTTGGCGACGGTGACCGTCGCGGACTTGAGGTACTGGGTCTTCGGCCTCGCGTACGGGCGCAGCACGTCCGAAAGCAGTCCCGGGTCGTTGGCAAATGTCGCACGCCCGATAGGCGCACTGTTCTTCACCGGCGATGTGGTCATTGCTATTCCTCCTTTGCGCACGAGTGCGAAATTGAAGGTAATCGCGGCCGGCCCATCAGCCGGTAACAGCGGAAGAACTCAGCCGACGCCCGTGGCGGACCCGGCCGACGAGCCGGTCCAGCAGCATGTCGGAGGTGAGCGACAGGTCCGCGAGCAGCGGGTCGGTCGACAGCAGCGCCAGGTGCAGCGCCTGGATCCGCTCCGAGGGCTCGATGCCGAGTTCGTTCATCATCCGCCGCCGGAACCGCAGGTAGACCTCCAGCGCCGCCGGCGTACGCCCCGACCGGTGCAGCGCGAGCATCAGCATCGTGTGCGCCGACTCGTGCAGCGGGTGCTCCACGACCAGCGACGCGAGCTCGGAGGTCGCCTCCCGGTGCCGGCCCAGGCAGAGGTCGGCGTCGATCCTGGTGGTGTACGCGTAGAACCGCCGCTCCTCGAGCCGCGCGGCCTGGGCGCGCAGTTGCGGGCCCCACTGGCCCTGGTGCACGACGTTGCCGCGCCAGAGCGCCAGCGACCGGCGCAGGTGCGCGCCCGCCTGTTCGTAGTCGCCCGCGTGCATCGCCGCGGTGCCCGCCGTGACCAGCTCGTCGAACTCGACGATGTCGAGCTGCTTCGGGTCCACCCGCAGCGTGTAGCCCCCGGAGCAGGTGAGCAGGACGTCGCGCGCGATGTCCTCGACGGAGCCGCCGAGCACGCCGCGGAAGAGCTTGCGCACCTTGAACATGTACGTCTGGAGGGTGGCGTGGGCGGTGCGGGGCGCCCCCGTGCTCCACAGCTCCCGGACGAGCACCGACGCGCCGACCGGCTGGTTCACGTTGAACAGCAACGCGGACAGGACCAGCCGCAGCTTCGGTGCGCTCGGTGCGATGTCGACCCCGTCGTGCCGGATGACGAGCGGGCCGAGCAGTTCGAACCGCAGCCCGGCGAGCGGGTTCCCCGCCGGGTGCCGTGGTGGCACGACCGGCGGCGGCTCGGGGCGCCGGACTTCCGTCGCGGGTTCGGCCGCCGACTCCAGCAACGCGGCGAGGAGCGTCAGTTTCTCCTCGTGCGACATCGATCCCAGTTCCGCAAACTTGGTAATCATTTCGCCGACCTCGCTATCAGTCGGATCCACCGCACTTTCCACCGCCGACGAGTGCGTCGGCGACTGGTTCCGTGACGGGAGCGACGATTCCGACCAGGGGGAGTCAGGACAGGCTTCCACGCTATTCCAAGCGAAGGTCGAGCCGATAGTGACCGCGTCATGGACGGGCATGACCAAACGAGGGGGCAGCATGTGACCGCGGCACTTGCCCGCAGCCTGCGCTGCCGCGAGGCTGGCTGGAGGCACGCTGGAGTGTCGCTGGAGCGGCACTGGTCGAGCAGGGAGCAGCCATGTCGGGTGGGGATGCACAGCTGCGCGTCGGGTTCAAGCGGCACCTGCGGGCCCACGTGGTACGCGGTGACGCGGTCTACCTGCTCTCCGAGCGCGGCGCGACCTCGGTCAGCGGGGCGCACGTCGAGGCCCTGGCCCCGCTGCTCGACGGCACCCGTGACCTGGCGGAACTCGTCCGGGACAGTCCGGCCGGAATGTCGCCCGCCGAGATCGGCACGGTCGTCCGGCGGCTCGTCGACGCCGGCCTGGTGACGCTGCGGCCGGCGCGGGAGGCGGAGGCCGACGAGCCCGCGCTCGCGTACTGGGAGGCGGCGGGTCTGGACCCCACCGCCGCCGTACGGGCCACCGCCGCCGCCCGGGTCGACCTCGTCCGCGTCGGCGGCCGTGCGGCGGATGCCGTGGCGGCGACAGACGCGCTGCGCGCGGCCGGGTTGACGGTGACGCCGGTGTCCGGGAACTTTTCGGCCCCGCCCGCCGACTTATCGATTGTGCTCTGTGAGGACTACCTCGACGAGGGGTTGGCTGCCGTCGACGCCGCGCATCGCGCGGCAGGCCGGCCCTGGCTCCTCGCGAAGCCGGGCGGCGCACAGGTGTGGGTGGGGCCCGTGTTCGACCCCGCCGCCGCAACGGGGTGCTGGCACTGCCTGGGGCACCGGCTGCGCGGCCACCGCCAGGCCGAGACGCGCCTGCGCGCCGTCGTCGGCTCCGACACGGAGATCGGCACCCCGCCGGTGTCGCTGCCCCCGCTCGGCGCCGCCGCCCTGCACCTGGTGGCGTTGGAGGCCGCGAAGTGGACGGCCGGGCTCCGGCACGACGGGCAGCGCACGGTGTGGACGTTGGACAGCGTCACCCTGCGCGGCGCCCACCACGAGGTGCGCGCCCGGCCGCAGTGCCCCGAGTGCGGCGACCCCGGCATCGAGCGGGACCGGGCGTTCCGTCCGGTGCCGCTGCGCAGCCGGCCGAAGGCGTCCCGCAGCGGCGGCAGCCACCGCGCCCTGCCGCCGGAGCGGGTGCTGCGCGACTACGGGCACCTGGTGAGCCCGGTCAGCGGCGTGGTCAAGGAGATCACCCGCGACGGGCGGGGCCCGGCCTTCTTCAACTCGTTCCGCTCCGGCCCGAATCTCGCGATGACCACCCGCAGGAACGCGGAGCAGATGCGTTTCGCGCTGCGGGCCGAGAACGGCGGCAAGGGCGTGACTCCCGTGCACGCCGAGGTGAGCGCGCTGTGCGAGGCCATCGAGCGGCACAGCGCGTACTTCCACGGCGACGAGGCCCGGGTCACCGGCAGCTACACCGAGCTGGCGGGCACCGCCGTCCACCCCGACGACTGCCTGCTGTTCGACGAGCGGCAGTACGCCGACCGCGACCGCTGGAACGCCACCTGCTCGCCGTTCCAGTACGTGTGCGCGCCGTTCGACGACGCGGCCGTGACGAGCTGGACGCCGGTGTGGTCGCTCACCGAGCAGCGGCACCGCCTGCTGCCCACCTCGATGCTCTACTTCAACGTGCCGGAGCAGCACGGCGGCATGTCGCTGTGCGCGGACTCCAACGGCAACGCCGCCGGCAGCAGCCTGGAGGACGCGCTGCTCCAGGGCCTGCTGGAGGTGGTGGAGCGCGACGCCGTGGCCCTCTGGTGGTACAACCGCACCCAGGCCCCCGCGGTGGACCTGGACAGCTTCCGCGACCGCTGGATCGACGAGCTGCGGGAGGTCTACGCGGGCCTGCACCGCGAGGTGTGGGTGCTGGACGTGTCGTCGGACGTCGGGATCCCCACCATGGCCGCGCTGTCCCGGCGCACCGACAAGCGGTGCGAGGACATCATGTTCGGCTTCGGCACCCACCCCGACCCGCGGGCGGCGCTGGTCCGCGCGCTCACCGAGATGAACCAGTTGATGCCGACCGTGGCGGAGGTCGGCGGCGACGACGACGGCGGGTACGGCTGGTCCGATCCGGACGCCGTACGGTGGTGGCGCACCGCCACCTGGGCCGGGGACGCCTACCTGCGGCCCGATCCGGCGGTGCCGGCGCGCCGGCTCGCCGACTACCGCCACACCCCGACGGACGATCTGCTGGCCGACGTCCGCTCGGTGCAGCACAGGTTGGAGGCACTGGGGCTCGACGTGCTCGTGCTCGACCAGACCCGCCCGGACGTCGGGCTCCCCGTGGTGAAGGCCATCGTGCCGGGGATGCGCGGCTTCTGGGCGAGGTTCGCGCCGGGCAGACTGTTCGACGTCCCGGTGCAGCTCGGCAGGCTCGACCGCCCCACGGAGTACGAGAACCTCAACCCGATACCACTTTTCGTGTAGAGCGGGGTGCACGTGGCCCCAGCCACGCCCGTCGAGGAGCCAGGTTGCCATCCGACGCCGACACGTCCCGCCCCGGACCGAGCCTGTCGCTGTGGTCCTTCCGGGACGACGTGACCATCGAGACGGCTGAGGACGGCAGTCTGACCATCCTCACCCGCTGGGGCGACGTCCCGGTGGGCCGCCCCGCGCCCGCCGTCGAGGAGGTCCTGCACCGCATGACCTACGGGCCGGTCGCGCTCGGCAACGTCGCCGGGCTGGACGGGCGCGCCCTCCGGTCGGTCCTCGACCGGCTGCCCGGCCGGATAGTCCGCTCGCTCGGCTCGCGGGACTCGCCGGTGCCGCTGCTGTCCGTCCAGCCGGTGTCCCCGCTGGGGGTGTTCGAGCTGCCGGAGGTGGCCGAGGACCAACCGGTCAGGCTGTCCCGTTTCGCGTTCGCCCACCAGCGGGACGGCGAGCTGGTGCTCGAGTCCCCGCTGTCGCACCACCGGGTGGTGCTGCACCGGCCGCAGGTGTCGCTGGTGCTCGGCGCGCTCCCCCGCGCGACCACCGTCGTCGAGGTGGCGCGGCGGGTCGGCCTGGCGCTGCCCGGGGTGGCCGACATCGTCGCCTACCTGGTCGGCACGGGCATGGTCGTCGTCGGTGAGGCCGGCACGTCGCGGTTCCACGAGGACTCCGACCCCACGCTGGCGATGTGGTCGCCGTACGACCTGCTGTTCCACTCGCGCAGCAGGCTCGGCACGCACGACGACCCCGCCGGCGCGACGTTCCGTCACCTCGCGACCCTGCCGCCCCCGGCCGCCGTCAAGCCGGCGCCCGCCGGGCCGCGGATCCCGATGTACCGGCCGCCCGTCTCGGTTCCGCACGGGATGACGCTCACCGAGGCCGTCGACCGGCGCCGGTCCACCCGCGCGTTCGCCGAGGCGGCGCCGTCGACCCGCGAACTCGGGGAACTGCTGTTCCACGCGGCGCGGGTCCGGATGCAGACGGTGGCCACGGCTCCCGACAACGTGCGGTACACGGTGACGCGACGGCCGTATCCCAGCGCGGGTTCGCTGTACGAGCTGGAGTTGTACCTGACGGTGGACCGCTGCCCGGACCTGCGGCGCGGGATCTACCACTACAGCCCGGTCGAGCACGCGCTGACCCTCGTCAACGCCAGTCCGGCGGACATCGACGAGATGCTCGTCAACGCCCGGGTGTCCGTCGGGGACCGGCGGCCCCCGCCGGTGCTGATCACCATGACCGCGCGGGTGGGCAGGCTCTCCTGGGTGTACGACAGCATCTCCTACGCCACCACCCTGAAGCACGTCGGCATGCTCCAGCAGACGCTCTGCCTCGTCGCCACGATGCTCGGGCTCGCCACGTGCGCCCTGACCATGGGCGACGCCAGGGTTTCCGCATCGGCGTTCGGGCTCGACTGGCCGGCGGAGGTCGGGGTCGGCGAATTCGCCATCGGACTACCCGAAAACGACATGTCCTGTAACGACGAGTACCTGGGCGTGCACGGAATGTGAATGGGTCGATCGACCGTCGGCAAATGGCTCGGCGACGCTTCGCACGTGGGCGCGAAAACAGCATTCAGGATGTGTGCGGGCGCGTGATAGAACGGGGTTAATTGCGCCGGCCCGACAGGGGATGCCAAGTTGATCAAGGTGTTGTTGGCCGAGGACATGCACATGGTCCGCGATGCGCTGGTCGCGTTGCTCAACCTGGAGCCGGACATCGAGGTCGTCGCCGCGGTCGCCTCGGGCACGGAGATCCTCCCCATGGCGCGGCGGTTCCGGCCCGACGTCGCCGTGATCGACATCGACCTGCCGGGCAAGGACGGGCTCTCCGCCATCGCCGACATCCAGGCCCACCTGCCGGAGATCCGCACCCTGGTCCTGACCGCGCTCGGCCGACCGGGCACCCTGCGCCGGGCGTTGTCCGCGAAGGCGACCGGCTTCCTGCTGAAGGACGCCCCGACCGAGCAGCTGGTCGACGCCATCCGCAGCGTCGCCGCCGGTCGCCGGGTCGTCGACAGCCAACTCGCGATGTCCGCCTGGGACAGCGCCGAGTGCCCCCTCACGGCGCGCGAGACCGAAGTCCTCCGCCTCACGGCGGAGGGACTCCAGGCCGTCGACATCGCGGCACAGATGTTCCTGTCAGTCGGCACCGTCCGCAACTACCTGACCACGATCGTCAACAAGCTCTCCGCGCGCAACCGCGTCGACGCCATCCGGGTCGCCCGGGAGGCCGGCTGGTTGTGACCGGGACGCCCCGTGGCGCTCCAGCCGCAGGGGCACCCGGGCGCAGAGCCGGAACTGGTCCGGCTGCTGGTCGACCGTCAGCGAGCCGCCGATCTCCTCGGCGCGTACGCACAGGTTGCGCAGCCCGTTCCGCCCGCTGCCCGGGTCCCTGGGCGGCCCGACGGCCAGGTCGTCGTTCACGATCTCGATCCAGGCGTCGTCCTGCGTCTGCCGGATGGTGATGTCGCAGCGCTTGGCCTTGCTGTGCCGCAGGATGTTGGTCACCCCCTCCCGCAGCACCGTGGCGAGCACCGTGCTCACCTGGACCGGCAGGTCCAGGTGGTCGCTGTCCAGCCGCACCTGGATGTCCGCGGCGGACAGCACGGACACGGCGGACCGGCACTCCTCCTCCAGCGACAGTTCGCGGTAGCCACTGGCGACGGTCCGCGCGTCGGAGAGGGCGACCCGCGATATCTCCAGGATCTCCAGCAGCTGGTCGCTCGCCTCCTGCGGCGACTTCTCCATCAGCCGGTGCACCAGCTCGATCTTGAGCGAGATGGCGGACAGGCTGTAGCCGAGCAGGTCGTGCAGGTCGCGGGCGAACCGCAGCCGCTCCCGCAGCACCGCCATGCGGGCGATCTCCGCACGGCTCTCCTGCACCTCGACGACGAGGGCGGTCAGCCGGGACAACCCGTACACCACGAGCCCCGTCGTGACGGTGGAGATCGCGGTGTAGAGCATGTCGATCGGCGCACGGGTGAAGATCCACTGTGCGACGGCCATCGAGGCGACGATGAGGACGAAGGTCACCCACGCCGTGACCGCCCGCAGCACGAGCAGCACGCTGCCGGCCAGGAAGCCCGGCATGCCGACCCACGCCTGCCCGAAGGTCAGGATCGGCAGATAGACCAGCGCGGCCTGGGTGGCGAGGACGCCGTAGCCCAGCGGCGTGCGCAGGCGTCCGTTGTCCCGGCCGTACCACAGCAACTGCATCGCCATCAGGACGGCGATGCACGTGAACGACAGCGCGATGGCCACCGGACCGACCGGCAGGAACATGACGTGGATGAAGCCGATGAGGCTGATGCTTGCGAAGACGGCGGTGACGACGCCCATCGCGAGACGGGGCGCCGGTAGCGGCGCGGCCCCTCGCGATGATGAGCGCCCTGATGTGACGGAGAGGTTCACGGCAGCAGCGCTCTCGTTTGTTCTAGCGCAGCCAGCGTACGCCCAGAGGCCAACTGGCCCCGTACCCGGTGTGGCCGGCCCCCCGCCAGCCGCGATGCCCGGTAGCGGGCGTCGATCCAACAACCACGACACACTCCCCAGTGATCGACCCGAGGGCGGGAATGCCTCGTCGACCCGCGCAACAACCCGGTGCGGCCGATCGGACGCCGACAGGCGTCGCACCCCACAGAGTTGTTACGCAACGCAAACGTTTTTGACGGATTCCCGGCCCCGAATTGCGATGTGCCCTTACGGACACCTTCCCCCTTGAGGGTCGACCTTTCCACAAAAAAATGACGGCCGTCAAGCCGTCCACCCCTGGCCGCCGCAGCGCGAAAGGGTCCTAATCGATGCTAGGGAACATTTGCCACCGTCACGTCATATCCTCTAGTAGGGACATTTGACGCGGTGACCGCCGCGCGGTGGCGAGGGCCTACCGGGGCAGCGCCGGACGCCGCCGAGGGGCCGGTGCCAGGACCGACACGAGGTCGCGGCGGGCCCGCGCGACGCGGGAGCGGATCGTGCCGACGGGACAGCCGCACAGTGCGGCCGCCTCCGCGTAGCCGAGGCCGACGACCTGGGTGAGCACGAACGCGGCACGGCGGGCCGCGGGCAGCGTGCGTACCGCGAGGTTGAGCGCGACCGTGTCGTCCGGGCCGGGCAGGTGGTGGGCTGCGGAACGCTCCGCGGTGGCCTGCCAGTCCTGGTCGGACACGATCCGGGGCCGGCTCGCGGCGGCGCGGAAGTGGTCTGCGGCCACGTGCCGCGCGATGGCCAGCAGCCAGGACCGTGCGTGGTGGCGCCCGGTGAACTGGTGCGCGCTGCCCAGCGCGCGGACGAACGTCTCCTGCGTCAGGTCCTCGGCGTCGGCGTACCCGACCAGGTAGACCAGGAATCGCCAGACGTCACGCTGCGTGCTGCGGACGAGAGGATCCGCCGCGGAACGGTCGCCGCGCCCGACGGCCAGGGCCAGAGCCGTGACCGCGCTTTCTTCCAGTGGCTCCGACATGAATTCACGGTAACCATGCGGGATGCCGAGAAGAAGGGATTCCAGTGGCAGTCCAGTCGGCCTCATCGCCGGGAACCAGAATTCGATGGAACCGTTCGGCCAGCGTGCCGGGCGTCCCGGGGACCGCGCGGCGCACGGGCGCGGTGAAGGCGGCGACGGGCGCGCGCCCGACGGGGGCCGCGCGCCCGGGGCGCGCCGCCTGCCCGTCGGGGCGCCGCCCGGCCGGATCCGGCCGGGCGGCGGGCACGTCCGCCGCACCCGGCTCAGCCCGTCTTGGCCAGCGGCCGGGCGCCGTACGTGACGCGGACGACCCCGTCCTCGTGACGTTCCGTCTCGGCGGTGACCCCGAAGACCCCGGACAGCACCTGGGGCGTGAGCGCCTCCAGCACCGGCCCCGACGCGACCACCTCCCCGCGGTCCAGCACGACGAGGCGGTCGCAGCTGCGCACCGCGAGGTCCAGGTCGTGCAGCACCGCCAGCGTGGTGACGGCCAGCGTGTGCACCAGTTCCAACAGCTCGAACCGGGCCCGGATGTCCAGGTGGTTGGTCGGCTCGTCGAGCACCAGGAGCTGCGGCTGCTGGGCCAGCGCCCGGGCGAGCAGCACCCGCTGCCGCTCACCGCCGGACAGCGAGCCGTAGATCCGGTCCGCGTGCCCCAGCATGCCGGTGCGCTCCAGCGCGTCGGCGACGATGTCGTTGTCGTCGGCCGTCTCGCGGTCGAACACCCCCTTGTGCGGGGTCCGGCCCAGCGCGGCGACCTCCCGCACGGTCAGGCCCGGCGGGGTGGGGCTGTTCTGCAAGACGGCGGCGGTCCGCCGCGCGGCCGCCCGCGCCGACAGCGACCAGACGTCCTCGTCGCCGAGCAGCACCTGCCCGCCGGCGGGCCGGACCGACCGGTAGATGGTCCGCAGGAGCGTGGACTTGCCGCTGCCGTTGGGGCCGATCAGGCCGACGACCTCGCCGGGCGCGACCTCCATGCTGACGTCGCGGAGGATCGGCGTACCACCGATGGAGACGCACACCTGCTGCACCTGAAGCTTCATGAGTGGGACAGGCTCCTATCCCGGCGCATCAGCCAGATGAAGAACGGTGCGCCGAAGAGGGCGGTCAGGATGTTGAGGGGCAACTCGTTCGGCGGGTCGACCGTCCGGCACAGCAGGTCGACGATCACGAGGTAGACCGCGCCGACGAGGGCCGCGAGGGGCAGCACCCGGCGGTGGTCCACGCCGAACGCGAGCCGCACCAGGTGGGGCACCATCAGCCCGACGAAGCCGATGCCGCCGGCCACGGCGATGAGCACGCCCGCGAGCAGCGACGTCAGGACGATCGACACGATCCGCAGCCGCTTGACGTCGATCCCGAGGGCGGTCGCCGACTCGTCGCCGGTGACGAGCGCGTTGAACTGCCGGGCGTACATGGTCAGCAGCACGGTCACCGCGAGGACGACCACGCCCGCGACCTGGAGTTGCTCCCAGCGGGCGCCCGCGACGCTGCCGAGCAGCCAGAACATGATCTGGCGCATGTTGTTGGGCGTCGTCTGCAACTGGAGCAGGCTCGTGATCGAGGTGAACACGTAGCTGATCGCGACCCCCGCGAGTACGAGCCGGACCGGGTTGAGCCGGCCGTGTTGCTGCCCGAGGGTGAAGACCAGCGCCACCGCCAGCATCGCGCCGACGAACGCCGCGCCCGACACCCCGAGTCCGCCGGCCGCGCCGGCGCCCAGCGCCATCACGGTGACGGCGCCGACCGAGCCGCCCGCCGACACCCCGAGGATGAAGGGGTCGGCGAGCGGGTTGGCCACGAGGGCCTGCAGCACGACGCCCGCTACCGCGAGCCCGGCGCCGCACAGCGCGGCCAGCAGCACCCGTGGGATCCGGAAGGTCCAGACGATCTGGTCGTGGGCCGGGTCCACGGCGGGGGTCGCCCCGGTCAGGTGCGCCCAGACGATCCGGCCGGTGTCGCCGATGGAGACCGGCACCGAGCCGACGGCCGCCGCGACGAGGATCAGGACGACCAGCAGTACGCCGAGCACGAGCAGGCACAGCGGCAGGGGCGCGCCGTGCAGGGGGGCCGGCCGGGTGGCGTGGCGCTTCGGCGCGGCCGACACCCGGCCGTTGGTGGAACGCGACAAGGTGGTCATGGCGCTCAGAACGCCTCGGGGTGCGCGGCCTGCGCGATCTTGGCGACCGCGAGGTGGTTGCTGGGGCCGAGGTAGATCGAGTCGGACAACACGACGTAGCGGTTGTTCTTCGCCGCGTCCCACTGCGGGAACTGGGCGAGCAGCTTCTTCGCGTCCGCGTCCGGATCCTTCGACATGTAGTTCACGACGAGCAGGACGTCCACGTCGGCCTTGGCGACCTGTTCGCGGGAGAGGTTGGCGAACATCTGGTCGGTGGCGCCCTCGAAGGCGTTCACCGCACCCGACTTGGCCATGATGTCGTTCCAGATCCCGTTGCCGCCGACCGAGCTGAACTCCCCACCCATCGCCATGCCGGGGATGATCAGCATGACCTTCTGCTTCGGCAGGCTCGCGGTCTTCGTCCCGACCTCGGCGATGCGCGCCTTCGAGTCGGCGATGATCTTCTCGGCGCGCTCGGACACCCCGAAGATGGCCCCGAGGTCGCGCAGCAGCGCGTAGCTGTCCTCGACGGTCGGCGTGCCGGAGACCGTGCCGACCTCACCGCACGAGCTCTTCGGGGCGTACGTGTTGGCCCCCACGGCCGCGAGGTCGTCGCGGGTGGCGAAGCCCGCCTCGGCGCGGAAGCCGCCGTCGTACGTGGAGATCACGAAGTCGGGCGTCAGCCCGATCATGGCCTCGCGCGGGATGTCCGACATGTCGTTGAGCTTGATGTTGCCCGTCGGCAGCTTCTTGATCGCGTCGACCCGGCCGTCGACCTCGGAGGCGCCGTAGGACTGCGCGTTGGCGACGATCCGGTCGGCGACGCCGAGTTCCAGCAGCGCGGAGACCTCCGCGACCGACCCGCCGTTCATCACGACCACGCGGCTCGGCGCCTGCTGGTAGGTGTACTTCTTGCCGCAGTTGCTGATCGTCACCGGGTAGCCCGCCTTCGGCGGGTCGTTCGACTGGCCGGCCTCGCTCTTGGCCGTCGAGCATGCCGTCGTGAGAAGCAGGGCGGCGACGGCCGCCGCGAGGGGGAGTCGCTTGAGTTTCATCCGGTCCTCCGAGCAGTTGACGTGGCGACAGGCGACGGCGCCGCCGCCTCTTCCGGTTCCGCTGCCGCGGCCGCGGGCTTGGGCAGGTGGTGCAGACGGACACTGACCAGGCCGGCGCAGATCGCGGAGGCCGCGAGCAGGAGCGCGGTGACCGCGAAGGCCGTCGCGTGGTCGGCGAAGGGCACGTCGGGGTCGCCGGGCGTCGCGCCGAGCACGGTGCGGTAGCAGACCCCCGCGACCGCGACCCCGAGCGCCAGGCCGAACTGCGTCACGGTGGTCGCCATGCCGGACGCCGCGCCCGCCTCGGCGGGCCTGACCCGGCCGAGGATCCCGGCCACCAGGGGTGAGACGACCAGGCCCTGCCCGAAACCGGCCAGCGTGACCACCGCGACGAGCATGGGCGCCTGCGCGGACTCGGGCGCCTGGACGACGGCCGCGCTGGCCAGCAGGACGGCGGCGAGCAGGCCGCAGCCCACGGCCGGGGTCGGCGCCGAGACCAGGCGTGCCACCCGGCGGCTCGCCGCGGAGCCCAGCGAGAAGCCGATCCCGAGCGGTACGAACATCAGCGCCGCCGTGAGCGGCGTGAAGCGCAGCCCCGTCTGCAGGTAGTAGGTGAACACGAGGAAGAGCCCCGAGTTCGTGGCGAACAGCGCCAGCACGGTCACCAGGGACAGCCGCATCCCGGGGGCGGTGACGACCCGCGGCGGGAACAGCGGCTCGCCGCCCTCGCGATGCAGGCGCCGCTGCTGGCGCACCAGCACGACGGCCAGGACGAGGGCGAGCGGCACGCCGAGCCACAGCCACGGCGAGCCGTCCGTCCCGAAGACCAGGGGCACGAGCAGGGCCGGCGCCGCCACGATGGTGAGCGCCGCGCCCGCGAGGTCGAGGCGGTGCGGCGCCTTCGGCACGGTACGCGGCAGGATCCCGCCCAACGCCAGGATCGCGATCCCGACGGGCACGTTGACGAGCAGCGCCGGCCGCCAGCCGAGGCCGAAGAGGTCGGCCTCGACGATGAGACCGCCGCCCGCGATGCCGCTGATCACGCCCAGGCCGATGACCACGCCGTAGACGCTGATGGCCCTCGCCAGCCGCTCCGGGTCCTGCATCGTGGCCCGGATGATCGCGAGCACCTGGGGTGCCATGAACGCCGCCGTGGCGCCCTGCAGGAAGCGGGCCACGATGAGCAGGTCGGCGTCCGGCGCGATGCCGCACAGCAACGAGGTCACCGTGAAGCCGGCGACGCCCCAGAGGAACACCGTGCGGTGGCCCATCCGGTCGCCGAGCCGCGCGCCGGTGACCATCAGGGCCCCGAAGGCGATCACGTACGCGGCGCCGACGAACTGGATCTGGTCGAAGCCCGCGTCGAGGTCGCGCTGGATGGACGGGCTGGCCACGTTGACGACGAAGCCGTCCACCTGGGTCATGAACGTCGCGGCGAGAACCGCGCCGAGTCCGAGCCACTCACGCCGTTCGCTCATGTTGCCCTCCGATGATCGCCGACAGGTGCGAGTACGGCGCCGACCCGCGCCAGGGGACCGGCGGCGAGCATGCCGTCGTGGGTGCAGTCCAGCCGGTGCACGTCGATGCGCCCGTCGACGTGTGGCTCCCAGCTCCGCGGGCCGGGCCAGTCCGGTGTCTTGCCCTCGGTCGCCTCGACGACCAGCACGTCGCCGCCGAGGCGCCGGGGCGTCCAGCCGGCGGCGAGCCGCGAGTTGCGCGCGAAGGCGTCGTACGCGAGGCGACGCTGCGCCTCGTCGAGGCCGCCGAGCACGGCCTGGCCGAGTACGGCGGCGGCGGCGTCGTGCTCGGCGGGCGGCGGCAGCTCCCGCCAGGCGGCCGGCACCGGATACGAGTCGAGCAGCGCGAGCAGGGCCACCGCCTCGCCGGCCTCCGCGAGCTGCGTGGCCATCTCGTGGGCCACCAGGCCGCCGAACGAGGCGCCGAGCAGGTGGTAGGGCCCGGCGGGCTGGATCTCACGGATGCGCCGCACATGGTCGGCGGCCAGGTCGGCGACGCTCGCGCACCCGGCGGCGGCGACCGACTGGAGTCCGTACACCGGGCGGTCGGGCAGGCTCGCCAGCAGCGCGGCGTACGACCACGCCAGCCCGGTCGCCGGCGCGACGCAGAACAGCGGCGGCCCGCTCCCCCGCGTCCGCAGCGGGAGCAGCACCTCCGTCGAGCCGCCGGCGGTGTCCGTGGCGAGCGCCGGCGCGAGCTTCGCGACGGTCGGCGCCTCGAACACCGTCCGGATGCTGATCTCCACGCCGAACTCGGCGCGTACCCGGCCCATCAGCCGGGCGACGAGCAGGGAGTGCCCGCCGAGCGAGAAGAAGTCGTCGTCGATGCCGACCTCCGGCAGGCCGAGCAGGTCGGCGAAGAGACCGCACAGGACCGCCTCGCGGTGGTCGCGGGGCGCGCGGCCGCCGACGGTCGCGGTCAGGTCCGGCGCGGGCAGCGCCGCGCGGTCGAGCTTGCCGTTCGTGGTACGCGGGATCGCCTCCAGCGCGACGAACGCGGGCGGCACCATGTAGTCGGGCAGCCGCTCCGCCACGAACTGCCGCAGCGCGGCGGGCTCCGGCGCGGCGTCGCCCACCGGCACGACGTAGCCGACGAGCCGCACCTGACCGGGCGCGTCCTCGCGGGGCACCACCGCCGCCTGGGCGACCGCGGGGTGGGCCAGCAGGACCGCCTCGATCTCCCCCGGCTCGATGCGGAAGCCCCGGATCTTGACCTGGTCGTCCGCGCGGCCGAGGAACTCCAGGGTGCCGTCGCGCCGCCAGCGGGCGAGGTCGCCGGTGCGGTACATCCGGCTGCCCGGGGGCCCGAAGGGATCCTTCACGAACCGCTCCGCGGTCTGCTCCGGACGGTCGTGGTAGCCGCGGGCGACCGGCGCCCCGGCGAAGTACAGCTCGCCCACCGTGCCCGGCGGCACGAGCCCGCGCGCCGGGTCCAGCACGTACGCCCTGGTGTTGGTCAGCGGCCTGCCCACGATCGGGTCGGCGCTCTCGGAGAGCCGGCACCAGAGGGTGTCGACGGTGCACTCGGTGGGGCCGTACAGGTTGTAGACGGTCGTGCCGGCGTCGCGCAGGGCCGTCCAGAGCGCGGGGCCGGTGGCCTCGCCGCCGAGCGCGAGCACGGCGGGCCGGTGCCGGCCGGCGTCGAGGAAGCCGTTCGCCACCAACTCCTCGGCGTACGTGGGGGTGATGTCCATGAAGTCGATCTCGTGCCGGTCGACGTAGTCGAGCATCGCGGCGGGGTCCCGACGCCGGTCGTCGTCGACGAAGTGCAGCTCGTGGCCGTCGAGCAGCCACAGCAGGCCCTCCCACGACGTGTCGAACGACAGCGACGCGGACAGCGCGGCCCGGCACACCCGGCCGGCGGCCGCCGGCCGGATCATCGTGTCGCGGTGGTGGTGGAAGAGGTTGACCAGACCACGGTGCTCGACCACGACGCCCTTCGGCACGCCGGTGGAGCCGGACGTGTAGATGAGGCAGGCCGCGTGCTCCGGCGCGAGGCCGGTGTCCGGTACGGGCGCGTCGGGCGCCTCGGCCAGCTCCGCGACGGTCGCGGGGGCGTCCACGAGCAGGACCGGGACCTCCGACTGCCGGTGCCCGGCCCACAGCGCCCCGGTGGCGAGCAGCACGACCGGCGCGCTGTCGGCGAGCATCGCCGCGACCCGCCGGGCGGGCAGGTCCGGGTCGACGGGCACGTACGCGGCGCCGGCCTTGAGCACGGCGAGCAGCGCCACGATCGCCTCGGAGGTGCGGGGCAGCAGGAGCCCCACGTGCCGGTCGGGGCCGGCCCCCCGGGCGACGAGCAGGTGGGCGAGGCGGTCGGCGCGGCGGTCGAGTTCGGCGAAGGTCAGCGTGGCGTCGCCGGCCACCAGCGCCGTACGGTCCGGCGTCGCGGCGGCCTGTGCCGCGAACAGCGCGGGTACGGTCACCGCCGGCAGGGGCCGAGCCGTGTCGTTCCACTCCTCCAGGAGGAGCCGGCGCTCGCCGTCGAGGAGCAGGTCGACGTCGGCGACCGGGGTGTCGGCGGCGTCGGTCACGCGGCGCAGGAAGGCCAGGAACCGGGTCAGGTGACCGGTGAGCTCCTCGTCGTCGTAGCAGTTCGGGTTGGCGTCGAGGACGATGCGCAGCCCGCTGCCGTCCGCCCGGTCGTACACGTGGACCACCAGGTCCTCGACGAGCCCGGCGCTGACGTTGTGCACGACGCCCCGGTGCCCGGCGAAGCGCAGGCCGTAGTCGAACGGCATGATGTTGACCGACGGGCCGAACAGCTTGCGCTCGCTGGCGACCATCCGCAGGTCGCGGCGCAGTTGCTCGTAGCGGTAGCGCAGGTGCGGGCGCCCGGCCCGCAGCTCCGCCGCGACCTGCCCGGTGAGGCTGGCCAGCGTGGCGGTGGGCTCGACGCGGACCCACAGCGGCACGACGTTGGTGACCATGCACGGCACCCGCAGCGACACCGAACCGAGCCGCGACATGACCGGCAGCGCGAGCGTCAGCTCGTCCGCGCCGGTCATCCGGTGCAGGTACGCCGCGAAGGCCGCGATGACGGTCTCGCTCCACGTGGTTCCGGTGGCCTTCGCGACCGCCTTCAACGCGTCGATGCCGGCGGTGTCGAGGTCCGCCGTGGCGCGCAGCACCGTCCGCGCCAGCTTCCCGGTGCGGCGGGCGAGCACCACCGGCGCCGGCCTGCCCTGCGCCCGGGACGTCCAGTGCTCGCGGGCGGCGGCGTACCTGTCCGAGTCGGCGTAGGCCCGGTCCTCGTCGACCACGGCGGCCAGCGCCCCGAACGTCCGGGGCGGGGGGTCCCGGCCCTCGACGAGGGCGGTGTAGAGCTCGGCGACCCGGCGGGCGACCAGGGACAGCCCGTATCCGTCCAGGGCGATGTGGTGCACGCGCTGGTACCACAGGAGGTGGTCCGGGCCGAGCCGGAGGAACGCCTGCCGGAACAGCGGGTCCTTGCGCAGGTCGACGGGGGTGTCGAGGTCCGCGCGCATCCAGGCCGTCGCGGCGGCGAGCGGATCCGCCTCGGCACTGGTGTCGATGGTGTGCAGCGGCCACGACCCGTCGTCGCGGGGACGTTGCCACGGGCGTCCGTCGGCGTCCTCCTCGAACACCACGTTCAGCGCCTCGGCCTCGCCGACGGCCCCGCGCACGGCCGCCTCCAGCAGCCGCGCGTCGACCGGGCCGCGGATCTCCACGTACTCGGCGGTGTTGAAGGCAGGGCTGTCCGGGTCGAACTGCTGACCGGTCCAGATGCCCTCCTGGGCCGCGCCCAGCGGCAGCGGCTCAGCCATCGCCGCCCACCAGCAGCTTCACCCAGTGCTCCACCGTCGGCCGCTCGGCCAGGTCGACGAAGCTGACTTCGGCGCCGGCGTCGCGCCACCGCTCGATGAGCGTCATCAGCCGCACCGAGTCCAGGCCGCAGTCGAACAGATCCTCCGCGTCGAAACTTTCGTCCGGGCGACGGTGGAGCATCTCGGCGACGTCCGCCCTGATCCTCGCCGCCGTCAACTGACCTGCCACGTCATGCCTCTCGACCTCGTGCGATGTGGACACCGGTGGGATCCGACGGTCGACGCCGTCGGATCCCACCGCGGATCGAACGTCCGTGCGGGACTAGGCGGCGTCCACGTCGTCGTAGACGGTGACGCGGTAGGACACGGCCGGCTCCGGCGTCGCGGTGTGCAGCGCCCGGTGGACCAGGCTCTGGTTGTCCCAGAGGAGCATGTCGCCCTTCTCGAACGTCTGGAGGTGGATGTTCTCGTGCTCGTAGGTGCGGTCGAGCTGGCCGGTGGCCGTGAGCAGCTCGGTCAGCAGCTCCGGCCGGTCGTTGCCGTCCGCGTCCTGCACCGACAGCGTGAAGCCCTCGCTCAGGTAGAGCAGGGTCTCGTCCGTGTGCGGGTGCGGGAACGCGAGCGGGCTCGTCACCGGCGGGGTCTTCGCGTTGACCTCGTCGATGATCTCCGAGATCGGCCGGTAGACGTCGGTCGGCCGGATCTTGAAGTACCGCAGCACGCTGTGCGTCGCCGTCTTGTCCTTGACGGCCAGCTTCAGCTCCTCGGAGAGCTGCTCGTAGGCGGTCGCCAGGTTGATGAAGTAGGTGCCCCGGTTCTTCGACGGCACGACCTGCGGGTAGATCATGGTGATGTCGAACGGACGTGGCATGAACTGGTAGTCCGAGTGCCAGAACTTGCCGGTCTTCGGCACCCCGATCTGGCGGCCGTCCTCCTCCTTGACGTTGGAGGAGACGAACACCTCCTTCACCTCGGGGTGGTGGTAGACCGGCTCGTAGTACTCCGCGACCCGGCCCAGCCGCTGGCCGAGCGCCAGGAACTGCCGCGGCGACAGGTCCTGGTTCTTCAGCACGGCGATCTTGTTCGAGTAGATGGCCTTCTTCAGCTCGACGATGTCCTCCGGCGAGGCGGTTTCCGCGTCGAAACCCTCCACGATCACGCCGAACTTCTTTCCAGCCTGCGGGGTGATTTTCATTCGCACTCCTCTGAGCGGTGGTCCCGGGCTCCGCGTACCTCAGTAGTCGCGTCCGGTCGGTCAACAGTTCCCGCCCCGACAGATGTGCGGGGCCGAATTGCCTGCTCAATTACCGCGCTGTGGGTTCACATTTCCGCGAACTCCTCTGCGAGTCTCGGCCTGCCTCTCCCGCAGCACCTGGGCGTGACAGGCGTGGATGACGGCAGCGGCGCCGTGCGGGTCGTCGCGTACGACGAAGTGACCGCTGCCGGGGATGACGTAGTGCTGCGCCCTCGGGAGCACCCGCCGGGCCCGGAGCGCGTCGCGCAACGGGACCACGCGGTCCTGGTCGGCCCACACGAGGTTCACCGGCGTCGTGTCGGTGGCGTCGGCGCGGAACGAGTAGAGCCCCGCGTACCGGCTCAGGGCGGACAGGTCGCTGGTGATCATCGAGTTCACGTCGGCGGCGGCCACGTCCGGCCGGAGGGCGGCGGGCCGGGCCGACACGCTGCCCATGACCATCCTGCGGACCACCCCCCGGTTGAGCAGCCGCCCCCGCGTCCTCGGCCCCACCGCGGCGGTCATCCGCAGGATCGCGTGGGTCCGCACCACGCACATCGAGGCGTGGCAGACCGCCCGGAACCCGATGCTGCACAGGGCGGTCACCGCCGCGACGGGCACCCGACGCGCCAGTTCGAGTGCGATCACCCCGCCGAGCGAGTGCCCGACCACGTGCGGCCTGCGCAGCCCCAGCGCCGCGATCCGCTCCGCGACGTACTCGGCGAGCCTCGGCACGACGTCACGGTCGTACGCGAGCCCCGGCACGCTGCCATGGCCGGGCAGGTCGATCGCGAGGGTCCGGGCGAAGCCCGGGATGCGTTCGACGACGGCGTCCCAGCTCGCCCGGCCGAGACCGGCCGCGTGCAGCAGCAGGAGCTGAGGATCCTCCGCGAGCCGGCTCGGCTCGGCCATGGTGCGGCTCCGTTTCTTTCCGTGCGGACGTGCGCGCTCGACGCGTCAGGAGGCGGTGACCATCGGGGCGCGCGACGCCTCGGCCGTGTCGGCCCGGTCCGGGAGTTCGTTGCCGGCGAGCGCCTTGAACCGCCGCAGCCGCAGGCTGTTCGACACCACGAACACCGAACTGCCGGCCATGATCAGACCCGCCAGCATCGGATTGAGCAGCCCGCTCGCCGCGAGCGGGATCGCCGCGACGTTGTACGCGAAGGCCCAGAACAGGTTGCCCTTGATCGTGCCGAGGGTGCGCCGCGACAGCCGGATGGCGTCCGCGACCACCCGCAGGTCGCCGCGGACCACCGTCAGGTCGCCGGACTCGATCGCCACGTCGCTGCCGGTGCCCATCGCGATGCCCAGGTCGGCCTGCGCGAGGGCTGCGGCGTCGTTGACGCCGTCGCCGACCATCGCGACGACCTTGCCGTCGGCCTGGAGCCGCTTGACCAGCTCCACCTTCCCGGCGGGGAGGACCTCGGCGACCACGTCGTCGATCCCCACCTCCGCCGCGATCGCCGCCGCCACCGCCGCGTTGTCGCCGGTCAGCAGGATCGGGTGCAGCCCCAGCCGCTTGAACTGCGCCACCGCCGCCGCGCTGGTGGACTTCACCCGGTCGGACACGACGAGCATCCCCCGCAGGGCGCCGTCCCAGCCGACCATGACCGACGTACGGCCCGCCGCGTCGGCCGTCGCCTTGGCGGCGACCAGCTCCGGGGGCAGGTCGGTCGCCCACGCGCCCAGCAGCGACGCCCGGCCGACGACGACCTCGTGCCCGTCGACGGTGCCCCGCACGCCGACGCCGGTCTCGCTGGAGAAGTCCGCGACCGGGGGCAGTTCGCCGCACCGGTCCCTGGCTCCCGCGACGACGGCCCGGGCGATGGGGTGCTCCGACGCGCTCTCCAGTGCGCCGGCGAGCCGCAGCAGCTGGACGTCGTCCTCGCCGTCGACGGGCACGACCTCCACGACGGACATCTCGCCGGTGGTCACCGTGCCGGTCTTGTCGAGCACGACGGTGTCGACGGTCCGCGTGGACTCCAACACCTGCGGTCCCTTGATGAGGATGCCGAGCTGGGCGCCCCGGCCGGTGCCGACCAGCAGCGCGGTCGGCGTCGCCAGCCCCAGCGCGCACGGGCAGGCGATGATCAGTACGGCCACGGCAGCGGTGAACGCGGCCGCCGCCGGCTGGCCGGAGCCGAGCCAGTAGCCCAGCGTGGCGAGCGACAGCGCGATCACCCCGGGCACGAACACCGCCGACACCTGGTCCGCGAGCCGCTGGACGGCGGCCTTGCCGGTCTGCGCGTCCTCGACGAGCCTGGCCATCTGCGCGAGCTGCGTCTCGCCGCCCACCTTCGTGGCGCGGACGACGAGCCGCCCGCCGGCGTTCACCGTCGCGCCGACGACCTCGTCACCCGGTCCCACCTCGACGGGCACGGACTCGCCGGTGAGCATGCTCGCGTCGACCGCCGAGGAGCCCTCCTCCACGACGCCGTCGGTCGCCACCTTCTCGCCCGGCCGCACGAGGAACCGGTCGCCGACGGCGAGCGCCGAGATCGGCACGATCGCCTCGGCGCCGTCGCGCAGCACCGTCACGTCCTTGGCGCCCAGCGACAGCAGCGCGCGCAGCGCGGCGCCGGAGCGGCGCTTCGCGCGGGCCTCGAAGTACCGGCCGCAGAGGATGAACAGGGTCACGCCCGCGGCGACCTCCAGGTACATGTTGCCCTCGCCGGGCGTCCGCTCCAGGGTGATCCGGAACGGGTGCCGCATGCCGGGCACGCCGGCGGTGCCGAGGAACAGCGTGTACAGCGACCACACGAACGCGGCGAGCGTGCCCACCGAGACCAGCGTGTCCATCGAGGCGGCGGCGTGCCGGAGGTTGGCGAAGGCGGCCCGGTGGAACGGCCACGCCCCCCACACCACGACGGGCGCGCTCAACGTGAGGCAGGCCCACTGCCAGTACTCGAACTGGAGCTGGGAGAACATCGACATCGCGATGACCGGCACCGCCAGCACGGCGACGACCCAGAGGCGGTGGCGGGCCGCCCGCAGCTCACGGTCGTGCTCGGCCTCCTCCGCGGCCGCCGGATCCGGGACGTCCGCCGCCGGTGCCGCGGGCGGCAGCACCGGCCGGGCCGTGAAGCCGATCTCCTCGACGGCGGCGATCACCGTCTCCCGTGAGACCTGGGGCGCGAGGAGCACCTTCGCCTTTTCGGTGGCGTAGTTGACGGTCGCCTCCACCCCGTCGATGTCGTTGAGGCGCTTCTCGATGCGCGCCGCGCAGGCCGCGCACGTCATGCCGCCGATCAGCAGTTCCAGGTGGTTCTCGGCCCTGGCCGTGCGCGGCTGCACCGGCCGGGCCGTGAAGCCGATCTCCTCGACGGCGGTGATCACCCGCGCCTGCGTGATCCCGGGCGGGAGGAGCACCTTCGCCTTCTCGGTGGCGTAGTTGACGGTCGCCTCCACCCCGTCGATGTCGTTGAGGCGCTTCTCGATGCGCGCCGCGCAGGCCGCGCACGTCATGCCGCCGATCAGCAGTTCCAGATGGTTCTCAGCCGTGGCCATGCTCGGTGCCCCCCTCCGTGCCGCCGCCGGTCGTGTCGGCGGGGACAGCGGCTCCGCCGTTGCGTACGGCTTCCTCGTTGCGGGCCTTGGCCGCCGCGAAGGCCTCCTCGCTCAGGCCGTGCGGCGGCGGGTTGGGGCCCTTCACGCGCAGGGTGAACGACGCCGTACGCACGACGCCCTGGTGCTGGAAGTCCAGGAACAGCCGGTAGTCGCCGAAGCTCGGCGCGGTGGCGTGGAACAGGACGTCCGGACCGGGCGCGGTCTGCCCGTCGCCCGGCGTGCCGTCGGGGTGGACGTGCAGGTACGCCATGTCGCCGTCGCGGAGCGCGACCAGGTGCCCGAAGGCGCCGAGGTACGGCTCCAGGTCGGTGACCGGCTTGCCGTCCTTCGCGACGCTGAGCGTCAGCTTGCCGCTCTTGCCGGGCGTCAACTCACCGCCGAGGGTCACCGTGTACCCGTCGACCGTCGAGGTGGTCGACGGCGCGGGCAGCGCCTCCGGCCGGTAGTCGCCCGACACCGACACGTCCGCCCCGAGCGTCTCGCCGTGGATGCCCCACAGCGGCATGTAGTCGGCGAAGACGCGGTACTCGCCCGCCGCCGCGAAGGTCAGCGGCACCCGCCACACGCCGTCCGAGCCGAGGTTCGGGTGGACGTGCTGGAAGTTCGTCAGGTCGCGCCGCGCCACGATCAGGTGCATCAGCTTCTCGTGCTGAGGCTTGTACTTCACCAGCGGCGTGCCGTCGTGCTGCAGGATCTGGAAGGCGAAGGTCTGCTTCGTGCCCGCCCGGACGTTGTCCGTGATCACCTTCAGGTTCATGCTCTCGTGGTTGATGGTCAGGCCGTACGAGGACTCCTCGGCCATGGCGGCCGGCTTGGCGGCGGGTGCGGCTGCGGGTGCGGCGGTCGGCGGGGGCCCGACCACGCGGCCGACGGTGTAGGCGCTCCCCAGCACCAACACCAGGGCGAGCGCGAACGCGCCGAGCTTCGTCAAGGTCTTCATGAATAACCGTCCTGTTTCGACAGGGTTGGCGTGGAAGCGGGCAGGGTTTCGGGGGTGGGGTCGTCGGCCGGTGGGCTCACCGGTCCCCGCCGGGGTCCGGGCCGGATGTCCGGCCCCACCGCAGCAGGCACGCCCCGAGCGACATCCCCCCGCCGAACGCCAGCAGGAGGACGAGGTCGCCGTCGCGGAGCAGCCCGGCCCGGTTGGCGTGGTCGAGGGTGAGCGGCACCGAGGCGCTGCCGACGTTCGCGTACTCCTCCACCGTGCGGTGCGTGTGCGCGGCGGTCAGCCCGCACGCGCGTACCAGCTCGTCGAGGAGCAGGCCGTTGGGCTGGTGCGGCACCACGTGCGCGACGTCCGCCGCGCCGACGCCCGCCCTGGCCAGCAGCTTGTCCACGAACGGCGGGACGTCCTGGAGGACGAGCTCGGTGACGCCGCGGCCGTGCATGCGGAAGAAGTGGCCGCCGTCCGCCACCGTCGTCGCGGACGCCGGCAGCCTGCTGCCGCCCGCCGCCACCCCGATCAGGCCGCTGGCGTCGCCCCGGCTGGCCAGCTCGTACTCGACGACACCGCGCCCCGGGGACGTCGTCCCCACGACGGCCGCGCCGGCGCCGTCGCCGAACAGCACGGCCGTGCGCCGGTCGTCGAAGTCCAGGATGCGCGAGTACACGTCGGCGCCGACCACGAGCGCGTGGGTGCCGGGCCGGTCCGCCACCAGCGACTGCGCCAGCACCAGGGCGTGCACGAATCCCGCGCACACCGCGTTGACGTCGAAGCACGCGGCCCCGTACGCGCCGAGACGGTCCTGCACCAGGCAGGCCGTCGGCGGCTGCGGGTGGTCCGGGGTCGACGTCGACACGATGAGGTAGTCGACGCGGTCGGCGCCGATGCCCGCGTCCCGCAGGGCGCGGGTCGCGGCCCGCACGGCCAGGTCCGACGTGGCCTCCTCCGCCGCCGCGAAACGGCGCGAACGAATGGCGGTCTTGCGTACGATCCATTCCGGGCTGGCGCCCGGTACGCGACGCGCGATTTCCTCGTTCGGCAATGCTCGCGCGGGCACCCAGGATCCGGTGCCCAGAATTCCGACGGATGAGGACACAGCAGCCTCCAGAGAGGAGAGGCATTTCGTGTCTGCAAATTAGCCGAGTCGAACCATCGGCCGCAATCACGTTCGCCATCTGCCGACACGACTCGAAGCGCAAATTACCGGGCGATGGCGGTAACAATTTCAAGGCGATGGAACGTGCAATTTCCGGGCCGCCCGGGAACCCGCTGACGACACACCGGCGCACGGTTCACCCGTGCAGTTCTCCCGGGTCGTACGTGACACGCGGGGATGGGATCCGGCGCGTCCTCGCCGCCATGCTGACGGCACGACCGACCGCGTGGCGACGCCCGCGGCACGGCCGGCGACCCGCGGGGCGGACCGGCGCCCGCCGGCGCCCACGCGACCAGGACCGGACGGAGGCCCTCCGATGACAGCGCAGCTCCTCGAGACCACCCACCCCACGGGCGAGCCCGGCGGGTGGCGGCCCCGGGATGCGACGGCAGGGACGGATCCACGTCGGCACGAACCGACCGTAACCGATACCATGCATTCCGTGGCGACCGTGATCCGGCAGGCGACGACACCGAGCGCACCGCTGCCCGGGTCGGCGCGTCCTGGTGTGCCGGGGCCCGGCACGCGCCACGTCCGCCGGGAGCCGTGGCGTTGATGGTCACCGGGATCCGGCCCACCGGCCTGACGGGGACCCCCGCCGCGCCGGCTGACGCCCTGTCCACCCCGGGCATGCGGCGGGCGAGGCTGTGCATCCTGGCGGGCGCCGCGAGCGGGGTGGCCGCGTGCGTACTGCTCGCCGCCCTGGAACTGCGTCGCGAGCCCGACCCGCGCGGGATCGTGCTCGGCGCGGCGGGGTCGCTGCTCCTGGTCCTGGCGCTGGCCGCGGCGCTGCACCGGTCGGTCATGCCGTGGCGGGCGACGACGACCGGCCGGTGGCTGGTCGCCGGCTGCGCCACGGCCGCCGTGCTGTCCGTCCCGCTCGTCGGACCGGTCGGCGGCACCCCGGGGCGGGCCTGGGCGTTCGTGGGGGCCGCGCTCGTCGGGGCCGCGCCGCTGCTGCTGCCGGTCCGGTGCGCGGTGACCCTGATGGCCGGGACGGTGCTGGTGGCCGCGGCGACGGCCTGGTGGCTCGGCGGTCCCGTGCGCGACGCGGTGACCGTCACGGTGGTGCTCGGGCTGACGGTGGCGACGTGGAACGTGCTGCACCTGTGGTTCTGGACGTTCCGGGCGCAGGCCCGGGAGGGGCACGACGCCCTGGCCCGCCTGGCGGCGGCCGAGGAGCGGCTGCGGTGCGCCCGGGACGTCTACGCCCTGCTCGCGAACGAGCTGTCGGCGCTCGTCCTCAAGGCGGAGCTGGCGTCGCGGCTGGCAATGGTCGACGGGGAGCGGACCAGGAAGGAGACCGCCGAGATGCGGGCGCTCGCGGCGGCCGCGTCGGCCCGGATGCGCGAGGCCGTGCACGGCTACCGCAGCGTCGGCCTGCGCGAGCAGGCGCAGACGGTGGCACGGGTGCTGCGCAACGCCGGCGTGCGGTGCTCCGTGACGCAGCCGGAGCGCGACCTGCCGCCCGCGCTCACCGGGCCGCTGGTGTCCGTGCTGCGCGAGGCCGGCGCCCACGTGCTGCGGCACGGCGAGGCGCGGTGGTGCACGATCGAGATCGCCGGCGAGGCGTCCGGGGCGCGGCTGACGGTGGTCAACGACGGGGCCGGCGACGGGGCGCCGGACCTCGACGGCAGCGGGCTGCCGGGGCTGGCCGACCGGCTGCGGGACGCGGGCGGCACGCTGCGCACCTGGCGGGGGGACGGCACGTTCACCGTGCAGGCCAGCGTCCGGGCCGGGTCGTGACCGGGCCCGACAGCAGCACCCGCCGCAACGGACGACGGACCGCGCCCACCCCGCCGGTGGGCACGGTCCGCCGCACGCCGCTCAGCCGGTGGCCGTCAGCGTCCCGCCGGGCAGGAGGCACTCGTCGGCCGTGGGCCACCGCGTCGGATCGTCGCCGAGGGTGACGAGCTCGGCGACCTGGAGACGACACCACGGCGACACGGAGATGTCGCCGGTGCCCACCGCGTACACGAAGTCCGCCCAGGCGACCCACTCGAAGTCGCCGATGGCGGCCGGGTCGGGGGTCGGGCGCTCGTCGGTCACCACCCGGAACACCGGGGACACGGCGTTCTCCGCCACGCCGTTGTCCATCGTGGCGCGGTACCGGAAGGCGGGCAGGACCAGCTCCGGCGCGGGCGCGGCCAGGCCGAGCTCGGCGCGTACGGTGCGGGTCACCGCCGCGGGGACCGGTTCCCCCGGCACGGGGTGCCCGTAGCACGAGTTGGTCCAGATCCCCGGCCAGGTACGCGTGCGGTCGCTGCGCATGGTGAGCAGCAGCTTGGCGTCGCTGGTGAAGACGTAACAGGAGAACGCCAGGTGCAACGGCGTACGCAGGTGGTGCACCGTCGCGCCCTCGGTGGCGCCCACCGGCCGTCCCTCCTCGTCGAGCAGCACGACCTGCGCCATGGTGTCCCTCCCCACCGGGACTCAGCTCGCCTGGGCGAAGGCGGCGGCGATCACGGTTCCCCACCCGGTGCTCGCCACCTGCAACGGCACCAGCTTCGCCCGGGGCCGCAGGAACGCCAGCGCGTCCGCGAGGGGCTTGCCGCGTACGCCGCGCCAGGTGCCCGACACGTGCACCAGCGCGAACGCGATGGCGACGATCATCGGCACGGCACCCCAGGTGAACCCGCCGATGGCGAGCACCGACACGCACACCGTGGAGCCGCCGACCGCGATCAGCCCGCTCGCGACGGCCATCGCGCGGGTCAGGCCCAGCGCGCGTACGCACGTGCGGATGTTGAACGCGGCGTCCTCCGGCCAGTCCTCGGCCGTGTTGACCATGACGATGCCGACCTGGTTCAGCCCGAAGCCGATGATCACGGCCAGCAGCGGCCACGACAGCTCACCGGGCACGGACCGGACGACGACGAGCATCGGCAGCCAGATCAGCACGGCGGCGAGGCCGGGGATCTGCCCCACGCCGGAGCTCTTCAGGTGGACCGGCGGGATGGAGTACTGGGCGCCGATCCAGAGGGTGAACGCGACCAGGGGCAGGATGTCCCAGTGCCCGGTGCGGAAGGTGAAGTAGGTCGCGAGGGCCAGCACACCCGCGCCCGTGGCGGCGATCTGCCACCGCACGTTGCGCAGCCCCAGCCCGTACACCGCCTGGGACAGCCACGTCTTGTACACGGCGTCGACGTCGCGGTCGGCGTACGCGTTGGTCATGTCGATGAAGTGCATGATGGACAGCGCCATCACGATCACCAGCGCGAAGTGGACCGAGGCCAGGGTGCTCAGGTCGTCGACCGACAGCAGCGACGGGATCGCGTAGATGGCCAGCATCACGGGCAGGAACTCGACCCGGCGGATGCGGATGGAGTGGTAGATCGGGCGCCGCGCGGTGGCCGGCGCCGGTGTGGACGCGCCCGCGCGCGCCTCTTCGACGGTCATGGTGTCTTCCTTCGGGGTTGAGGACCTTCGGTGGCACCCGCGAGCGCCCCTGACCGGGGTCAGAGGATCTGGATCCGCTGGAGGTGCCGGGAGGAGTTGCCGCGGAAGGCGTTGCGACCGTGCAGCAGCGCCTGGTTGTCGACGACCACGATGTCGCCGTCGACCCACTCGTGGTGGTAGCAGACGTCCGGGTGGTGCAGCCGGTCGCGCAGGTCGGCCATGAACGGCTCGGCCTCCTCCGCCGACCTGCCGCCGATGGACACCCACACCGGGTTGCGGTAGCGCTCCGGGTCGAGCGGCTCGCCGTACCGCATGATCGTCTCGCCGGTCTCCGAGTGCGTGGTGAGCAGCGGCGACACGGTCTCGCCGCCGTAGTAGCCGAGCTTCTCCGTGCGGTAGCTGACCTCCGTCGCCGCCCACTCGCGCACCAGCTCCGGCGAGGCGCGCCGGATCACGTCGGTGCTGTCGGAGAACACCGTCTCGCCGCCGCCGCCGGGCACCGGCGCCTCGAGGCACTGGAAGAGGAAGTACCGCGGCGCGGCCCGCGCGAACGCGCCGTCCCAGTGGAACGGCACGTCCGTACGGCTGAACAGGTAGTTCTTCGGGTCCTCCTGGACCACCAGGTCCAGGACGGCGCCGAAGTCCCAGGTCAGCACCTCGCCCCAGGTCTCGCAGTAGGCGACGAGGTCCTCCCTGTCGAGCAGGGGGAAGCCGCGCAGCACGACCACCTTGGACTCGATCGTCCAACGCTCCAGCGTCGCGGGCGCGATGTCCCGCAGGTCGGCGCCGTCGTGCTCCGCCGTCAAGAGCGTGCCGAACGGCGCCAGCGGCGTCCGCTGCACCCGCAGCTCGTCTGCCGTGGTCATGAGGCGATCTCCTCCTGCCGGAAGTGGGGGTTCACGTAGTGGCTCGGCCGGCCGTTGCGCCAGACCAACGAGGCCCGGTCCCGCTCGGCCTGGCTGCGCTTGACCAGCGTCAGGTTGACGCCGTCGTCGAGGACGACGCCGTGCCACGGCGTCAGCCAGCTGTCCCTGGTCCGGATGAGGTGCAGCCCGATCTTCTCGGCGTGCCGGGGCTGCGGGTGGATCGACAGCCGCAGCGAGTCGGGGAACTTCGTGCCGACCAGGTCTCCCCAGGCGCGGCTGCGCCGGATCATCTGGTACGCGAACTCCTTGCAGTGCTCGCGCAGCTTGGTCCGGCTCAGGTCGGGGTGCAGCGGGCCCTGGTCCTCGAGCATGAACCGGTGCATGCCGTTGAACAGCGACCGGGCGCCCAGGTCGGTCAGCACCTCGGCGCGGATGTCCGCCAGCGGCGTGGCGTACCCGGCGAGGAGCCGCCCGCGCATCTCGTCGTAGGACATCGCCCCGAACGCGTCGTCGAGCGAGTACATCGAGACCGAGGACGCGCCGGTCTGGTCGATGATGCGTTGCAGTTCCGTGCGGTACGCGGTCACGTCCTCGTCGGGGATGCCGAGCAGGTCGGAGAAGACGTGGCCGTCGGAGCAGATGAGGATCCGCGCGCCCGCCGGGTGGTAGTGGCTGACCTGCTCGCAGAAGGACTGGAGGAACTCCACGGAGATCCGCTCACCGAGGTCGGGCAGCGACCCGACCACCTTCTCCGGGTTGCGGGACTTCGCGGGGAACGCCGGCAGCACGAAGTGCAGCGGCTCGCCGCTGCGTAGGTACCGGCCCACCCGTTCCTCGTGGGTCGCGAAGCAGTCGTCGCACGGCTGCGCCCCGCACGGGTCGTCGGCGTGCTCGAGACGGCGGAAGCGGAAGACCAGTTCGAGAATCTGCCGGGCGAGCGTGCGCTCCCGGCTACCGACCTGTTCGTCCTCGGCAACGGTCATGTCGTGTCCGATCGCATCGTGGTTTCCTTGTCGCCCGAGGGCGGGCCGACCGGGGCGACGCGCCGGCGCCGCGCGCCGCGTGCGCCCTTCGGCGGGTCGATGTGCACCAGCTCCGTACGCGTGCTGATCTTCAACTTCCGGTAGGCCCGCGTCAGGTGCTGCTCGACGGTGCTGACGGTGATGAACAGCCGGTCGCCGATCTCGCGGTTGGTGTGCCCGCGGGCGGCCAGGTTCACGACTCGGCGCTCGGCGTCGGTCAGCGTGGCGAGCCCGTCCTTCGCGCCGGCCACCCCGGCTTCGAGGGTGTCGTCGGACGGCTTGAGCTTGCGCCGCAGCAGCTCGGCGTGACAGCCCTCGGCGAGCTGGAGGGCGTGCGCGCCCATCATCTTGGCGCGCCCGAACTCGCCGAGGGCGTGCCCGGTCTGGCTCAGGTCCGCGAAGACGTGCGCGAGTTCGTGCCGGTCCCCGCTGGCGTGCAGCAGGTCCATCGCCTCGCGCAGCATCACCTGCCGTTGCTTGGGCGCGTACGCCGCCGCCAACGCCCGCAGCCCCATGCCCTTGGCGCGCGGGGCGTCGCCACCCGGCAGCGCCAGATGTTCGGTGATCAGCTTCCGGGCCTGGTCGGGCCGGCCCATCCGCACGTACAGCCGGGCGAGGTCGACCCGCCACGGCAGCGCGGACGGATCGTCGGCGCCCCAGCCGACGGCGAGCTGGCCGGCGGTCTGGAAGTCGGCGAGCGCGGCGTGCCGCCGGTCCACGGCGTCGTAGTAGACGCCCCGGGCCCGCAGGTACTGCGGCCAGAACATGCTCTGGCGCATCGCGGCCGGCGTCGGCTCCCGCAGGGCCGCCTCGGCCTCGGCGAGCTGCCCGGTCATCGTGCAGGCCAGGACCAGGTGCGCGAGCGGCGAGCCGACGGCGACGCCCCAGGCGGCGGGCGGCATCGTGGCCAGCGCGTCGCGCGCGTGCCGCTCGGCGGCGGCGAGGTCGCCGCGGCACAGGGCGACGGCGGCCCGTACGTCGGTCAGGACGGCCCGCCAGCTCGTGATCCCGTGCGACTCGGCCTCCTCCGCCAGCTTCTCGCACCAGTCGGCGGCACGGTCGAGCTGGTCGGCGCCGATCAGCACCCGCAGCGCGTGCCACACCGACACCAGGAGGGAGTCACCGGGGCGGGCGCGTTGCAGCACCTCCTCGGCGCGGTCGACCGCCACGCCCGGCCCGGGGTCGCCCGGACCGTCGCCGCCGTGCGGGCGGCAGTGCCGCAGCCACTCGCGGGTGGCGAGGTGGTCGGCGCCGAGGTCGGGGTCCGGGTGCGTGGTGAGGTCGCCCACCCCGTCGAGCGCCTCCACCGCCTCGTCGTGCCTGCCCTGCCAGGCGAGCGACCGGGCGAGCAGCAGCGTGTCGGCCTCGTCGAGGAGGCCGGCGCGAGCCGCCACCGCCAGCGACGACAGGTGCCGCGGAACCGCCTCGGGGTCGCTGCGCCAGTGCACCCGGACGAGGGCCGCCTCCACGGCGGCCCGCTCGCGGTCGTCCTCGGTGGATCGCAGCGCCAGTTCCAGGCAGTCCACGGCGTGCCGTGCGGCGCCGCCGGCGACGGCCTCCCCGGCCGCCGCGACCAGCACCGGACCGGCCCAGGATCCGGCCGGCCCGTCGACGCCCACGAGGTGCGCGGCCACCTCGGCGGCGGACGCGCCGTCCTCGTGGAGCAGGAGCGCGGCCCGCGACCGCAGGGCCGACTGCGTCTGCGGCGGGCAGTCGTCGAGCACCGCCGCGCGTACCGCCGGGTGGTGGTAGGAGTGCCCCTCGGTGAGGCCCGCCTCGGCGAGCGCGCCGAGCACCTGCCGGGTCGTCGCCGCGCAGAGGCCCGCCAGCCCGGTGACGAGCCCGGCGGACGCGGACGGGCCGACGACCGCAAGGGCGCGGGCGACGTCGAGCAGCCGGGGGTCGCTGCGGTGCAGGCAGGCGAGCGCGGCCTGGACGAACGACGCGCCCACCGTCGGCGCGACGTCCCCGTCGGCGCCGGTGAGGGCGTCGTCGAGCAGCGCGTGTACGAGCATCGGGTTGCCGCCGCTGACGGCGTGCGCCGACGCGGCGAGCCGCCGGGCGGCCTCCGGCCGGATCCGCTCGGCGAGCAGTCGTCCGACGCCCTCGGGCGACAGCGGGAGCAGCCGCAGGTGACGGCAGTGCGGCTGCCGCGTGAGCTCCGCACGGAACGCCGCCGCCTCGGGCCGCGCGCCCACGCATCCGCTCAGCACGAGCAGCACCCGCGCGAAACGGATGCGCCGTTGCAGGTACAGCAGCGCCTGCAACGACAGGGAGTCCGCGAACTGGACGTCGTCGACGACCACCACCAGGGGCCGGTCGGCGGCCACGTCGAGGAGGACCTGGCAGACGTCCTCCAGCAGTTGCGCGTCACCGTGCCGCAGGGTGGGGGCGTCCGGGTTTCCCGCCGGCCCGGTGTCGCGCCGCAGCAGCGGCAGGTGGCCGGTCGAGGTGGTCTGGGCCCGAAGGCTGTGGAACAGCTGTCCCACCACCCCCAGGGGGATCATGCTCTCCGCGACCGAACAGGCGGCGGTCAGCACCAGCGCGCCCTCGCCGACGGCCACCTCGGTCACGGCGTTCACCAGTCGGGTCTTCCCGCTGGCGACGCCGCCGTCGACCAGCGCGACCCGGCCCTGGCCCGCGGCAGCCGTCGCGTACGTCTCGACGAGGTCGGACAGCAGGTGTTCTCTCTCGATCAGTGCCATGTGGGTCACCTCCGGACACTCCTGAGGCTCGGGTCGACCGGCGACTCACCCCGGTTGTTCGGCGTGGGCGACCGTGGCGGCGCCGCGCGAGGCCGAGCTGAGCGACCGGGTGTGCGCCCTGATGCTGCGCAGCACCGCGGACATGTTGTCGTTGAGATAGAAGTGACCGCCCGGGTGGACGACGAACTCGAACCCCGCGTCGGTGTGTTCCCGCCACGCCTTCGCCTCGTCGACCGTCACCCGCGGGTCGCTGTCGCCGATGTGCGCGACGATCGGGCAGTCCAGGCGTGGCCCGGGCCGGTACTCGTAGGTCTCGGCTGCGGTGTAGTCCGAGCGGATGGCCGGCAGGACCATCCGCAGCACGTCCTCGTCCTCCAGCAGCGCGCTGTCGGTGCCCGCCAGGGCGCGTACCTCCGCGATCAGGCCGGCGTCGTCCCGCAGGTGGGTCCGCTCCTCCTTACGGAGGTGCGGAGCCCGCCTGCCGGAGACGAACAGCGCGGTCGGGCCGACGCCCGCCCGCCGCAGCCGCAGCGCGACCTCGTAGCCGATGGTCGCGCCGAGGCTGTGGCCGAAGACGGTGATCGGCCGGTCGACCAGCGGCAGCAGCACCGTCACCAGTCGGTCCGCGATCTCGTGGACCGAGGTGAGGCCCGGCTCCCGCAACCGGTCCTGCCGACCGGGGTACTGGACGGCGAGCACGTCGACCTCGGGAGCGAGCGTCCTGGCCACCCGGGCGAAGTAGCTCGCCGAGCCGCCGGCGTGCGGCAGGCACAGCAACCTGGTCGCCGCCTCGTCCGCCGGGTGGAACCGTCGCACCCACAGGTCGGTGTCCGTCATCTCGTTCCCCCGCGATTCAGCTCGTGGTCGCCGGTGGCGGTCGCCCCGGTTGCGTCAGCGGCCCCCGTCCACCCGGGCCTCGCTCCAGCTGATGGTGGTCGGCCGGACCGCCGCCAGGTCGCTGGTGGTCCAGCTGTCCACGACGTCGATGCGCAGGTCACCGTCCGCCGGAGCGTCGGCACCGTCGAAGAAGAAGGCATTGAGAATCTCGGTCGCATTGACAGACATGGGAGTCCCCTCTCACACAGCTTGGCCCGGTGGTGCGGAACGCCATCTAAACCTGCTGGACGGGCACGTGTTTCAACAAGGTCTGCGTTCACCGTCTACGCGAAGGTTCGTCACAACGCATTCGTGAATCGCTCATACCCGTCACACGCGGCAGGCCCGGTGACTTTTGTCAATACCCGGCCCGGCCGTCCGGGCGCCGCGAGCACGGTGTCCAGGGTGGACCCCCGGCCCGGGAGGCCCTTGCGTGGCAAGGGTCACGGGCGGTGGGCCGGCCGGCGGAGCGGGCCGGGGGAATTGCTCCCCACCGGCCGTGGGAGCAACCTTCGGCAGCTCACCGGCACCTTTCCCCGTACGGCCGTGCGCCGTTCATCGGACCCGGATGACGGTCTCATGCCCCACCACCACCCGACAATGCCTGACCAGCAACTCCACACTGCCAACCCAATGACACCCACCATGCACCCACACCTCCTGCGGGGTGCCCTAGGGGTGCCTCCCCAATGACCACCGATGGGAAACTCAAAACCCACCCCCACCACCGGACCACCGGAGCACACCCATGCGCTTCTCCGTACTCGGCAGCACCGAAGTCACCAACAACGGCCACCACCTCGAACTCGGCGGAATCCGCCAACGCGCAATCCTCGGCTACCTCCTCCTCAACGCCAACAAAGTCGTCGCCACCAGCCAAATCCTCCACGCCATGTGGGACGGCAACCCACCCCCCACCGCCCGCAAAATGGTCCAGAACGCCGTCTCCGGCATCCGCCGCATGCTCACCCACAACACCGACCCCACCACCAACCCCACCCTCCGCACCCACCCACCCGGCTACCAACTCCGCATCGACACCGAAACCATCGACCTCTACCGCTTCCGCAGACTCGTCCGCGAAGGCCGCCACGCCACCACCACCAACAACCCCACCCGCGCCGCCCAACTCCTCACCGAAGCACTCACCCTCTGGCGCGGACGCGCCCTCGCCGACCTCGTCGAAACCGGCACCTGCTGGTCAGAACTCGCCGCCATCGAAGACGAACGACTCTCCGCACTCGAAGACCGCCTCGACGCCGAACTCGCCTGCGGCCGACACCGCGAAATCACCCCCGAACTCGAAATCCTCACCGCCACCGAACCCATGCGCGAACGCCTCTGCCACCAATTCATGCTCGCCCTCTACCGCAGCGGCCGCCAAGTCGACGCCCTCCGCGTCTACCGACGCACCCGCGAAGCCCTCGTCGACGGCCTCGGCCTCGAACCCGGCCGCAGCCTCCAAGAACTCCAACAACGCATCCTCGAACACGACGCCAAAATCCAAATCCCCGCACTCACCCACTGACCACGGCCGTGACCGCCTGCCGGCACCGCGCCGACGGCCCAGGACACGATCAGGCGCAGTGGCCCCTGACGGTCGGCGAGACCGTCGGGAGCCACTGCGCCTGATGCGGTCCGCACCGCTGCCCGGCCCGCGACGCGCGGGCCGGGCGGCGTGGTGTCCGCCTACCGGTGGTTCAGCAGCACCGGCAGCGACGCCACGTCGTTCGCCATGAACGAGCGCAGCGGCTGGATCTCATCCGGTGCCACGGCCAGCGCGAGGTGCGGGAAGCGGGCGAACAGCGCCGGCACCGCCACGACCGCCTCCAGGCGCGCCAGGCGGGCCCCGGGGCAGAAGTGCGGACCCGCCCCGAACGCGAGGTGGTCCTTGTTCTCCCGGTCGATGTCGAACACGTCCGGGTTCTCGTGGACGGCCGGGTCGCGGCCGTGCGCCAGGTAGCTGATGAGGATGGCGTCGCCCGCCCGGATGACGACCCCCTCGCCGAGGTCGATGTCCTCCTTCGCCCAGCGCATCGGCAGTGCCGCCACCGGGCAGTGCGCCCGCAGCGCCTCCTCGATGGCGTCCGGCCAGCGGGCCGGGTCGGCCAGCAGGGTCGCCAGCTGGTCCGGGTTGGCGAGCAGCTCGCGGACCGTGTGGTCGATCAGCGTCACCGTCGTCTGGCTGCCGCCGCCGATGAGCAGCAGCAGCATGTCGACCAGCTCCTGCTCGCTGAGCGGCTCCTCGCCCTCCACCCGGGCCGCCATCAGGAAGCTCGTCAGGTCGTCGGACGGCTCGCGGCGCTTGAGGTCGATCAGCGTACGCATGGCGACGTTCATGTCGACGTAGACCGCGGCCGACTCCTCCTCCGGCACGTTGTCGGTGTTCAGCACCACGCGCAGGATCCGCAGCACCTCGGGCCGCAGGTCGTCCGGCACCCCGAACAGGTCGCAGATCACCCTGGTCGGCAACTGCTGGGAGTAGATGGTGTGCAGGTCGACCGGCTCGTCCGCCGGGTGCGTCGCCAGGTCGTCGAGCAGCCGCCGGGCGACGAGCTCCACGTGCGGGCGCATCGCGTCGATCCGCTTCGGGGTCAGCGCCGGCGCCACGAGCTGCCGCAGGCGCTGGTGCTCGCGGCCCTCCGCCGTGGACATGGACTCGACGTCCACCCACGGCGACAGCCACTTGATCTCGCCGGGGGTGTAGCTGGGCACGTTCTTCTTGACGTTGCGGGAGACCCCGGGGTGGGTCAGCAGGCGCCGGACCACGTCGCCGCGGGTGATCGACCAGGCCAACATGCCTTCCGGCAGCTCGACGGCCACTGCGGGGCCGGCCGCACGGAACTCGTCGATCTGCGCGTACAGGCACTTGCCGCCGCGACTGTCGATCTGGGTGGTGGGGGCAGCGCTGAAGTCGACCATAGTGCGCCTCCTACGATGATGAGGGAACGCAGAGAAAGGTAACTGTCGATCGGGAACTGTCGGGTAACCGCTTTCTCGCACCCGCCACGAATTCGCCTGGACAAAGGCGCAGATCATTGCGTCGTGCCGGCCTACCAACCTATCGTCCTACCACGACACGTGTCAGGGAGCGGCGATCCCGCCCTACTCACCGAATTCTGCGGCAACCCCATTTGTTAACGCGTGTGCGGAGGCACAAACATGGACAGGATTCGCCGGGTCGGCGTCGTCGGGTGCGGGGTCATGGGCGCCGGGATCGCCGAGACGTGCGCGAGGGCCGGCTTGGACGTGCTCGTCGCGGTGTCGCGGCCGGCTTCCCTCGTACCGGGCCGGGCGCGGCTGACCGCGTCGCTGGACCGCGCGGTGGGCCGGGGCAAGCTCAGCGAGGCGGATCGGGACGCGACGCTGGGTCGGGTGTCCTTCACCGCCGACCTGACGGACTTCGCCGACCGGCAGCTGGTGGTCGAGGCCGCCTCGGAGCAGGAGTCGATCAAGCTCGACGTGTTCGCCACCCTCGACAAGGTCGTCGAGGACGAGGACGCGATCCTCGGCTCGAACACGTCCTCACTGCCCATCGTGAAGCTCGGCGGCGTCACCGCCCGGCCCGAGCAGGTGGTGGGCATCCACTTCTTCAACCCCGCGCCGGTGCTCCCCCTCGTGGAGGTCGTCGGCTCGGTGCGTACGGACCCGCGGACCGTCGAGACCGTCGACGCGTTCGTCACCGAGGTGCTCGGCAAGCAGGTCGTCCGCGCCAAGGACCGCGCGGGCTTCGTGGTGAACGCGCTGCTGATCCCGTACCTGCTCTCCGCCGTGCGGATGGTGGAGTCCGGGATGGCGTCGGTTGCCGACATCGACAAGGCGATGACGCTCGGCTGCGCGCACCCGATGGGTCCGCTGCGCCTCGTCGACCTGATCGGGCTCGACATCGTGGCCGCGATCAGCGAGTCGCTGTACCGGGAGTTCCGGGAGCCGCACTACTCGCCGCCGCCGCTGCTCGCCCGCATGGTGGCCGGCGGCATGCTCGGCAAGAAGTGCGGCCGGGGCTTCTACGAGTACGGGCGATGAGCGCGTACGCCGCCGCAACGTCCCCCGCGGAGGTGGGCTGAACCATGGACCTCGTCGACCGTCTGCACCGCGTCGTCGCCGACGCGAAGTACCTGTCCCTGTCCACCGTCTCCCCCGACCGCCGGCCGTGGACGGCGGTGCTCCAGTACGCGTGGCTGCCCGACCCGCTGCGCTTCCTGTTCGGCTCCGCCACCCAGTCCCGGCACAGCAGGCACGTGGCGGCCCGCCCGACGGTGAGCGGGGCCCTCTTCGTCACCGGCGACGGCGGGCTCACCGAGGTCGACGGCGCCCAGTTCACCGGCACCTGCCGGGAGCTGACCGCCGACGAGGTACGCGCACACCACGCGACGTTCTACGACGCCCTGCTGCCGGACGACGCGAGCAGGGCGGAGTACACCCTGCCCGTGTCGGCGCTGCTGCCGCCGGCGGAGCACCGGATCTACCAGATCTCGGTGGACCGCGTGTGGCTCGTCGACACCAGCACCTGGATCGAGGACCGGATCGACCGCCGGATCGAGGTGGACCTGCCCTGAGCGGGGCGGGTCCACCCCGGTCCCGGGGTCACTCGGCCATCGTCGCCCAGAACACCGCCTCGTAGGCGTGCACCATCCGCGCCGCGCGCAGGGCCTCCACCGGGTCGTCGCCCGCCGCGAGGCCGGTCGACACCACCCCGGCCGCCTGCTCCAGCACCTCGTCCGGCGTCTCGGCGAAGTAGCGGAAGTGCGCGACCGCCTCGTCGGAGAACCCGTAGCGCGCCTGGAGGGCATCGGCCATCCGGGCGTAGAAGCCGCCCGACTCCTCGACGTTGACCAGCAGGGCCAGCGGGATCGCCGACCGCGGCCCGAACACGGCGGTCCGGACGATGAAGGAGGGGTACGCCTGGGCCAGCGGTCGCGGCTCGTGCGCCCGCAGCTCCTTCTCCCCCAGGCCCACCGCAGCGGCGAAGGCCGGCAGCAGGCCCAGCGCCTCCTCCTCGGCGCCCGCCATGGCCAGGAACAGCGGCTCGGGGAAGCGGGCCGCCAGGAACGCGAAGCTGCTCCGGTCGCTGGACACCAGGTGGTACAGCTCGCCGGCCAGGGCGCGCAGCCGGTCGGCCGGCACCTCACCGCGCTCCAGCAGCTCCAGGAACCGGTTGGGCGCCAGCTCCAGCGACCGCCGGCCCTGTGCCACCAGCTCTGCCACGTGCTCGTCCACTAGTCACCTCCGAATCGTGCGGTGCAGGTTCGGGCCGCTCGCCGGTCCCGGTACGGGCTCGGCGATCCACGGCCCCTCGATGGACGCGTCGAGCACGCCCTCTTCCAACCAGGTGTAGCTGCCGCCCAGCACCCGCCGGGCGACCGCGACGTCGTCGCCGTCGGTGTCGTCCCGCAGCCGCCGGCGCAGCTCCGCCACCCGCTGGCGGGACTGGCGGCAGAACGCGTCGGCCAGCTCGACCGCGGTGCCGCCGAGCGTCCTGGCGTACACGCAGGCGGCGGTCATGGCATACAGCTCGGCGGCGATGTCCACGACGCGCCCGAGGAACAGCTGCCGCTCGGCGACCGCCTCGCCCCACCGCTCCCGGCCGTCGGCGAGGTGCCGGGCCAGCTCGGCGCTCGTCGCGTCGGCGAACGACAGGTGCCCGGCCAGGTCGCCGAAGCCGGGCGGCGGCGTGAACGGCGTGGACCCCTCGGCCGGGCCCTCCTCTTCCGCCAGCGCGTCGGTCCCGACGAAGACGCGCAGCGCCTCGCTGGAGCCGTCGAAGATCCGGCCGATGCGCAGGTCCCGGAACAGCTGCTCGACGGGGACGCCGCGCTCACCGCGCGCGGCAGCCGACTCGGCGGTCTCGTACCCGCGGCCGCCCCGGATCTGCATCAGCTCGTCGACGATCCGCCACGCCTGCTCCGACGCGAACAGCTTCGCGAGCTCGGCCTCGGTGTGCGTGTCCAGCAGGCCGGCGTCGGCGTGCCGGCCGGACACCTCGACCATGGCCTCCAGCGCGAAGGCGGTCGCCGCGATGTAGGCGATCTTGCTCGCCACCGCCTCGTGCTCGCCGATCGGCCGGTCCCACTGCACGCGTACGCCGGACCACTCTCGGGCGATCTTCAGGCTCCACTTGGCGGCGGCGGCGCAGACGGCGGGCATCGACAGCCGGCCGGTGTCCTGCGCGGCGAGCGCCACCTGGAGCCCCTGCCCCTCCGGCCCGATCCGGCGGCTCGCGGGCACCACGACCCGGTGCAGCCGGACGACCCCGTTCTCCAGGCCGCGCAGCCCCAGGAAGGAGCTGCGGTGCTCCACCGTGACCCCCGGCGCGTCGGCCTCCACCACGAACGCGGACATGCCTCCCGGGCCGCTCTCCGAGGGCGGGACCAGGGCCATCACCACGATCAGGTGGGCGATGGTGCCGTTGGTCGTCCACAGTTTCACCCCGTCGAGGCGGTAACCGCCGTCGTCGGTGGGGGTGGCGGTGGTCCGCATCCGGAAGGGGTCGTTGCCGATGTCGGGCTCGGTGAGGGCGAAGGCGGAGATCTCGCGTACGCACCTCGGCAGCAGCTCACGCTTCTGCGCGTCGGTGCCGAACAGCCGCAGCGGCTGGATGAGGCCGATCGCCTGGTGCGCGCCGAGCAGCTCACCGAGCGAGGAGTGCGCCGTGCTGACGATCATCAGCGCCCGGTGGTAGCAGACCCCCGACAGGCCGAGCCCGCCGTACTCCCTGGGGAGCTTGATGGCGAACGCGCCGAGGTCGCGCAGGCCGTCGACCACCTCGTCGGGGATCCGGTCCTCGCGCTCGATGAGCCGGCCGTCCACCTTGTCGGTGCAGAACGCGCGCAGCCGCGCGAGGAACGCCTCGGCGTCGGCGTCGAGCCCGGCGTCGGGCAGCGGGTCGAGCAGGTCGACCCGCAGCCTGCCGCGCAGGAGTTCGCTGCCGAAACTCGGTCTGGTCATCGTTGCCTCCCCGTTGCGCGGGTGGGTCTGGATCGGGACACGGGCCGGGCCACGTTCGACTCGCGTGAGCGGGTGCGCCCGTGGCCCGGTCCTCGACGTGGGTCAGCTCGCCGGCACGGCCTTGATCAGCGAGAGCGGGCCCGCGGCGCCGTGGCCGCAGGACTCGACGGTGAAGCCGGTCTCGGCGAGCAGGGACCGGAACTCGCTCTCGGTCCGCTCCCGGCCGCCAGCGGTCACCAGCATGTTGATGTCCGTGTAGAACATCACCGGGTTGTCGGTGTTCGCGGTGTCCGGCAGCACGGATCCGACGATCAGCAGCGTGGCGTCGGCGGGGATGTGGGCACGCACCGTGGCCAGCAGCTTCCGGGCGTTCTCGTCGTCCCAGTCCTGGAAGACGCTCTTGATGATGTACAGGTCGCCGCCCTCGGGGACCGACGAGAAGAAGTCGCCCGCCACGATCTCGCACCGGTCGGCGACACCGGCGGTGGCGAGCACGCCGGCGGCCTCGGCCACGCCCGCGGCGCTGTCGAAGCACACCCCCCGCAGGTGGGCGTGGGTGCCGAGGATCGCGGCGAGCAGCGTCCCGTCGCCGCCGCCGACATCCACGACGGTACGGACGCCGGAGTAGTCGTACCCGTCGGCGACGAGCTGGGCGGACGCCCTCGACTCCTGCCCCATCGCCACGTTGAACAGCGCGGACAGCTCGGGGTTCTCGGCGAGGTGCACGTAGGCGTTCTTGCCGTGCACGTGGTCGAAGGCGCACTCGCCGGTCTCGATGGTGTGCCGCACCTGCTGCCAGGACGCGAACAGCGTGGGGTTGGTGAAGAACCGGGTGAACGCCCACAGCGTGTTCGGCGAGTCGGTGCGCAGCTGCTCGCCCACCTCGGTCAGCCGGAACTCGCCCGGCGCCGGCTCGACCAGCACGCCGATGGCCACGAGGGTCCGCAGCAGCCGGTGCAGCGACGGCGCGTGGGTGCCCGTCGCCTCGGCGAGCTGCGCGCTCGTGACCCGGCCGTCGTGGATGTGGTCGGCGAGCTTCAGCTCGGCGGCGAGCGCGAGCGACTGCGAGGCCATGTAGCCGCCGATGATCTCGATCAGGGCGGCACGGTTGCGGATCTTGGAGGCCAGGGTGGCCGGAACGGTGCTGGTCATGAGGCATGCCTTTCCGCGAGGGGGTGTCGAACCCACACGTTGGGCTCGACGTAGACGGCGTGGTCGTGGTCGACGTTCACCGCGACCGGGGTCAGGGCACCCGGCACGACGACCGGTCCGCTGGTGTCGAAGGGCAACCCGGTCCAGTCGCGCCACTGCGCGAGGCTGCCGGAGATCGTCATGGAGGCCGGGCAGACCTGGAGCACCTGCCCGCCCGCCCGGACGTGCACGCGCAGCCACGGGTCGGCCGGCAGCCCGTCGTCGCGGGTCCGGGCCGCGTACCCCGGCATCGGCTCGTGCGGCTCGGCGTGCTTGCCGCTGGGCCGGACCGGCCCGACGACGTCGCGGTAGCCGTGCCGGCGGGCGTTGTCCTTGACCTCGGCCAGGACGCGCCCCGACATGTTCCGGGCCTGCATGCCGGGCACCACGGCGATCTCCAGCGCGCACAGCGCGGTGAGGTCGCGGCCGGCGGAGGTGTCGAGCATGCTCATCCCCAGCACCGCGTCCCAACCGGTGTCGGGCAGGCTCGCCGGGTCACCATCCCAGGCGAACGGCACGCCGGCCGCGCGGGCCACCACCGTGTCGTCGGATTCGACGACGACGAGCTGGTGCTCCGGGTACCGGTCGAAGGCCCAGCCGATCACCATCGGCTCGGGCGGGATGTACTCGGGCCACGAGGCCTCCATGTGGAGCATCGCGTCCCGCAGGTCCGGTCGCTCGGCGAGCGTCAACACGCGCACGGGGTCACCTCCCTCGGTCAGGCGGCCAGGCTGCGCGCGGGCAGCGGGTCCGCGGGCATGGCGCAGTGGTCGTCGGCGTGCCTGCGCAGCAGCGCCAGGTATTCGGTACGGGGCACCGCGACCGCGCCGATGAGCTTCGCGTGGTCGCCGTCGTGCTGGACGTCGACCGCCACGCCGCCGCTCTCCGCGACGCGCCGCACCAGGCACGCGACCGCGACCTTCGCGGCGCCGCTGCGCAGCGCGAACTGGGAGTCGGCGCTGAACACGCCACCGACCCGTACGCCGAACGTGCCGCCGACCAGCTCGTCGCCCTCCCACACCTCGACGCTGTGGGCGTGCCCCGCCACGTGCAGCTCGCGCAGCGCCGACACGAGCCGGTCGGTCAGCCACCGGGGCTCGCGGCCCACGCGGCAGTGCTGGACCACCCGGTCGAAGCAGACGTCGAGCGTCGTCGTCCACTCGACCTTGTTGCGCAACTGCCGCCGCAGGCTGCGCTGGATGCGGGCCTGGTCGACGTGGATCACCGGGCGCGGGTCGGGCGAGCACCAGGCGACGGCGTACGGGTCCGCGCTCCCGGCGAGCACCGCGATCCGACCGGCGGCGACGTCCGCCTCGTAGGTGAACTCGCTGACGATCTTCCGCTCCTCGGTGTCGGCCGGGAACGGGAACAGCCCGTGCCGGTAGGCGCCGAGGAGCGTCGTCGCGGACAGGTCGTCGCCGAACGCGACCGGGCCCTCGGTGGGGGCGTGGGTGAGGTCGAGCGTCTCCCAGCCCATCACGCGGCCCGCAGGAACTCGGTGCGGGTGAGGTAGCCGATGTAGCGGTCGAGCATCTCCGCGTCCACCGTCGGGATCTCGATGCCGCTGCCGCGCAACGCGTGCTCCACGTTGGTGCGGGAGAAGACGGGGAACGTCGTCTCCAGGTACATCTCCGCGACGCTCATCTGGCCCGTCGCGCAGCGGTCGATGAACAGCGGCGCGAAGGGGGTCATCGGATGGTCGGGCTGTTCGACCGCGACCCGCACCATCTCGTCGAGCCACTCGGCCCAGGTCACCTCGCGGATGTCGTGCCCGTGCGCCCGCAGGCGCTCGACCAGCACCGAGATGTTGACCTTCCCGGGGTTGGTGAGGTGGTAGACCTCGCCGGCGGGCCGGGACGCCCGGGCGATGTGCGCGACCGCGGCGGCGAACACGTCGACCGGCGTGTAGTCCAGCGGCAGCTCCGCGACGGGGGCGGTGCCGGTGTCCACCACGAACTTCTTCATCGCGCACATCTCCGTGGCGATGTTCCACGCGCCGTTGACCCGGTCGCCGGAGATGTCGGCGGCCCGGTAGATCGCCACCGGCAGCCCCTGCTCCGCCGCCCGGTGCAGCAGCGCCTCGGCCACCCACTTGCTCTCCACGTAGCCGACGGAGAGGTGGTCGGCGTACGCCAGCGGGGTGTCCTCGTCGACGTGCCGGACGCCGGCGGTGCCGAAGCCCGCGACGACGGCCATGGTCGACGTGTAGTGGACCGGGACGTTGCGGTGCCGCGCGGCCATCCGGATGATCTCGCGGGTGCCGTCGACGTTCGCCGGCCGCATGTGCGAGTACGGGTAGATGAAGTTGACCGCCCCGCCGGGATGGTGGATGACGTCGACCGTGCGCGCCAGCTCGTCGAAGGCCGCCTCGGACAGGCCGAGCCCGGGTGCCGCGAGATCACCGGGGACGGCGACGATCCGGCCCGCAGCCTGGTGACCGGCGAGGTCCTCGCCGAAGTAGTGCCGCGCGTTGGCCTGGATGCGGGCCAGGCCCTGCTCCGGCCCGTCGGCGCGCACGAGGCAGTGCACCACGGCGTCCGTGCTCGTCAGCAGCTCCCGCAGCAGGTAGATGCCCAGGAAGCCGGTGGCGCCGGTGAGGAACACGTGGCGGGGGTCCTGCCAGCGCGGCTCGTCGGACACGTCGCGCCGGACCTGCACGTCCAGCTCCGTCTCGGCGGCGAAGTCCACCCGCTTGCGGGTGTCGTCGCCAGCGAGCGTGCCTTCCCGGGCCTCGCGCACCGCCCGCGCCAGGCCACGCGGCGTCGCGTCCTCCAGCAGCAGCCGGATCAGCGGACGTACCTGGGTGATGAGCACGCCGAAGGAGCCACGGATCTTCGCGAGCAGCTCGGCGGCGAGGATCGAGTTGCCGCCCTGCGCGAAGAAGTTGTCGTCCGGCAGCACCCGGGGCACGCCGAGCACCTGCCCCCACAGCCGGGTCACGCCGCGCTCCACGAGGTCGACGGGCGTGTCGTCCGCCGCCTCGGCAGCGACCGTCGCGGTGCCCGGCGCGGGCAGCGCGGCCAGGTCGACCTTGCCGTTGGTCTTCAGCGGCAGCTCGTCGAGGGCGACGAACGCCGTCGGCACCATGTAGTCGGGCAGGTGGCGGCCGACGAACTCGCGCAGTTCCGCGACGTCCAGGGGCCGTGGGCCGGTGTGGTACGCGGCCAGGCGCCGCTGGCCGTCGTGCTCGTACGTGGTGACGGCGACCGTGTCGACGCCCTCGTGCGCCGCCAGCGCCGCCTCGATCTCGCCGGGCTCCACCCGGAATCCACGGATCTTGACCTGCCGGTCGATGCGCCCGATCACCTCGAGGTTGCCCTCGGCGGTCCAGGCGCCCAGGTCACCGGTCCGGTACATCCGCGCGCCGGGCTCGGACGCGAACGGGTCCGCGCGGAAGCGGCCGGCGTCGTCCTCGGTCAGGTAGCCGCGCGCCACACCGCGACCGCCGATGTGGATCTCACCGCGCTCGCCGGGGCCGACCGGCCGGCCGTGCTCGTCGAGGACGTACACGACGGTGCCGGGCAGCGGCCGGCCGACGGGAGCCGCGCCGCGGGCGGGCAGCACGTCGGCGGTCAGGTCCATCAGGCAGGAGGTGATCGTGGTCTCGGTGAGCCCGTAGGCGTTGACCAGCCGTACCCCCGGCATCAGGTCCAGCGCCGTGCGGCAGTCCTCCGCGTTGACCGCCTCGCCACCCACGATCACCAGCCGGACCGGCAGGTCACCGGCCCCCGCGCCGGCCTCGGCGAGGAAGCGGCGCCAGTACGCGGGGGTCAGGTCCATCACGGTGACCCCGTGGTGGCGCAGCCGCTCCGGCAGCTCGCTGGGCGCCCAACTCAGCTCGGGCAGCACCAGCGTCGCCCCGCCCAGCAGCGCGACCGTGATCTGCTCGATGGAGGTGTCGAAGGAGAGCGCGCCGAACTGCAGCACCCGGTCGTCGGGGATGACGCCGTAGCGGCCGGCCAGCTCCCCGCACAGGTAGCTCAGCGAGTCGTGGTTGACCACGACGCCCTTCGGCGTACCCGTGGATCCCGACGTGTAGATGATGTAGGCGGCGTCCCCGCCGCCCTCCGCCACGGCCGGGGCGGTCGCGGCGCCGTCCGCGACGCTCGCGGTGAGCGCCCTGACCGGCAGGTCGGCGAAGCGCGCCAGGTCGCGCCCGTGGGTGACGACGGTGGTGCAGTCGGTCTCCTTCACGAACGCCTCGACCCGGCTGTCCGGCAGCCCCGGATCCACCGGCAGGTAGGCCGCGCCCGCCTTCCAGATGGCGAGCAGGCCGACGATGGCGTCGATGGAGCGTTCCAGGTGGACCATGACCACGGAGTCCGCGCCGACGCCCTCGTCGACGAGGTGGCGGGCCAGGCCGTTCGCCCGGCGCTCCAGGTCCGCGTAGCTGATGTGCGCGTCGCCCTGCACGACCGCGGTCCGGTCGGGCTGCGACGCCGCGCGGACGGCGATGAGTTCGTGGACACGCGGTTGCGTACGGATGTTCATGTTTTCCCTCGGGTGTGAGCACGGTCGTACCCGTGGATTTACCTGCCGCTGACCCAACGAAATTCGATACGGGCGACACTACTGCCTGCCGGCGGTTCCCCCGACTACCAGAATGAGCATGGAACCAGAATTGACACTACTCATCAGGGTAGTCCTTTAGGCGCGGTCCACCCTTCGTCGAATTCAACGTGGAGGACGCCGGAAATCGCTATGTGGCAGTGGTGCCCGGAAGGTCCGGACCGCCCGCTACGCCGCGGAGGAGACCGGCACGTGGCGGACGAGTTCCGCCCGCGAGGAGATGCCCAGCCGGCGGAACAGGCTACGCAGGTGGTAGTTGACCGTGTGCGGCGACAGCCGTACCCGGGTCGCGATCTGCCGGTTGGTCATGCCCTCGGCGACGAGCCGCGCGATGGCCCGCTCGACGCCGCTGAACGACTCCCACGCGCCACCGGTGTCCGGGCGGTGCTCGCGGGCGGCGGGCGTGGAGCGCAGCCCGATCCTGCGCCGCAGGTCGGCGGGGGCCACGGGCTCCGCCGACGGGTCGGCGGCGCGGGACGCACCGGTCACGGCCCGGCGCCGGCGCAGGCGGTCGCGGTCGGCGCGGAGCGCCTGCCGCACGGCGGGCGGCAGGGCGTCGAGCACCGCCCACCACACCAGTTCGTGCCGGAAGGCGAGGTCGTCGCCCACCCAGTCGAGCAGACCGGCGTCGAGCAGCGCATCCAGGTCCGGCAGCAGCTGGGCGGTGTTCCGCCGGGTCATCGCCGTCAGCTCCGCGAGCTGGCAGGACCGACCGAGCACGGCGGCCACCCGCAGCAGCTGCCACGCTCCGGTCGGCGCGCCGCGCAACGTGGCACGGACCAGCTCCTGGACCCGCTTCGGCGTCCGCGCCCGGCCGGGCCCGTCGGTGACGCCCTCGACGCGGATCCCCTCGCGCAGCGCGGCCAGCAGCAGCGGGTCCCCCGCCGCGGCGGCGACGAGCAGGCGCATGGCAGGATCCGCCACGACACCGGGCGGATCGGCGACGAGCCGACCCACGGTGTCCCCGGCCAGCGGGCGGCCCGCCTCGGCGAGCGCCCCGCCCCTCTGCGACAACTGCTCGTCCTCGTATGCCACGACGCAATCGTGCACGTGAATGTCTGCCGGTCTCAACATTGCCTTACCACCAGGTACGCCGAGCAATTACCCGCACGTGGGGGAAGCGACACCGCAGCGGCTTGCCGGCGGGTGACCCGGGATTGCTTCGATCAATGTAATGACGTCGCGAGAGAGGCGGGCAGTTGTGGAACCCGTTGTGGTCCAGGATTTCGTACCGGCGATCGACCTGTCGGGCCGCACCACCGCCGAGGGGCGCGCGGCCATCGCGGCAGCCATCGGCAAGGCGTGCGAGGGTTCGGGGTTCTTCACCGTCGTGGGGCACGGCGTGCCCCGGGAACTGGTGAACCGCATGTACACCACCACGAAGACCTTCTTCACCCGACCGGAGGAGGAGAAGGACCGGAGCGCGAACCGCGGCTCCGGGGTGTCGGGCCTGCGCCGCCCGGGCGGCCCGTACGAGGCGTTCGCCGCGCACGTGACGGGCGACCTGAGCGACGAGGAGCGCGCGCGGCTCGGCACGCACCCGGCCACCTGGAAGGCGGCGAACATCTGGCCGGACGACGACTTCAAGGCGGTCTGGTACGAGTACATCGCCGCCATGACCGAGCTGTCGGCGGACATCATGCGGCTGTTCGCGCTCGCCCTCGGGCTGCCGGAGGACTTCTTCGACAGCAAGTTCGACGAGCACGTGTCCCTGATCATCGCCAACTACTACTACCCGACGCCCGACGACGGCGTGCTGCGGCGGGAGATGCACACCGACTGGGGCAGCCTGACGGTGCTCTACGTGGAGGACGAGCTGGGCGGGCTCCAGGTGCGGCGCGGCGACGACGACTGGCTGGACGTGCCCGCCATCCCCGGCAGCTTCGTGGTCAACATCGGCGACCTGATGGCGTTCTGGACCGGCGGCCGCTGGGCGTCGACCGTGCACCGGGTGGTCAACCCGGAGGGGACGGACGCGCCGTCGCGCGTCTCCATCCCCTTCTTCTACCTGCCCAACCACGACACCACCATCGAGCCCATGCGCCCACTGGCCCAGGAGAGCGCCGAGGCCGGGCTCGACCGGGTGACCGTCGGCGAGTGGTTCTCGCACAAGATGCAGTCGACGTACCAGGCTTCCGCGTAGCCGACCCCGCGGCGCCCGCCGGACCGCCCCGCAGACGCGGTCCGCCGGGCGCCGCGCGGTGGGCGGGCCGCCGGGCGCTTCCGGCGCGCGGCGCATCGGCGACGGGCGCTCCGCCGGGCGGCGGTCCGGTGTCAGAGGGAACGCACCGCACCCGGCACGGTGAACTCGATGGTCTCGCGGGCGACCTCGCGCTCCACCACCGTCACCGGCCCGCGCGCCCGCAGCGCCTCGACCACGCCCTCGACCAGGCGCGGCGGGGCGGACGCGCCCGCGGTGACCCCGACCGTGGTGACACCCGCCAGCCACTCCGGCAGGATCTCCGCCGCGTCCTCGATGAGGTGGGCCGGTCGACCGGCGCGGCGGGCCAACTCGACGAGCCGTTGCGTGTTCGCCGAGTTGGTCGAGCCGACCACGAGCACGAGGTCGGACTCCTCGGCGACCGTACGCAACGCCGCCTGCCGGTTGGTCGAGGCGTAGCAGATGTCGGCCGAGGACGGCCCGCGCAGCGCGGGGAACCGCTGGCGCAGCACGTCGAGCACCTCGGCGGTCTCGTCCACGGCGAGCGTGGTCTGGGTCAGGTACGACACCCGGTCCGGGTCGGGCACCTGGACCGTGTGCGCGTCCTCCAGCGACTGCACGAGCAGCATCCGCTCCGGCGCCTCACCCAGGGTGCCCTCGGTCTCCTCGTGCCCCGCGTGCCCCACGAGCAGGACGGTGTCCCCACGGTCGGCGTACCGGCGCGCCTCCGTGTGCACCTTCGCCACCAGCGGACACGTCGCGTCGAACACCTCCAGGCCGAGCCGGTCGGCCTCGGCGCGCACCACGGGCGACACCCCGTGCGCCGAGAACACCACAGTCGCGCCGGCGGGCACCTCGGCGAGTTCCTCGACGAACACGGCGCCGCGCGACTCCAGGTCGGCGACGACGTGCGCGTTGTGGACGATCTGTTTGCGGACGTACACCGGGCTGCCCCGGCTGGCGAGCGCACGCTCGACAATCTCGATCGCACGCTCGACACCGGCGCAGAACGCACGCGGTGCCGCGAGCAGTACCGTTACGGACTCGGCTACGGACATCGCGCACTCCTTCCCACGCATCTCCGCAGTATCGAGCCGTGTCCTCGCAATCCGGTGGGGTTCCGATGGAGCACCAGCAACGACGCCCCGCGCCGGGACGCCCGCTATCCGTGCACCTGGTAGGCGGCGAGGACCGTCTCGGAGATGAGGCGGGGGGCGTCCGCCCGGTCCACCTTCCCGCTGGCCACGTCGGCGGCGGCGCCCTTCATGATGTGGTGCAGCACGCTGGTCAGCCAGCTGGCCGGCAGGTCGACCCGGAACACCCCCTCGTCCTGACCCCGGCGGATCAACTGGTCGACGCGTCGCGCCGGCTCGGCGTGCAGCTCGTGCACGCGTTCGGGCGGCAGCGACGCCTGCGCCGCCTCCAGCACGGCGCTCGACTGGGCGATCAGCAGCCAGCTCGACCGGATCAGCACACGCAGGGCGTCCCGCGGGTCGCCGGTCAGGTCGAGGCCCGCCAGGAGTTCCTCCCCCTCGGCCAGCACCCGGGTCAGCGCGGCCTCGACCAGGGCGTCCCGGGACGGGAAGTGACCGTAGAGGGTCACCCGGCCCACCCGCGCCGCCTGCGCGATGTCGCTGACGCTGGCGTCGGGGTCGCGACTCAGGCAGCTCACCGCCGCCTCCAGGATCCTCTCCACGTTCTGCTGGGCGTCGGCCCGGCGGGTCGGCTTGGCGAGTGGGCGAGTCATGGAACTTCCCCTAAGTCGAACAGACGTGCATGAGTTAACGTGTCTCCGTAACTTGAACACTACCGTTCAACTTGGCGGAGGAGCCTGGCAGCCATGGCGGAACCTGTGACCGCAACCGAAACTCCCACACCCGCGAGTCCGCATCCGCAGCGCTGGCGGATCCTGGGCCTCGTCGGCATCGCCCAACTGATGCTGATCCTGGACGTCACCGTCGTCGCCATCGCCCTGCCGCACATGGGGTCGGACCTGGGGATGGATCGGGAAGCCCTCACGTGGGTGGTGAGTGGATACACCCTCACCTTCGGCGGCCTGCTGCTGCTCGGCGGGCGCGCCGCGGACCTGTTCGGCGCCCGGCGCCTCGTCCTCGCCGGGCTCCTGCTGTTCAGCGCCGCGTCCCTGACGGCGGGGCTGGCGACCAGCGGCCCCATGCTGCTGGGCGGTCGCGTCGGGCAGGGCCTCGCGGCGGCGCTCCTCTCCCCCGCCGCCCTGTCCCTGGTCGTCACGATCTTCGACGGCGACGAGCGCAACAAGGCGCTCGGCATCTGGTCGGCGCTCGGTGGCGGCGGCGCCGCCCTGGGCGTCCTCCTCGGCGGCCTGCTCACCGCCGGGCCGGGCTGGCCCTGGGTGTTCTTCATCAACGTGCCGGTCGGGATCATCCTGCTGCTGGCCCTCCGGATGCAGCTCCCGCCCCAGGCGCCCACCGGCGCGACGGCCAAGCTCGACGTGCCCGGCGCGGTGCTGGTGACGGCCGCCACCGGATCGCTGATCTACGCGCTGATCCGCGCCGGCGACGTCGGCTGGGCCAACCCGACGATCCTGGCGCTGCTGCTGGCCGCCGTGCTCCTCTACGCCGCGTTCGTCGTCCGGCAGCGCCGCGCCGCGAGCCCGCTGATGGACGTACGGCTGCTGCTCCGCCGGCCGGTGGCGACCGGGGCGCTGCTGATCCTCGTCGCGACCGCGCTGATGATCACCGTCTTCTTCCTGGGCACGTTCTACCTCCAGAACCACCAGGGCTACGGCGCCCTGCGCACCGGGCTGCTCTTCCTGCCCGTGGCGATCACGACCATGCTCGGCGCGAACGCCGCCGGCCGCGTCATCGGCCGGATCGGGGCGCGCACGCTCGGCGTCCTCGGCCTGCTCGTCGCGGCGGCCGGCATGGCGGTCCCCGCCGTGGTCGACGGGACCGCGGCCCTCGTCATCGGGGTGAGCGTCGCCGCCTCCGGCACGGGCGTCCTCTTCGTCGTGGCGTCCGCCGTCGCGCTCGGTCAGGTCGCGCCGCAGGAGGCCGGTCTGGCGTCCGGCATCGTCAGCACCTTCCACGAGTTCGGCGCCTCGCTCGGCGCCGCCGTCGTGTCGAGCATGGCCGCGGCGAGCATCGCGGGCACCAGCACCGAAGGCTTCTCCCGCGGCTTCACCACCGGCGCGGTCATCGCCGTCGCCGCCGCCGTCCTGGCCTTCGTCATCACCCCCCGGCCGGCCCACTGAGCCCCGACCCGGTGGCCGGTGGGGGCCCGCCCACCGACCACCGGGTCGGACATCCTCCACCACGCCCCCGACAGGCGGGCGCGGGAACGGCCGGTGGGGGCCCGCCCACCGGCCGCCGGGTCGGACACCGGCACGCCCCGGGGACGCGCGGGCGCCGGCCCCACCGTCACGTCGACGGGCCGGCGCTCACCGGCGCACCCGCGGCGCGATAAAGGCGCCGAGGCTGTCGCCGTGGCACTGCTCCACGCTGGTGGTGCTGACCCGCAGCGACACCTGGGTCGAGTCGCTGATGTCCACCTTGACCGGGCGGGTCCTCCCGAGGCCGACCGTGGTGGTGAAGACCTCCTTGCGGTCGGAGAGCACGGTGAACCGCAGCGGCATGCCCTTCGGGGACTCGTCGGCGATGCCCACGGCCGCCTCGAGGACCCGGAACTGCCGGCTCACCACGAACGTGACCATGTAGTTGTCGTTCAACCAGCACGGAGACGCGGTCAGCACCGCCTCGTGCCGCTTGCCGGCGACGGTCAGCGGCTCCTGCTCCCAGCCCTCGAAGTCGTCCACCTCGCGCATCTCCGTCAGCGGAACCACGTCGGCCGAAGGCGACGGCGACGCGGTGACCGTGGGCGACTCGGCTGTCGGGGCGGGGTCGGTGGGCGCCGCCGGCGGCGTCGGCGAGGGCTGCCCGCTGGACGGAGCACCCTGGACCGGCGGCGCGGCACCGCCGCCGCCGGTGTCGCGGGTCAGCTCCAGCGCGACGGGAATGGCCGCCGCGACCACCGTGGCCACGGCCGCGATGACCGCGCCGGCGATCGCGGGATGGGACGAGCGACGCCGTCTCGGGACAGACGCGCTTCGATTATGGCAACTCCGCGCACGCGCGCCGGGCCGCCGCCGGTCAGTGCCCGAGCCGGTCGAGGATCCTGGCCGCCACGTCGAGGGTGTTCCCCTCGGGCGCGGCGGAACAGCCGCCGATCGTCCCCCGCCAGCGCTCCTCGTGCGCGACGACGCGGGCGCGCAGGACGTCGACGTCCGGTGCCTGCCCCGTCGTCGCCGCCCGGGCCAGCCAGGTCGCCCACAGCTCCCACCGGGGCAGGTAGTAGTCCCGGACGAGCCCGGCCCAGTGCCGCCCGGAGTAGTCGTGCAGCCCGCTGGTCTGGTGGCCCCACACGGAGACCAGGCTGCGGGCGTCGCGCTCCATGACGTCGGCCTCGGCGGGCGAGCCGCCCCACGCGCGGGCGTCGTCGATCCACCGGCCGACGCGCGATTCGGACCGCGTGCCGGCGAGCTCGTCGAGGTCGAGCAGATCCGCCCGGAACCGGGCGAAGTGGTCCAGGACCCCGTCCCCGTCCCGCTCGGCGAAGGCTGCCAGCATCCCGCGGATGTGGACCCGCGAGCCCTGCGCCAGCACGTGACCGACCAGCTCGACCAGGTCCCGCTCGACCTGCTCCCGGACCCCCGCCTCCGGCGCCCGCCCGAGCAGCAGCCGGGCGGCCGAGGCGATCCGCGGCAGGGCGCCGAGGACCATCGGGTCGTTCTCGGCGTCGATGTTCGCCGACTGCCGCTGCGGCTCCGCGTCCTGCGGGACGAACTCGCCGGCCAGCCGCTGGGCGGCGAACGGCGCGTCGGCCGACCACGGCCGGGCGATGACGGGGGAAGGGATGGACCGGGTGCGCCCCGGCGCGTAGAGCGTGTCGGCCAGGAGCCGCCAGGCCCGGGCGAAGTCCTCGTGCCCGGACGCATAGCGCTGCCGGGCGAACGACCGCAGCCAGTCGTCCAGTCGGGGCACGCCCCAGGTCAGGTCAGTGGCCAGCTCGTAGAAGACGCTGTTGTTCTCGACCGCCTCCGGTGCCAGCCCGACGCCCGCCAGCCGGGCGGGCCGCGTACGCCGCAGCTCGTCGACGTCGCGACGCAGCCCGTCCAGGTCGCCGAAGAGCGCGAAGCGGCCCCCGAAGTTGTGGATGGCGCACCACACCCAGCGCCGCCCGAACATGCCGTCGCGGCGCCACATGGGGGCGTGCTCACCCCACAGGTCCAGCAGGAGGAGCCGCTCGTCGGGCACGTCGGCCAGGAACGCGCGCACGCGTTCGGGCCGCCAGAAGTCGCGCTGGTAGTGGAACGGCCAGCCCTGGAGCACCCAGGTCGCCTCCGGGTCGCCGTCCGCCATCGCCCGGTAGACGGCCCGGCCGACCGACGCCAGGTAGTCGGGTTCCCCGGACGGCGGCACCGACTCGATGAACGGGTCGACGGCGTAGTGGTGGTCGGTGCCGAACAGCTCCCGCTGGATGCCCAGGAACTCCGCCGTCAACGACGCGAACCGCTCGCTGTCGGGGCCGAGGATCGGGGTACGCCAGCCCTGCCACTCGATCTCGCCGGCCGACGGGTCGGCCAGTTCCGGCGGCACGTGGCCCCCGAACATGGGCAGGACCGGCGTCATGCCCAGCGAGCGCTGCCGGTCGAGGATCCGCTGCGCCAGCTCGACGTGGCGGCTGATCCAGCGCGCCGGCAGCGGCCCGCCGAACGAGTTCGTGTTGCCCATGAACGTCCACGGGAAGTGCGCCGCGCTGCCGATCCACGCGTCGATCCGGGCCTGGTCGAGCCCGGCCCGCCGGAACGTCTCCGCCAGCACCGCCTCGTGGCCGACCTGCATGAGCGGATGGGTGACGCCGTGCAGCGCCATCCAGTCGATCTCCCGCTCCCAGCGGTCCCAGTCCCAGAACGCCGCCGAGTAGCCGTAGGTCACGGCGTTGAGGTGATAGCGGACCGCGAACGGGCTGGTCAACCGCGTCGGGGGCGCGTCCGGCCAGGGCGTCGGCCGGGGCGCGAGCCGGGGCTGTTCCCAGGTCACCTGACGGCCGGCGTACGCCTTCAGGTACTGCCCGAACGCGGCGGCCGCGGCCACCGGATCCGACCCGCGCAGCGTCAGGACGCCGTCGCGGCACTCGTATCCGGCGACGGCCGCGTCGTCGCCGGCGGGGATCCGCTCCACCCGCACGTCGTCGGCCGTGCCGGCGACGCGGGCCACGAGGGCACGCACCTCGTCCACCGTCACAGCTCCTCGACGGTGCGGTTCAGCCGCGACCGCTCGGCGGCGAAGGCGACGAGGTGGCTCTCCACGCTCTCCTCCAGGGAGCTGGGGGCCGCCTCGACGTCCTCGCCGGACAGCCAGCGCCGGACCCGCCCGGTGAAGTCGAGCATCAGCCCGGCGTCGCCGCCGCCGTGTCCGGAGAACGCCTCGATGACCTCGTCGACGACCCCCTGGCTGCCGGTGCCGACCTGGAACGTCTCGTCGGTCCGCCGTCCCTCCACGGTGGGCGGCGTGTCGGCGAAGGTCGCCAGGCTGATCCGGCCCGAACGCATGTCCGCGGTGATCTGCCCGTGGCTGCCCATCAGCGTGAGCGTGCGGGTGTTCCACGCGGTGAACGCCGAGACCACCAGCGACGCCGTGACGCCGTTGCCGAAGCGCAGTGCCGCCGTCTGGTGGTCGACGACGTCGTTGTCCATCCGGTAGACGCACCGGCCGTAGTCGGTCAGCCGCAGGGCCCGCCGCCGGCCGGCCACGCTCGTGTCGTTCGTGACGACCGTGACGGGTGGCCCGTCGACGTCGGCGAGCTGGTCGACGTAGAGGCGCTCGGCGTTGTACGGGCAGGTGTCGGCGACGGCGCACCCGTCGATGCAGCGCTCGGTCGAGCCCTTCGGCGCGTGCTCGGCCCGGAAGTGGCGGCGTTCGCCGAACGAGGCGACCGTCGTGCAGGGCGACCCGACCAGCCACCGGAGGATGTCGATGTCGTGGCACGCCTTCGCCAGCAGCATCGGGCTGGACTGGTCGGTCCGGTGCCAGTTGCCGCGTACGTAGCTGTGCGCGAAGTGCCAGTACGCCACGTTCTCGATGTGCGAGATGCCCTGCAGCTCGCCGATCCGGCCCTCGTCGAGCAGGCGGCGCAGGGTCTGGAAGAACGGGGTGTAGCGCAGCACGTGGGCGACGGTGACGGTGCCGGCGCTGCCGCGGGCCGCGACGGTCAGCCGGTGCAGTTCCTCGGCGGTCGGCGCGATGGGCTTCTCGAGCAGGACGTGGTGTCCCAGTTCGAGGGCCCGGAGGGTGGGATCGACGTGGTCCCGGTCCGGAGTGGCGACGATGACCGCGTCCCACGGTCCGCGTGTCGAGAGCGCCTGCTGCCAGCCGGTGAAGCGTCGGTCCGCCGGGACGGCGTGGGCGTCGCCCAGTCCGTCGCGGCGCTCCGCGTCGGGCTCGGCGACCGCGACGACGCGGGCCGCCTCGGGGTGCTCCAGGCACCATTGGGCGTACGCGTGCGCGCCGCGCCCTCCCGCGCCGAGCACGAGCAGTCGTACCGGTCCCGATCCCGGGGACACAGGGCCTGCCACGTCGATCATCCTTTCGGTGTTCACTTGTCCGCCCCGGAGGTCAGTCCGGTGACGATGTAGCGCTGGGCGAGGAAGAAGATGACGATGACCGGTACGGTCACCGCGATGGAGCCGGCCAGGAGCACGGTCACGGGCACCTGGAAGTCGGTGAGCTGGGCGAGACCGAGCGGAGCCGTCCACCGGGACCGGTCCTGGACCAGGAACAACAGCGCGTAGAAGTACTCGTTCCACGCGATCATGAAGACGTAGATGGCGGTCGCCACCACGCCGGGCAGCGCGATCGGCAGTACGACCTTGCGCAGCATCGTCGGCAGCGAGCACCCGTCGAGCAGGGCCGCCTCCTCGACGCTCTCCGGCAGGGCGAGGAAGTAGTTGCGCATCATGTAGAGCGCGACCGGGACGGTGGCGGCGACGTAGATGACGAGCAACCCGACAAGCGACCTGGTCAGCCCCAGCCGGCTCAGGATGACGAACTTCGGCACCGCGAGCACGATGCCCGGGAAGAGGTAGACGGCGAGGATGATGCCGCTGGTGAAGCGCCGGCCCCGGTAGCGCAGGCGGGCCACGGCGTACGCGCCGAAGATGCACGCGACGATCGACACCGCGACGGTGGCCAGGGCGACCAGCAGGGAGTTGACCACGAACCGGCCGAGCCCGAAGCCGCCCGCCGACTCGTCCTTCATCGCCGTGACGTAGCTGGACAGGTCGATCTCGGAGAGACCGGGGACGACGTCGAGGGGCTCCATCAGCACCGCGGAGTGGGGGCGCAGCGAGAGCAGCACCCCGTAGAGCACGGGTCCCACGGCGCAGACGAGCGCGACGGTGATGAGCGTCCACCGCAGGACGTTCACCGGGCGCGAGGGCCGCATCGCCGAACTCACAACGTCTCCTTCCGCCGGGAGAGCAGGACGTAGCCGGCCAGCAGCACGCAGAGGATCAGCGACATCAGCAGTCCGTACGCCGCCGCGCTGCCGATGTCGGACCGGGTCACCAGCTCGGTGTAGACCTTGATCGCCATGACCTGGGTGCCGCCGGCGCCCTCGGTCAGCAGGTAGACGTCGTTGAAGTTCTGGAACGACCAGATGAAGCGCAGCAGCATCAGCAGCAGGACCACCCCCCGCAACTGGGGAAGGATGATGTGGCGCAGGTTCTGCCAGCGGGAGGCCCCGTCCAGTGCCGCGGCCTCCTCGATCCCGCCCGGCACGTTCTGCAGCCGCGCGGTGACGAAGAGGAAGGCGAGCGGGAACGACTTCCAGATCTCGAAGGCGACGACGACGAGCAGCGACACCGGTACGGGCAGACCCGCCACGTCGGTCGAGGTGGTGCTGAGGAAGCCGATGGGGCTCTGCCAGCCGAGGTACTCCATGCCGATCGCGTTGACGATGCCGTACTGGGGGTTGAGCATCGTGCGCCAGATCATCGCCGCCGCGATGACCGGCAGCACGTACGGGATCAGCAGCAGCGCGCGGACGAGCCCGCGCCCCCGGAAGGGGCGGCGCAGGGCGAGGGCGAGGGCCATGCCGACGCCGATGGACCCGAGCGTGGTCAGGGTCGCGTAGGCGACGGTGGTCCAGAGCGCGCCCCAGAACGCGTCCGACCGCCAGGCGTCGGCGATGTTCTCGAAGGTCCACTCGATGGTGGACGGTGACAGCCGGGGAATGTCGATCAGCCGCGTGTCGGAGAACCCGAAGATGACGACCAGGACGAACGGGAGCAGGACGACCAGCGCGAGCAGCAGCAGGGTCGGACCGGTGAGGAGCTGGCCGTTGAGGTTCTCCCGCTGGGAGCGGCTGAGCCGCTCCCAGCGGGAGGACCGCACTGTCGGCGTGCTCACAGTTCGGCCTGGACCTTCTTGACCTCTTCGGCCATCGCCTTCGTGATGTCGGCCGGAGACTGCCCGCCGTAGAGCCGCTCGAGGAACTGCGCGAGCACGTTCTCGGCGGTGACCGCGCCGGCCAGCGGGGAGTCCTTCGTGCCCATGCCCCACAGGCTCACGGCGTTGACGCCCTCGCGGATCTGGGTGACCATCTCCGGGCCGTACAGCTCGGCGACGGAGCTCTTGGCCTCCGGGCCGACGCCCAGCTTGCCCCACGCGTCGAGGTACGCGTTCGGCTCGGCCTTGGTGCCGTTGCGCAGCGGGATCCGACCCTCGGTCGCCGAGGCGAGCGTGTCCGAGTAGCCGTCCTCCAGCATGAACTTGATGAACTCCTTCGCCCCGGTGGTGTTGGCGCCCTCCGGGATGCCGTAGCCGAGGGTCGCGCCGTACTGCGCCGGGTGGTTCCGGTCGAGCACGGTGATGAATCCGGAGTTCTTCGACAGGAACGCCGGGTCGGCCTTGCACTGCGGGCAGGTCGGCGGGTTCGCCGAGTCGAGGCCGGCCAGCTCGTCGAGGATGTGGGTCGAGAAGAGCAGCATCGAGGACTTGCCGGCGAGGTAGGCCGCCCGCGCGCTGGTCACGTCGAAGTCACCCTGGGCGCTGGAGTCGCGCAGGACCTTGAACTGCTCGGCCGCCTTGGTGCACTCCGGCGAGTCGATGGTGACCTTGCCGTCCTGCACGAGCTGGCAGCCCGCGCTCTGGAACATCGAGTAGATGGCCTCGGTCCCCGAGGCGGTGCCGGACTGGGTGCCCAGGGCGATTCCGGACACCCCGGTCGCCTTCATCGTGGTGGCGGCCTTCGCCACCTCCTCGAGGTTGGTCGGCACCGCGACGTTCGCCGCCTGGAGGAGGTCCTTGCGGTACACCAGCAGGTGCACCCAGCCGTCGCTCGGCACGGCGCCGACCTTGTCGTCCAGGCTGAACGCCTTCAGGGCGTTCGCGTTGAACGTCTCGGCGCCGAGGTCCTTGACGACCTCCTCGGCGGCACCGGTGTTCAGCAGCCCCTGGGAACGCCAGGCGGCCGTGGTCGTGGAGCTGTGCAGCATCACGTCGGGCACGTCCCCGGAGGCGGCGCCCGTCGCCAGGGCCTGCTTCTGGTCGGCCTCGCTGAGCGGCACGACCTTCACGGCGATGCCGGTCTTCTCGGTGAACCGAGCCGCGACCTTCTCCTGCGCCGCGACCCGCTGCGGGGTCGTCTGCGGCGTCCAGAAGGTGATCTCCTTGGCCTTTTCCGCCTCCGACTCGGACCCGCCGCAGGCGGCGAGCATGGTGAGCGCGGTCGCGGCGGCGAGAGCCGCCGCCCACCGGCGCTTCGTCAGGTGGACCATGTGCTGTCTCTCCTCGATCTGCTTGGTGACGACGGTCAGGACCGCTCGACGGCCCCGCGCATGACGTGGCCCTGCGAGTTCGCCGGCGGGCGCACGCCGAGCAGGGCGCTGATGGTGGCGGCCACGTCGACCAGGCCGACGTTGCGCAGCGGGACGCCGCGGCGGATCCCGGCGCCGGAGAGCACCATCGGGACCTGCGCCTCCGGCAGGGCGCCGTGCGAGGCGCGGGGGGCGCCGTCGGCGAGCGTGGAGAGGTGGTACGGCTCGACCGGCTCCACCACGAGGTCGCCGAGCTTGTCGCTGGCCTTCAACCGGCGCAGGTCCTGCTGGTCACGGACGGCCGCGATGCCCGGGATGCCCCGGATGATCCCGGCGATGCGGCGGGCGTTCTCCGGGGTGTCCGCCCGGCCCCGCAGGGTGATGTCGGCGGTACGCGGGGCGGGCACGACGACGATCTCGCTGGCCGGATCCGGTACGCCGCCCGAGCTGGCGACGACCTGGACCTTGAGGCCGGTCGCGGAGAGCCGGTCGAGCACCTCGGGCAGCAGCGGGACGGTCCATTCCCGGGCACCGTGGTCGGCCGTGACGACGAACGCCGTCCGGTCCAGGACGCCGGCCTCGCGGGCGGCCTCGCGGACCCGCCCGATCTGGGCGTCCACGCGGGCCAGGGCGGCGGGCAGGTCGGGGTCGGAGAACCCGCCGTCGTGCAGCACGCCGTCGACGTCGTCGCAGTAGACGGTGATCAGGTCCGGGATCGCGGCCGGGTCGACCATGGTGCCGCCGGAGTTGACCGGTTCGCCGCGCAGCAGCGCGATCGCCTGGTCGGCGCGGGTCTCGCAGTTGCCGCCCGGCTGGGTGTACAGCGCGGCGGGGTCGCCGTACGTGGCGCCGTAGTTCTGCACCGCGTACCACTGGAGGTAGGCCGCGGTCCGGTCCTGTCGCTTCAGCGAGTGGGCGATCGTCTCCACGCCGGGCTCGATGTGGCGCTCCTGGGAGACACCGCGGTCGGTCTCCTGGTTGTAGTAGTAGCCGGTGTTGCGGTGCACGGCCGGGTACGCGCCGGTCGCGGTGGTCGTCCGCGACGAGTTGGAGTACGACGAGTACGACCCGTCGGCCACGCCGAAGGTGCCCTCCCCGATGAGCGCCCGGATGTTCGGCAGCTCGGCCAGTCCGGCGTAGCGCCCCGTGAGGAAGCGCGGGTCGAACCCGTCGAAGTCGAACATGATCACGTGCTGCGCGGGCCGCGCGCCGTCCGCCTTCGCCGCCGGTGACGACACCGCCGGGGTCGCCGGCAGTACGGCCGCCGCGAGCAGTACGACCGCGCCGGCCGCACCGGCCCTGACCGCGCTGGAACGCCTGATCGGATGCGCCACCCTCTGCCTCCTCGAACCGTCGGACCCGTGGGCGAGAGTCTGCCGGAGACACGAGGGAGATTGTCAAGATGCCAGTGTGAGATGCAAGATACGCGCATGCAAAACCTCTCGGCTGACGGGAATGGTCGATCCTTGGACGAACTCGACCGGCAGATCGTCGGCGCCCTGCTCGCCCATCCGCGGGCCACCCACGCGCAGATCGGCGAGGCGGTCTTCACCTCGGAGGCCACCGTCTCCCGCCGGGTCCCGCGACTCCTGCGCAGCGGTGCGGTGCGGATCATCGGGGTCATGGACGGCGAGGCGACCCGCCGGGCGCGATCGCTGTTCGTGCGGCTGCGCTGCCGTCCGGACGCCGCCGGCCGCTCCGCCGAACACCTGGCCCGGTGGCAGGAGTGCGGCTCCGTCAAGCTGCTCACGGGCAGCGTCGACTGCGTGGCCGAGGTCTCCTACACCTCCAACGAGCACCTGCTCCAGCTCATGTTCGAGCAACTGCCCGGCCTGGACGGTGTCCTGGCGATATGGAGCAACCAGGTCATCCGGAGGTTCTGCACGCCACACAACTGGAGCCCGAGCCTGCTGCCGGCCGAGGTCGTCGACGAGCTACGGGCGCAGCGGACGGACCACTGGAACGAACAGACACCCGTCGAGACGCCGTCCCGGCTCAGCCGACTCGACGAGCTGATCATCGCCAGCCTCGCCACGGACGGTCGCCAGGGCTGGCAGCAGCTCGCCGAGCGGTGCGGCGCGAGCCCCGCCACCGTACGGCGGCGGGCCGAGGCGATGATGGCGGCGGGATTCCTGCGCATGCGGACCGTCGTCGAGCCCAGCCTCGTCGGGCTCGCGGTGAACGCCTTCGTCACCCTCAGCGTCAACCCCACGCAGCTCGGACAGGCCGGCGAACTGCTCGCCGCACACCCCGCCGTACTCATGATCTCCGCGACGACGGGGGACCGGAACCTGTGCGGCGAGATCGCGCTGGAGAGCGACGCCGCCCTCTACGAGTTCCTGTCCGGCACCATCGGCCAACTCCCCGGCCTCCAGCACGCGGACGTGGCCGTCGCCCTGCGTTCCGTCAAGCGGGCGGGAATGATCCTGCCGCCCGCGCCTCCCGCAGGCGAGACGAACCGTCGCGGTGTGGCCGCCCCACCCAGATGACGGACCTGCTCGACCGCAGCGGAGAGTCACAGCTCACCGGGGTCGGTCCGGGCGGATCGGCGAGGTCGCCGGTGGCCCGCCCGCAGGGCAGGTCGCCGGTGGCCCGCCCGCAGGGCAGCGGGAACGCCTCGCGTGGGCTACGGGACGATCGGGAGCGCGTCGACGTCGCCTCCGGTCTGGGGCAGCCCGGCGGCCGCGGCGACGACCTGGACGGCGTCCTCCAGCGTGGTGGCCTCCGGGAGGACGAGTTCGTCGGGCCAGCCGAGGACGTCGTGGGCCGCGTACCAGCCGCTCATCTGCGCGGCGGTGAACTCGCCAGCCTGCGGGCGCGTCAGGTGCCGGCGCAGGGTCTCAGGCAGGGACACGTCGAGGTAGACGAAGAGCGACCGCCCCCGGTGACCGTCCCGCAGCGCCGTCAGGACGGCCCGGTGGCGGCCGGTGTGCAGGATGCCCTCCAGCACGACGTGGTAACCGTGGTCGAGCGCGAACCGTACGGTCTGTTCGATCAACGCCGGGGCCACGCCGCCGGGCTTGTCGCGCTCGCGCAACACGATGCGGCGCAGGTAGTCCTGTTCGACCAGCGCACAGCCCCGGCCGTGCCGACGCCGCAACTCCCGGGCGATGCTGCTCTTGCCCGAGCCTGAGTTGCCCCGGACGCAGACGAGGATCGTCTCCGCGCTGCCGGTCGGGACGGCGTCGGCGTCGGCGTCCATGGTGCCCCCTCGCGGTCAGTCGGTGCGTACGGTCAGGCCCCGGGCGGCGACGACGCATAGAGCCATTGGCGATCTTGACAGTCTCGGCCTCGTTGGGACACCCTCTGGGCCAGATCGCGCCCGAAGGTCCGTGGCTCATGGGTTGCGGCTGCAAGGTCGATATTCCACATAGGTACATGGAGGCTCACTTGCGTCGGAATATCGCAGTCAGCATGGCTGCGCTTGTCGCCGTGCTCGGAATCCTGGTTCCTCAGGGGTCCGCGCTCGCCGGCAGTGGCGCACCATTCAAGCTGCCCTACCGGGCTGGACACGCGTACACCATCACCCAGACCCCCGGGAGCGGCTACTCCCACAACGACGGCTACAACCGACATGCCGTCGACTTCGCCATGCCGCAGGGCACCCCGATCGTCGCCTCGGCCGCCGGCACCGTCCGCTACGAGGGATGGAGCAGCGGCGGAGGCATAATCGCGCTGATCGACCACGGCAACAATCGATGCTCCCAGTACGCCCACCTCAGCACCACCATCGTCGACAGAGGGCAATGGGTGGCGCAGGGGCAGCACATCGGCGCGTCCGGCGCCACCGGAAATGTGACCGGTCCACACCTGCACTGGAACGTCGTCTACTGCGACTCCCAGCTCAGCCGCGAGATCCCCAACACCGTGGAGAACGGCACCAACTATCCCACCGGCACCGCGCCCGTGAGCCAGAACTCCCTTTCCACCAACCTGCCCGGAGCTGATGGCGAACGGGTGTCCGACTTCAGTGGTGACGGTGCCGCCGATGTGCTGGGGGTCGCCGCCAACGGCGACTTCTGGTACTACCCGCACAACCTTTCCGGTCTCAGCACCCCGGTGAAGATCGGGATCGGTTGGGCGGCCTTCAAGCACGTCATGGCCGCCGACTGGAGCGGTGACGGCGCCGCCGACGTCCTGGGAGTCGATTCCTCAGGAAGGCTGTTGTACTACCCGAACAACAGCTACAAACTGTCCGGCTACACGCAGATCGGGAATGGCTGGGCGGCCTTCAAGCACGTGATGGCCGCGGACTGGAGCGGTGACGGCGCCGCCGACGTCCTGGGAGTCGACGCCAGCGGAAACCTCTGGTACTACCCGCACAACGGAACCGGCCTCGGCAACCCCGTCAAGATCGGATACGGCTGGGCGACCTTCAAGCACGTCATGGCCGCCGACTGGAGCGGCGACGGCGCCGCCGACATCCTGGGAGTCGACGCCAACGGAAACCTCTGGTACTACCCCCACAACGGAACCGGCCTCGGCAACCCCGTCAAGATCGGATACGGCTGGGCGACCTTCAAGCACGTCATGGCCGCCGACTGGAGCGGCGACGGCGCCGCCGACATCCTGGGAGTCGACGCCAACGGAAACCTCTGGTACTACCCCCACAACGGAACCGGCCTCGGCAACCCCGTCAAGATCGGGAACGGCTGGGCGGCCTTCCTACACGTCATGTGACAGTAACGATCCACCAGGGCGGGTCGGCCCAGGCACCAGACCGGGTGCCGGCCTTCAGTGCGGCGCTGATCCTTCAGAGGTGCGCGACAAGCTCGACCCGACTCGGCGATCATGCGTCACACATCGGCACGATGGCTACTTGAAGTAAGAGCGCGGGCGGCCTGTCCAGCCACAGCTCTGGCACCCGAGATTGCGGCGGGGCCGCTCCCGGAAGGAGCGGCCCCGGAGTTCGGCGTTCAACCCGTTCGATCAGTCCAGGCGGTATCGAGGATCACCTGGTACGCGCTGATCCGCACGGGCGACAGCGTCAGTCGCTCGTGGGCGAGCAGCTCACCCGTCTTCGGGTCGAAGATCAGCAGAGACTGCGCTTGGTGTTCGCGGTCGTCGAAGGTGACGGCGACCCCGTCCCGACCGGCGCGATCGGTCACCTGTCCCCGCCATCGGATGCCGGGCACGTCGGCGAGGACCCGCAGGATCTCCGCTCGGGCCGCACGCGGTATGACGAACTGCGCATAGAGAGTGCTGACTTCTTTGCTCGCGGCGCCCGGCCCGTGCTCGACCTTCAGCAGTTCGCGCAGCCGCGACGGGTCGGCCGACGGTGGCGTGAGTTCCATGGGCGGCAGCGGGATCATGGCCGGAGCCGCCGTGGCGCCAACTGCGGGACGCGAGCCCAGGTTGCGTTGCCAGTAGTCGCGGGACTCCTGGTCGGGGTACTGCGGCTCCAACTGCGTGTTGATCTGGCTGCCGGTCCCGTCGGCGGCCTGCCAGACCTTCGTCTCGCCAGCGAAGGCAACCCGGTGACGGCCGTCGGCGGAGGTCATCACCGGATCGCCCCACACCTTCGTGTGGTGGTACATGTAGCGCCCGCCGAGGTGGTCGTACTCCGCATCCTTGATCTTGCCCGCGAGCGCGCGCAGCTGCGGGCCAGCCTCCGGCGGGTCCGTATCGAACTGGTACGAGACCGGTACGAGCACCGATCCCGCTGTGCTCCCGGGCCCGCCCGGAACGTCCGGTGAGGGCCTGTCGAACGGCTGGAGAACGGCCACGGCACCGACCGCGACCGCCAGCGTCCCCGCCGTCAGAACCAGCCGGCGGGTCGGGCGTACGCGACGACGCCCGGCGACCATCTCGGTGGTGCCAGCGCGGTCGATCAGCTCGTCTGCCGAGACCAGCGGCGGCGCGACGGCGGCGGTCCGGGCCGGGTCGACCGGGCCGAGGAGGGTACGGGTGCGCTCTGCTCCGAACATCACAGTTCCTCTCGCGTAGTCGCCAACACGGGGCAGCGCCGGGACTGAGCGGGCCGGCCCGACATCGCTTCGGCGAGGCGGCGGCGGGCGCGATGCAGGCGCACCGCCGCAGTCGCCCGAGTACAGCCCAGAACCTGGGCCGCCTCGGACACCGTCAACTCCTCCCAGCCGATCAACCGGAGAATTTCCTGATCGAGCTCGCTGAGGATGGCCAGCGCGGCCCGGACATCGGCGACCCCGACGGTGGTGTCCGCACCCGACGAGCTGGCGACCCGTGCCAGGTCGGCACCAGCGATGGGCAGGACATCGGGGGCGCCGCGCCGCGACCGCCAGTGGTTCGCAAGAAGCCGCCGAGCCACCCCGTACAGCCAGGGCAGGCCGCGATCCGGCACCTCGTTACGACGACGCCAGGCGACGACAAAGACCTCCTGGGCGAGCTCCGCCGACGCGTCGGAGTCCGCGAGTCGACGCAGGCCATACCTCACCACGTTCGCGTACTCGGCGACGTAGAGGCCGGTAAACCAGCCCTCGTCCCTCTTCTTCGGTGGACCCACCCGAACCCCCATTGCCTCGGCGACTCTCACCCTGGCTTGTGTCACGACAGGCCCGACGATTACCGACGAGCTTCTCCCAGCCGGTACTGAGGAACCCCGGTGACCACGATCGGACGCGGCGGCGTCTACCTCGATAGAGGACAAAGCCGCGGCGCTCGTGAAGCACCGCGCGGATCTGCGTGATGTCGTCGGCCCGGAGTGTGGTGCCTGCCTGGGTCAGGGTCGAATACCGCGCCGTGCTACGAACTCCAGGAAGTCTGGTGCCTCGAGTGTTGGGTCGTCGGTGTCGTGGTAGTGGAACCACACCTCGTCGCTGCACCGGCCGCCGAGGACGGGGAAGCACCAGTAGTCGCCTGTGCCGACGGGTGCCACTGCGACGAAGGACCCGTCCGGGAACTCGGCTTGGCTGATGGAGACGACGTCGTCGACGTGGTGCGCGGACGCTGCTGTGGGTACGGGCAGCAGGTCGAGGAATCCGAACTGCCCGCCGCCGTAGCGCATCATGAATGCCTTGTACTGCTTGGGCAGAGTCGCGCTCAGCGCTCGCTCCGCCTCGGTGATGTCCTCCGCCGATGCGGTCAGCCCTTCGATCACCTTGAAGTCTTCGATTTCCTCGAAGCCGGACCTGGCCGCCCGGGTGCGCAGTGATTGAACGTGCTGGTCGAACTCCTCGAGGTCCATGCCGTCGATCATCTGCGACTCCTAGGGCGTGTTCTAGAGGTCAGGATCGGCTGGTGGGCCGTCCGGGGTAGTCACGGTCGGCCAGCCAGATCGTCAGGTCTTTAGCGATCGCGGAGATGTTGGTTCCTGTGGTGTGTTCGTGCTGGTGGTGGCTTGGGTCGCGGCGTTCGACCTCGTAGCTGCCGTCATCGAGCAGGGAGACCGAGGCGTACCAGTCACTGTCGTCGGCGGGGTTGATGGTGACGAAGGTGTTGTCGGGCTGGTCGAGGTCTTGCAGCAACATGTACAGGGCGTCCTCGGACGGGTCGGCGATGTGGTCGCCGTTCTCGGTATCGGCGTCGTAGTAGTCGGCGGCCATGCTGCTGTCCCTTGGTGAGCCGGTGCTGGGGTTCGAGGATCCCATGCTGGTCACAGCCATTCGTTGATCGCCGCGATGTGCACGACCGCCTCGAATCGGACGGAGAGCTTGTCGTAGCGGGTCGCGACCGCCCGGTGACGTATCAGTCGGACCAGGTGTGGGTGCGGTCCTCCGCCGAGCTTCGCGACGCACCAACCCCAAACCGTGCAGCCAGGTCAGGTCCCGGTGGGCCGTCAGCCGCGACACGTCGCAGACCAGGGCCACATCCAGTGTCGACGCCGTACCGTCCTGCGCCAGGAACGACAGGATCCGCCACCGCCTCCGGGGCGCCGCAACCCGCCCGCGATCAGGTCGACACGGAGACATGCCGAACTCGCCCGCGTCACCCTTCGTCACGCCTCGCGATCATCGCCAACGGGGAGGACCGACTCGACGATGCTCGCGATCCCGACCACCGGCATCTGTTCGTGCATCGTGATCACGTCGCCGGGCACCAGACGTCGCCATCGCTGCGGGCTCAGCGGAGCCAGGCGGACCACTGCTCTCCCGCCGGGCTGAAGATCCGGCTGCGCCTCGACCCACAGCCGCGCGACGTAGAGGTCCGGGTCGCCCGCCGCCGTCACATCGCCGATGTCCCACAACGGACGGAGGCGCCCGTCGCCAGGAATGGGCGTCCGCCTGCCGCCGGCAACGTCCGGATCCACGAGCTGAAGGTCCGCGCGTATCACCCCGTGAACGACCTCAAAGCGGCGCCAGTGGCACCACCGCTCGGTCCGGGACTGCCACATCATCCTCGCTGCCTCCGCGAGCAGATCCCAGAAGGCGGTCTCGGAGCGGTACGCGTCGCCCAGTTCCACGAGAATGCCCAGCGCGACCTCCCACTCGTCGTGGTCGAGGTACTCGTCGGCATCGGCCACCGTCGTGCCGGCCGCACCCGTCCCAACCGCGGGCACGTGACGGGCAGCCCGACGAAGAAGCTCGGGAACATCCACGGCGTGGATCCTCCCGCAGGGTCCATTGGACGCCACGCCCTGGAAGGGGCCAGAGCCAAATATCGGCCATGGAAACCCGCGGACGGCCCATGTCTCGGCCGGCATCCCGGCTGCCGGCAACGCGCACCGCCCCACCGGCTGGCTAGCTTGTGTCCACGATCACGGCACCGCGTCCATGGCTTACCGGAACCGTCCAACGGCTCCAGAGCACCCACCGAGCGACCACCCACCGCCGACGTACACGAAAAAGGCCCCGGCCCGGTGTGAACCACCAGGCCAGAGCCCTTATTGCTGGTGCGCCGCCAGGGACTCGAACCCCGAACCCGCGGATTAAGAGTCCGCTGCTCTGCCAGTTGAGCTAGCGGCGCTCGTTGGCAACGGGGAGAAGATTAGCATGCCTCCCGAGGGGGGTTCCAATCCGATCCCCGGCTCCCCCCTTCGGCCGAGCTTACCGGGCAATCGTGGACGAAACGGCCGGGCGGACGAGGACAGGGGGCGGACAAGCGGCGACCATGCGGCACGATGTGCGCCAGGTACGCGAGAACAGAGGTGGGGATGGGCATGTTCGCGCGGGCCGGGGCGATGGTGGGCGCCCTCGGCCTGGTGGCGTCGCTGGCTCTGACGGGCTGCGGCGCGGAGCAGAAGAAGCAGGCGGAGTTCGTCGGCGGCACCGCGCCGGCCACGTCCGCCACACCTGGTGCGACGGGCACGGCGGCCGAGCCCGGCACCCCGGCCGCGCCGAGCGGTCCGCCGCTGACGGTCAGCCCGGCCGACGGGGGGAAGAACCGGCCGGTCAGCTCCGAGATCAGCGCTGAGGTGCCCGGCGGCGGGAAGGTGTCCAGCGTCACGCTGGCCGCCGCCAACGGCGGCCAGGTCGAGGGGCGCCTGCGCGCCGACGGCTCGTCCTGGGTGCCGTCGAAGCCGCTGAAGTACGGCACCCGTTACACGGCCACGGTCACCGCCACCGGCTCCGACGGGACGACCAGCCAGGGCAAGAGCACCTTCACGACGATGGCGAAGCCCAAGTCGGTGATCAGCTCCGGCCTCTACCTCTTCGACGACAAGACCTACGGCGTGGCGATGCCGGTGGTCACCGAGTTCCACCCGGGGATCCCGAAGAAGGACCGGGCGGCGGTGCAGAAGCGCATGTTCGTGCAGACCGATCCGCCGCAGCCGGGCGCCTGGCACTGGGTGGAGAACGGCACCCAGGCCTACTACCGCGCGCCGGAGTACTGGAAGGCCGGCACCACGCTCACCGTCCGGATCGCACTGGCCGGCATCCCGCTGAGCAACGGCCGCTACGGCAACGTCGACCGTGCGGCGACCGCCAAGATCGGCCGGGCGTTCGAGATGCAGGTGGACAACGCCACCAAGAAGATGACGGTGTACGAGGACGGCCAGGTGGTCCGCACCCTGCCGGTGAGCCTGGGCAAGAAGAAGACCCCCTCCTCCAGCGGCACGATGGTCGTGATGGAGAAGAAGGAGTCCACGGTCTTCGACACCCGCGACGATCCGGACCCGGCGAACCGCTACGTGACGGAGATCGACTTCGCCCAGCGGCTCACCTGGGGCGGCGAGTACATCCACGCGGCGCCCTGGTCGGAGCACGTGCAGGGCCGGCAGAACGTCTCGCACGGCTGCGTCAACGTCTCCATGGCGAACGCCCGCTGGCTGTTCGGGAAGACCAAGGTGGGCGACCCGATCACCATCAAGGGCACCGAGCGCAAGCTGACGCCGGGCAACGGCTGGACGGCGTGGAGCCAGAGCTGGTCCGAGTTCGTCAAGGGCAGCGCGGTGCCGGTGCCGGAGGCCGGCGAGGGATCGGCCTTCTGAGGCACGCCCACCGACGATCCGGCGACCGGCCCGCACCCGCGGGCCGGTCGCCGTCTTCGTGGCCCTGCCGCGCCGCCGTTCCGGGCCCGCGACGCCGGCGACGCCCCGGGAGCCCGCTGCCGGCACGTACTACGGCGGGCCGGGAGAGGCGAGCGAGCCTCGGTAAAGCCTCGGATCTTATCAACATTCGGACATCTCGTACCGCGTGTTTCGGTTCACCTTGCGGAACGGGTACCTGCCCCGGTGCGTCAGTGAGGGACGATGGGCAACCGGGGACCACGACTGTGAGGGAATCATGCGAGCTGTCCAGGACCAGCTGATCCGGCACGGGGACGACCGGCGGGGTCGACGACGCCGTGGATTCGCGGCGGCGGTGCTCGCCGTGACGCTCGCGCTGGCCTCCGCCTGCACCGACGGCGGCGGGGGCAAGCCCTCGGGCGGCTGGCAGAACGGCGACGACCAGCCCGCCGCGCCGAAGGCGGCGGCCACCATCGTCGAACCCAAGGCCGACGCGAAGGACGTACCCGCGTCCACCGGCATCACCTTCACGGCGACGGAGGCGGAGCAGACCAGCGTCGAGCTGAAGGACTCCGCCGGTGGGGCCGTCGAGGGCGAGCTGGCAACCGACGGCAAGAGTTGGCTGCCCGCCGGCGCGCTGAAGTATGGCGAGACGTACACCGCGACGGTGACCGCGACCGGCGACGACGGCCGACCGGCGACGGCGACCAGCACCTTCACCACCATGGCGAAGCCCGGCAAGCAGGTCCGGATCAGCAGCTTCCTGGGTGACGACCAGGTCGTCGGCGTCGGCATGCCGCTGATCGTGAAGTTCAGCCGGGCCGTCCCGGAGGACTACCGCGACGACGTGCAGAGCCGGATGACGGTCACCTCCGTACCGGCGCAGGAGGGCATCTGGCACTGGGTCAGCCCGACCGAGATCCGCTACCGCCCGAAGGAGTTCTGGAAGACGAACAGCACGGTCTCCTACCGGGTCCAGGCTGGCGGCCTGCCGCTGGGCGGCGGCTGGTACGGCCGGGCGGACCTCAGCGTCGGCATCAAGGTCGGCCCGGCGGTGGTCATGACGGTGGACAACAAGACCAAGCGGATGACCGTCACGAAGGACGGCTCCGTGATCAAGACCATCCCGGTCAGCCTCGGCAAGAAGAGCACCCCGTCCTCCAGCGGCACGATGGTGGTCATCGAGAAGCTGCGCAAGACGGTCTTTGACACCTTCGAGGAGCTGGGCCCCGAGGAGGGCTACCGCACCAAGATCGACTACGCCCAGCGGCTGACCTGGGGCGGCGAGTTCATCCACGCCGCGCCCTGGTCGGAGGGGCAGCAGGGCCGGGTGAACGTCTCGCACGGCTGCGTGAACGTCTCGATGGCCAACGGCGCCTGGCTGTTCGCCAACACCCGCGTCGGCGACCCGATCACCGTCAAGGGCACGGAACGGAAGCTCCAGAACGGCAACGGCTGGACCGACTGGAACATGAGCTGGGAGCAGTACGTCAAGGGCAGCGCCCTGCCGTACGAGCCGCCGACCGAGGCCACCCCGGAGCAGACCGGCGCGCCCACGGCCACCCCGACCGCCTGAGCCGGAAACGCCGAAGGCCCCCTCCGCGAGGAGGGGGCCTTCGGTCACCGGGTGACTGATGGGAATTGAACCCACGACAACCGGGACCACAACCCGGTGCTCTGCCAACTGAGCTACAGCCACCATGCCGTTCACACCCGATGGATCCACGCCCGGTCGATCGCCCCGGGCGGGGTGCGGACCAATAATAGCCCCACCCCCGCCCGCCGCGTCCAGCGGGTTCCGCCGAGCGGGTTGTGCCCGGCGGCTCAGAGTCCGGCTGCTATTGCCTTGGCGGTCTCCACGTCCGGCCCGGGCAGGGGCACGAAGAGGGTCCGCCGGTAGTACTCCAGCTCCCGGATGCTCTCCCGGATGTCGGCCAGGGCCCGGTGCGCGAGCCCCTTCTGGGGCTGGCCGAAGTACACCCGCGGGTACCAGCGGCGGCACAGCTCCTTGATCGACGAGACGTCGATCATCCGGTAGTGCAGGTGCGCGTCGAGGCGGGGCATGTCCCGGGTGATGAAGCCCCGGTCGGTGGCGATCGAGTTGCCGCACAGCGGTGCCGTACGCGGATCCTTCACATGGCTGGACACGTAGTCCAGGACCATGTCCTCGGCCTCGGCGAGGGTCACCGTCGAGCGCCGGACCTCCTCGGTCAGCCCCGACTTGGCGTGCATCGTCGTTACGATCTCGGGCATCGCCTCCAGCGCCGCTTCGTCGGCGTGGATCACCACGTCGACGCCATCCCCGAGCACGTTGAGGTCGGGATCCGTGACGAGCGCGGCGACCTCGATCAGCTTGTCCCTGCCGAGGTCCAACCCGGTCATCTCACAGTCGATCCAGACGAGAAGATCAGCCACCGGGACAGCCTACGCGCAGCCCACCCGGCCGCGCGCCCGCGCACCGGGGCACGCGGTGACCGCTAGGGTTTCCTCCGTGCCAGCCGAACCCGCCGCACCGCCCGCCGTCACCGACGACGATCCCGGTGGCCGTACGGTCCGTCGGCTCGTCACCCTGCTGGCGCTGGCCGCCGTGCTGCCGGCGCTCTACCTGCCCGGCATGGTGCACGACTTCTTCGACCTGAAGATCTACATGCGCGCGATGGACTGGTGGGCGGCCGGGAACCCGCTCTACGACTACGTGCAGCCCGACCGGGTGCAGGGCGAGCTCTACTTCACCTACCCACCGTTCAGCGCGCTGCTGCTGCGCCCGTTCGCGCTGCTGCCGCTGGGCGCCACCGTGGCGATCTTCACGGTCCTGACGGGACTGGCGGTGGTGGTCACGACCCGGTGGCTGCTCGCGCCGGTGATCGCCCGGCACGGGCTGCCCCGTGTGTTCAGCCTCACCGTGGCGGTCCTGCTGGTGCTGGCCGTCGAGAGCACCCGCGAGACGATCACCTTCGGTCAGATCAACATGCTGCTGGTCGTGCTGATCCTGGCGGACCTGCTCTTCGCCGTACCCCGGGCGAGCCGGTGGGCCGGCGTGGGCGTCGGGCTGGCGACGGCGCTCAAGCTCTTCCCGGGCATCTTCATCGTCTACCTGCTGGCCACCCGGCGGTGGCGGGCGGCGGCGGTGGCGAGCGCGACGGCCGCCGCCGCGACCCTGCTCGCCGCCGCGGTCGCGCCGCGCGACTCGTGGCGGTTCTGGACCCACGAGCTGTGGGCGACCGACCGGGTCGGCCGCACCGACTACACCGGCAACCAGTCGCTGTTCGGCCTGCTCAGCCGCATCACCGCACCGGAGAAGCCCCACCAGTTGCTCTGGCTGCTGCTGGTGGCGGCCATCGCCGGGTACGGGCTGTGGCGCGCCGCGCGGGCCGCCCGCGCCGGGGACACGCTCACCGGCCTCGCCCTGACCGGACTGGTCGGCTCGCTGGTCAGCCCCATCACCTGGACCCACCACATCTACTGGTTCATCCCGGCGGTGGTCGTGCTGACGGACGCGGCGCTGAGCGCCGACGCCACGACCGGCGAGGGCGCCGGTCGGCGACGTCTGCTGGCGGCACTCGCCGTCGGCACCTCCGCCCTCATCGTGTACGGGGTGGTGACCTTCCACGACTGGGGCATCGCCCCGGTGCGTACGGACTCGCCGGGCGAGTTCCTGGTGCGCAACACGTACGTGCTGCTGAGCCTGCTGCTGCTGGTGACCCTCCCGGTGCGGCGGGAGGGCCGCAGGTCGCGGGAAATGGACAGTCTTCCCAAGTAGCGCCCTTCATGGCTAATCTGGTCGTAACTACCTCAGACGTCTCTCGGGTAGCACCGATCCCCCGGTGAGGGCGGCCCTCCGCGTCGGCAGCGCGGAGGGCCGCTCGCCGTCCGTGCCCGCGTGGGTGCCGACGCGGGGCAGGGGCCGGACGCGGCTCAGCGCGGATCGTCGGGCGACTGCCGGCCGGCGTCGGCAGCGCCAGCCTCGGAAGCGCCAGCCTCGGAAGCGCCGGTGTTTGAAGCGGCGGCGGCGTCAGGAGCGCCGGCGCCGGTTCTGGCGGCGCCGGGAGTGCCGGCATCGGAAGCGGCGGCGGCGAGAGCGGCGGGGCGGGGGCGGTCCGCTACGGCGACCGGGTCGGCCGTCTCCTCGGGGGCGGCGGGCGGCCAGGCCAGGGTGAGGTTCACCTCGGGCGGCCGGAGCGCCGGGTCGCCTCCCGCGAGGTCGGCGAGCGTCGCGGGGCGGCGGGCGGGCACCGGCCCGATCGCCGGCCGGGATCCCGTGGGAGCGGCGCCGACCGAGGCGAGCTGACGCCCGGCGACGCGCGACCGGTCGCTGTCCCGGGTCGGCTGCGCGCCGAGGCCGGCGAGCGAGGTCACCCCGAGGCGGCCGGCGAGCACCGGCACCTGGTCCGGCTCGACCACGAAGACCACCTCGCGGGGCCGCACCGGGCGCAGCAGGAGCAGGGCCAGCGCCACCGCCAGCACCCCACCGGCCAGCAGTCCGGCAGTCGCCGGGGCGGTCCAGCCGGCGCGCAGCCCCGCGCGCAGTTCCAGGCTCAGGTCGGCCCGCCCGTCGGGACGCATCACCACCAGGCTCAGCCGCCGGTCGGCCAGTTCCGCCGGGGTCCACTCCAGCGCGCCGATCCCCTCGCGTACCCAGAAGGGCTGGCCGATCGGCGCGACCGACGGCGCGGGACCGGCGGACGGCGCGGGACCGGCGGGCTGCAACCGGACCGGCAGCGGCCCCCGGGCCAGCGCCACCCGGCGCACCTCGGCATGCGGCACCGGGTCGAGCCAACGCCGCACCTCGTCGGCGGGCGCCAGCCCGACGAAGGCCGGGCCGTCGGGCGTCCGCGCGTCCAGCCGGAGCCGGGCCTGCCCGGCGCGGGTGAACGGCGCCTCGGTCCGCAGCAGCTCGTCCACGTCCCGGACGACCATCGCGTGACCCGGGGTCTGCACGGTCTCGAACCGGGCGCTGAAGGCGCCACCCGGGTCGGCCTGCCGGGCGAGCAGCGTGAGCGCCCCACCGGCGAGCAGCGCCGTGATCCCGACCGTCAGCAGCAGCATGGCGGCGAGCACCCGCACGATCCGCATTCGCCTCGTCCCCCTCCGTAGCCGGATACCCGGCCGACCTTACCGACGTGGGGCGAGCCAGCAGCGGATATCCACGGCACGGGGCCGGGAAAGCAGCCGGCCCGCCGGATCATCCGACGGGCCGGCGAGCGGTACGGCGGGTCACTCCTGCGACGTCGGCGCCCGCCGCGTACGCGAGAACGCGAGCCCGCCCAGCAGCAGGCCACCCACGCCGGCGACCAGGCCGGCGACCGCGAGCCCGGTGGCCACGTCGTCGCTCCCGGCGTCGTCATCGTCGTCGTCGCCGGCGGCCTGCGGCGCGGCGGCGCCGGTGGGGGCGGTCGACGGCGAGGCCGCCGTGAGGGTGAGCACCGGGGCGGGGTTCTCCGGCTCCTCGCCGCCGGGGAGCGGCTCCTCGATCCACCGCTGCACGTTGCCGTCGGAGTAGGTCTGCAAGGTCTTGAAGACCATCGTCTCGACCTGCGGCAGCGGCCCCATCGACACCGGGAACTCCTGGAACTGGCCGGGCTTGACCGCCGCGCTCCCGGTGGCCGTCCAGGTGAGCTTGGAGACGACCTCGCTGAGCTGGCTGCCGTGCACCTCGACCGGCGGGTCCACCTTGCGCTTCTCCACCGCCACCGTCCAGCCGGGCACCGGCATGGTCGACACGGAGCCGATGGGCGCGTTCTCCGGCAGCACGACCTCCAGCTTCGTGGTGGAGGCCGTGTCGCTCTCGTTCGGCACCCGGAAGGCGAACCGGCTGTAGCCGCCCTGGGTGGCCTCCTGCGGGTTGACCGTGACGTGGGCCGAGGCGGGCGCCGCGAAGCCGAGGACGGCGGTGGCGACGGCGCCGAGCGCCAGGGCGGCGGCGGCGCTTGCGGTACGCCGGTGACGGATCATGGTGCGAGCCTTCCTGTTACCTGATCGGCACGGTGGTGGTCACCGTGGCCTGGTCGATGTCCGAGGTGCGGGCCGTGATGCGCAACTGCCACTCCCCCGCAGCCGGGAAGTTGATCTCGCCGGTGGCGTGGTTGTCGGTCAGCGGCAGCAGCGGGACCTGGATCGCTTCGATCCCCGCCGCCGGCAGGGCGACCGTGGCCCGCCACTCCACCACCGGCTGGGGCCGGTTGTCCTTCGTGTACGCGTAGAAGTGCACGGTGTTGTTGCCCCGCTCGGCCGGGTCCAGCTCGATCTGGAGGTCGTAGTTCGGGCTGGACAGCGTCGTGGAGAAGAAGCGGCCCGGCGCACCGGCCACGTCGGCGCCGGCGGTGCGGGCCGGGGTGGTCTGCACCAGGACGGCGGACAGGCCGAGGACCACCGCCGTGATCGCCAACTCCGCCCAGACCGCCCGCCGCATCGACGTCGGCCGGCCGGCCGCGGTGCGCCGGCGCACCAACTGCCGGGAGTACGCGGCCACCGCGATCACCAGCGCGAAGAGCCCGATCTTGCCCAGCACCAGCCGGCCGTAGGTGGTGTCGACAAGCGCGCGGGGGGTGGCCACCTCGATCAGCGCCTGGACGGTGCCGGCGAGCAGCAGCGCCGAGACGGCCAGCGCCGCCCAGCGCGACCAGATCGGCAGGATCGCGCCCAGCTCCCGCTCGTCGGCCCGGGTCAGCAGGAAGACGGCGAGCATCACCAGCCCGCCCATCCAGACCGCCATGCCGCCCAGGTGGACGGCGTCGACGACCACGGAGACCGCCGGGGCGGGCGAGGCCGCCGGGTGCCCGGCCAGCGGCCAGGTCACCAGCGCCGCCGCCCCGAGTACGCCGAGGATGACCAGATCGCTCCGCTCGACCGGCCCCGCCATCAGGGGTCGGAGCAGGAACGCCGCCGCGGCCAACAGGCCCAGCCGGACCAGGTGCGCGGCGCCGAAGGAGCTGCCCAGCACGTCGCTCAGCCCCTCGCCGGTGACGTCGAACACGCCGCCGCCGGCGGTGTAGGGCACCTGGAGCAGGAGGTTCGCCACCGTGGAGACCGCCAGCAGGCCGAGACCGGCCCAGGCCAGGCGGGCCGGTCCGCGCCGGGGCAGCCGCCGGGGCCAGAGGGCGGCGAGCACCAGCGTCGGTCCGACGAGCAGCAGCAGGCCGGCGTAGCCGGCGTACTTGGCGACCTTGACCGCGTTGCCGACGACCGGGTCGGCCCGGCTGTCGTCCCCGCTGTCGACCGGGGGCGTCGAGGGCGCGCCGACGGAGTAGGTGAACGCGCCCGAGACGGGGTGGCTGTCGGAGGAGATGACCCGGTAGCTGACCAGGTAGGTGCCGCGCGCCCCGGCGGGGTCGACCGGCACGGTGACCACGGTGCCCTCGAAGGTCGGTTCGCCGCGGTCGGCGCGGGAGCCGTCCGGTGCGATCACCCGGATCTTGCCGGACACCTTGCGGACGGACTCGCTGAACGTGAGTACGACCTCCGCCGGCGCGTTCGACACCACGGCCGAGGCGATGGGGCTGCTGCTCACCAGCACCGCGTGGGCGCTGGCGGGGCCGGCGGGGGCGATCAGCAGGGCGACGACGGTGACCAGCAGGCCGGCGACGGCGAGCAGCCGGGCGATCGGGCGGCGGTTGGCGACACTCATGCCGGCAATGCTCTCGAACCCGACCGGCCCGGCGCGACTCCGACCATGCCCCGCGCCGCCGGTACCGGCCGGGCCGGCCCGCCCGGGGCGGCGTCAGCCATGACGGGCCAGGAGTGCGGTCGACGGCCGGCGGTCCGGCTCGTCGCTGACCCGTCCCAGCGCCCACAGCAGCCCCGCCTGCACCACGGCGGCCAGGTGCCCGACCTCGTGCACCAGCGCGGTCGTCGAGTTGGCGATGTCCACCGCGCTGGTGCCGGCCAGGCAGACCGCCAGCACCAGCGCCACCGGCACGAACGCCCGGGCGCGCTCGGGTCGCCACGCGGCCAGCGCGAAGCCGACGGCCAGCGCCACGTCGAAGGAGGCCATCTCGCGGCTGGTGTGCGGATCGACGGTCACGCCCAGCCCGGCCAGCAGGACGGGCAGGGCGATCGCCAGTTGGGCGACCGCGGCCACCGCGACCGCCACCCGCAGCACCTGACGGCGGGCCGCCCTGGCCGCCGCCCGGGTGCGTCCGGCCGCCAGCGAATCGGCGGCGACCGCCGCCAGCACCGACGCGGTCAGGTCGGGCACCGCCACGGCCTGCACCCGGACCAGCCGGGTGACCTGCTCGGCGTGGGTCAGCCAGGCCCGGCAGCCGGGGCAGCTCTCCGCGTGCGCGTCCAGCACCGCCGGCGCCGCCAGCGGGTCCTCGCCGTCCAGCCGCGCCGACAACGCCGCGCGTACGTCGTCGCATGTCATGTGGGGATAGTCGTGCGACGCACCGGTTTAGTTCCCAGGGTGGCGCAGGCCATGGAAGGGTCGAAGGACCCTCCCCGGCCCGGCCCCGCCGCGTAACCTGGACTGTCGTGATCCCCGCCCCGCGCGATACCTCCGCCGCCAGTCCGACCGGTGACGCGGGCGTCGCTGCGCGGGAGTCGGCGACCGAGTGGGCGCTGGCCGCCCGTGACGGGGACCCCGTCGCCCAGGCCGCCTTCGTCCGGCTGACCCAGGCCGAGGTGTGGCGCTTCACCGCCGCGCTTGTCGATCCGGACAGCGCCGACGACCTGACCCAGGACACCTACCTGCGGGCGTTCCGGGCGCTGCCGGCATTCGAGGGTCGCTCCAGCGCGCGCACCTGGCTGCTGGGCATCGCCCGCCGGGCCTGCGCCGACCACCTGCGCACGGTCGTGCGTCGCCGCCGGCTCGGCGAGCGGCTCGCCGCCGACGCCTGGACCGACCGGCCGCACCCGGACCCCGCCGGCCAGCTCGGCGCCGCCGACCTGGTCCGCCGGCTGCCCGCGGAGCGCCGCGCGGCGTTCGTGCTCACCCAACTGCTCGGCCTGTCGTACGCCGAGGCCGCCGCCGTGGAGGGGGTGCCCGTGGGCACCATCCGCTCGCGGGTGGCCCGGGCCCGCAACGACCTCGTCGAGGCGGTCGGCGACGCCCTCGCCGGATGACCGGGAACTTCCGCCGGGGACGGGACGACCAATGATCGTGACCGCACCGCACACCCGGGTCGCCCGCTGGCCCGCCGTCCGCCCCTGGCTCGGCGTCGCCGTCCGGCTGGGCCTGGCCGCCGTGTGGCTCGTCGCCGGCGGCAGCAAGGTCGGTGACCTGGCCGCCTCCGGCCGCGCCGTCAACGCGTACCAGGTCATGCCGTACGACCTCGCCACGGTGATCGGCGCGGCGCTGCCCTTCGTCGAGCTGGCGCTGGGCCTGCTGCTGCTCCTCGGCCTGGCCACCCGGCTCTCCGCCGGGGTGTCCGCGGCGCTGCTGGTGGTCTTCATCGTCGGCATCGTCTCGGCCTGGAGCCGGGGCCTCGCCATCGACTGCGGCTGCTTCGGCGCCGGCGGGGAGCTCGCCGAGGGCCAGACCCCGAGCTACCTCCCGGAGATCCTCCGGGACCTGGGATTCCTGGCGCTGGCCGGGTTCCTGCTGATCTGGCCCCGCACCCCCGTCTCGGTGGACGGCTGGCTGGCGGGGGACGCATCCGTGGAGGACGAGGATGAGTAGTCGCAAGGGGCAGAAGGGCTCCGCCCGGATGGTCCGCGAGCAGCTGGCCCGGGAGCGGCGGCGCAAGCGGACACTCTGGGTCTCCGTGGCCGCCGTGGCCGTCCTAGTCGTCGCCGGCCTGATCGGCTGGAGCGTCTACTCCAGCCAGCGCTCCGACGACTTCACCGCGCCGACCGGCTCGACCGAGGACGGCACCGGGGTCGTCGCCGGCTCGGGCCCGGTCACCATCGACATCTACGAGGACTTCCTCTGCCCGGCCTGCAAGCAGTTCGAGCAGGCCAGCGGCCCGACCATCGACCAGCTCATCAGCGAGGGCAAGGTGCGTGTCGTCTACCACCCGGTCGCGTACCTGAACCGCTTCTCCAGCACCCAGTACTCGACCCGCTCCTCGGCCGCCTCCGGCTGCGCGGCGGAGGGCGGCCGCTACCGGGAGTACGCCAAGGCGCTGTTCGACCGGCAGCCGCCGGAGGGCGGCGCGGGGCTCAGCGACGGTGAGCTGGCCGACATCGCGGCGGGCACCGGCATCGACCGGGACGGCTTCGCCTCCTGCCTGCGGGCGGGCACCTTCAAGCCGTGGACCGAGCACGTGACGCAGGAGGCCAGCAAGGCCAACATCACCAGCACCCCGACGATCCTGGTCGACGGCGAGCAGATCGCCGACCGCAGCCCGGAGGGGATCAAGTCGGCGGTGGAGGCGGCCGGCAGGTGATCCGCGACCTGGTGACCCGCGCCGGCCTGGTGCTCGCCGGCACGCTGACGGCGACGGCCGCGTTCGCCGCCCCGGCCGCCGCGCACGGCGCGGACGCGCCCGACGGCACCGACTACCGCACCGAGGTGACCGCCGTCGCCCCGGCCCGCCCCGGACTGAGCGTACGGGTGATCGAGGCGGGCGCGCGGCTGGAGCTGACCAACACCGGCGACCGCGCCGTCGAGGTGCTCGGCTACTCCGGCGAGCCCTACCTGCGGGTCGGCCCCGACGGCGTGTACGAGAACGTCCGCTCTCCCGCGACGTACCTGAACCGGACCATCGCCGGGGACACGCGGCTGCCCGCCGAGGCGAACCCCGCCGCCGCACCGGACTGGCGACGCGTCGACGACTCCGCCACGGCGCGCTGGCACGACCAGCGGGCACTCTGGCGGGAGTCGGCACCGCCGCCGCAGGTGCGCGCCGCCCCGCACCGGGAGCACCGGGTGCGGGACTGGACGGTGCCGCTGCGCACCGACACCGGGACGGGGGAGATCCGCGGCACCCTCGACTGGGTGCCGCCGCCGGACGCGTACGTCTGGTGGGTGGTCGCCACGGTCGGGCTGCTGGCCGTGGGGGCTCTCGGGCTGTTGCCGGCCCGCTCCGGGCCGGGCGCGCGGGCGCTCGCCGGGCTCGGCGTGCTGCTGGTCGTCGGCGGGGTGGCCGCGGTGGTGTTCACCGTGGGCCGGGAGGTGGACGCCGGTGCGCGGGGCGTGGGCGGGGTGCTGACCGGCCTGCTCGGCGGGCAGGTCTGGGCGCTGCTGACCGGGCTCGGCGCCGTCGCCGCGGGCGTCTTCGCGCTGGCCCGCCGGCCGGCCGCCGACTTCGCGCTGGCGCTGGCCGGGGCCTGCCTGGCGCTCTTCGCCGGGGTGGCCAACGCCGCCGTCTTCGCCCGCGCCGTCGCCCCCGTGCCCTGGCCGGCGACGACGGCCCGGATCCTGGTCGCCCTGATCCTCGTCGCCGGCGCGGGCGCCACGGCAGCCGGCGCCCTCCGCCTCCACGCCGCCCGCCCCACCCCCTCTCCCCCTCCCACCCCCACTCCCCCCACCCCGCCCTCCACCCCCGCCCCGCGCGTCGATCATGGAGTTGTGGCGGGGGACGAACCGGAGCAGAAGAGGTCGGATCGGGCACCATGAGTGCATGATCGACGCCTCGGGGTGGGGCGCGGGGGTGCGGGGGCGTCAGCGGGGGGTGGGGGTGAAGCCTCGGGGGAGTTCGAGGCGGTGGCTAGCGAGGCGGTCGGCGTCCGCCAGGAGGTCGGCCGTGGGGGCGTCGGCGACGACGCGGCCGGCGTCCAGGATGACCGAGCGGTCGCAGAGCTCCAGGGCGTACGGCAGGTCGTGGGTGACCATCAGCAGCGTCACCGGCAGGGCGCGCAGGATCCCGGCCAGCTCGCGGCGGGCCGCCGGGTCGAGGTTGGACGACGGTTCGTCGAGGACCAGGATCTCCGGGTGCATGGCGAGCACGGTGGCCACCGCCACGCGGCGCCGCTGCCCGAAGGAGAGGTGGTGCGGCGCGCGGTCCCGGTGCTCGCCCATCCCGACCGCGGCGAGGGCCTCGTCCACCCGGGCGGACAGCTCCGCCCCGCGCAGGCCCAGGTTGGCCGGCCCGAACGCCACGTCCTCGGCGACCGTGGGCAGGAAGAGCTGGTCGTCCGGATCCTGGAAGACGATGCCCACCCGGCGGCGTACCTCGGCGAGCGTGGCCCGGTCCTGGCTGACGGTCAGCCCGCCGACGCTCACGCTCCCCTCAGCCGGGGTGAGGATGCCGTTGAGGTGCAGCACCAGCGTGGTCTTCCCGGCGCCGTTGGGGCCGAGCAGCGCCACCCGGTCGCCGCGCGGCACGGTCAGGTCCACCCCGTGCAGGGCGACGTGCCCGTCCGGGTACGCGTAGCGGACACCACGAACGTCCAGGGAGAGGGCGGTCTGCACGGCACCGATCATGTCAGCACGACGGCCGTGGCGGCGATGCCGGCCGCCAGGACCGGCACGGTGGCCGCGACCAGCCACTGCCCGGCGGTCGCCGCGCCCGCGCCCTGCCACACCGCCGGCATCCGCCCGGTGTAGCCGCGCGACAGCATCGCCAGGTAGACCCGCTCGCCGCGTTCGAACGCGCGCAGGAAGAGCGCGCCGACGCCGGTCGCGAAGCCGCGCAACTGCCACAGGAAGCGCGGATCGTCGCCCCGGGACATCCGCGCCACCCGCATCCGGCGGGCCTCGCCCACCAGCACGTCCAGGTAGCGCAGCATGAACGTGGCGATCTGGGTGAGGATCTGCGGGCAGCGCAGCCGGTCCAGGCCGACGATCAGGTCCCGGGTCGTGGTCGTCGCGGCGAGCAGCAGCGAGGCGAGCACGCCCAGGGTGCCCTTGGCGACGATGTTCCACGCCCCGAGCAGCCCGTCGACCGACAGGCTCAGGCCGAGCACGTCGGCCCGCTCACCGGCGCCGAGGAACGGCAGCGCCACCGCGAACAGCACGAACGGCAGCTCGATCAGCGACCGGCGCAGCAGCCAGCCGGGCCCGACCCGGGCCAGCGCCGCCACCACCTCGACCAGCAGGGCGTACGCGCCGAAGGCCCAGAACGCCTCGCGCGGGGTGCCGACCACGGCGAGGGTGAACGCCACCATCGCCGCGATCTTGACCTCGGGCGGGAGCCGGTGCACCGGTGACGCGGCGTCCCGGTACAGCACGTGCGCGTGCCCGGCGCCCATCCGGTCGCTACTCCCGACCCGACGCCCCGACGGGGGTGCGGGCGCCCCCAGCCGCGTCCTCGTCCCGGGGGCCGCGGCGGCGGACCAGCCAGAACGCCCCGCCGGCCACCGCGAAGGTGAGCAGCACGCCGAGGACGCCGGACAGGCCGGTGGAGAGGAACTCGTTGTCGATCCCCGCCACCCCGTAGTCGGCCAGCGGCCCGCCGACCTCGTGTTCGCGCTCCCGCTGGGCGGGGCAGTTGCCGCCGGTGATGTTGTCGTCGGCGTCGAAGGTGCAGCCCTCGCGCAGCGACGAGTCCAGCCCGTCGGGGTGGGACGAGGCGAAGTTGCTGACCACCCCGGCGAGGAGCAGGGCCACCAGCAGCCCGCCGACGACGAATCCCCAGGAGCGCTTCCTCACCGGACACCTCCGACGGCCGGGACGGCGGGCGTGGACGCCGCGCGCAGCCCGCGCAGCGCGTAGACGAGATCGGGCCGTACCTTCGCGACGGTGACCACCGTGGTCGCGGTGATCAGGCCCTCGCCGATGCCGATCAGCAGGTGCACGCCGGCCATCGTGCCGGCCAGACCGCCCAGGTTGCCGCCGAGGTCGGTGGTGCCGCCGAGCTGGTACTGGAGCACGAAGCCCATCGACGCGACCACCACGCTGACCAGCGCGGAGACGAAGGCGGTCACGCCCAGGCCGGCCGGGGTGCGCGGCAGCACCCGGAGCAGCAGCGCGATCAGCAGGTACGCCGCGGCGGTGCCGAGCACGGCCATGTTGGTGATGTTGAGCCCGAGCATGGCCACGCCGCCGTCGCCGAAGACGAGCGCCTGCACGACCAGCACCACGGCCACGCAGAGTGCGCCGACCCACGGCCCCACCAGCATCGCGGCGAGCGCCCCGCCGAGCAGGTGACCGCTGACGCCGGCGGTGAAGATCGGGAAGTTGAGCATCTGCACGGCGAAGATGAAGGCCGCGACGAGCCCGGCCATCGGGGCCAACCGGTCGTCCAGGTCACGCCTGCCGCGCAGGACGCAGAACGTCATCGCGAGCAGCGCCACCGCCGCGAACACCGCCGCGACGGGACCGTCGACGATCCCGTTCGAGATGTGCATCGCCAGGTTCTCCACGCGGCCTCCCACGCGTCGCCCGGCCAGGCCTGGCCGTTGACGTCAGCCTATTTCCCGAGCTTGGCTGTTGCCAAGAGTTGGCAACTGGCGTACGCCCGATTGCGCGTCCGCCGCCCGACCCGGCATGCCGGCCGGGGCGGCGTCCCGGCCGGGTCGGCGCGCCGTCCCGGAGGCGGCCGGGACGCGCTCCCGTCGGGGTCGGCGTGCCGTCCGGGGACGGCCGGGGCCGGCGGTAGGGTCGTGCCATGACCGCGCCCGACCGCCTCTCCCCCGGTGACCCCGCGCCCGAGTTCAGCCTCCCCACCGACACCGGCGAGACGCTCTCGCTGACCGACCTGCGCGGCCGCAAGGTCGTGCTGTACGCCTACCCGGCGGCCATGACGCCCGGCTGCACCAAGCAGGCCTGCGACTTCCGCGACTCGCTCGCCTCGCTCCAGGCCGCCGGCTACGAGGTCGTCGGGATCTCGCCCGACAAGCCGGAGAAGCTGACGAAGTTCCGCGAGCGCGACGCCATCACCTTCCCGCTGGTCGCCGACACCGACAGGTCCGTGCTGACCGCCTACGGCGCGTACGGCGAGAAGCAGTCGTACGGCAGGACGGTGACCGGCGTGATCCGCTCGACCTTCGTCATCGACGCGGACGGCAAGATCGAGCGCGCGCTCTACAACGTGAAGGCCACCGGCCACGTCGCCAAGCTGCGCCGGGATCTCGGGCTGGACTGAGGTCGCCGCCCGCGCCGGTACCGAGCCCACCACCGGATCGGCGCGACACTCTAGACTCAGCGGGTCAGCGGGAGTGGCGTAACGGCAGCCGCGGTAGGTTTAGGTCCTATTGTCCGAAAGGACGTGGGGGTTCGAATCCCCCCTCCCGCACCGAACGCCCTGTCGCGCGCGTCACGATCGCGGGTCGGCGCGGGGCCCGCGCGGTCAGGATTACCGGGTGAGCCTGCGCTTCGTCCTCGATCCCGAGCTGACCCCCGAGTTGCGGGAACGGATCGTCGCCCTCTGGGTCGACGTCACCAACGCCGGCGGGGCGGTCGGCTTCGTGCCGCCGGTCACCGTCGCCGACGTACGGCACACGGCGGATCCCACCTTCGCCGGCATCGCGGAGGGCCCGGACCGCCTCCTCGTGGGGTACTCGGGTGAGCGGCCCGTCGCCGCGCTGATCTTCTGCGACAACCGGTTCGACCTGAAGGCGCACTGGTGCGTGCTGAAGCGGGTGATGGTCCACCCGGACACCCAGGGCAACGGGTACGGCGCCGCGCTGATGCGCGAGGCCGAGCGCCTCGGCCGCGGGATGCGCTGGGAGGCGCTGCACGTGACCGTCCGGGACGGGCTGGGGCTCGACCGGTTCTACCGGGGGCTCGGTTACCGGGAGATCGGGCGGCTGCCCGGCGCGCTGCGGGTCGCCCCCGGCGACGACCGCGACGAGATCCTCATGTGGCTGGACCTGACCGCCCCGCCGGCACCCGCGCGCTGAGCCGGGCCCGCCCTCAGCCCCCGCAGGCGCGCGGCGACGTGGACGCGAGCGCGGAAGGCTCGACCGCAGCCTCCGCCACCGGCCGGCCGGGGGACCGCATCGCCGACGGGGTCGCCGGGGCCGTGGCGGTCGGATCGGGCCGGGCCGAGGGGGGCCGCGTGGGCGACGGTGGGCGGGTCGCGGCGGCGCCACCCCGGCCGTACATCCGGACCGTGCCGCGTTGAACCTGCCCCGGCGCCATCCGGACGCCGGTGGCGGTGACCCGGTGACCCCGGGTGTCGGTGACCCGGATCTCGTACGGGCCGGGCCCGGCGCCGGACGGGACGAGCCAGTAGTTGTAGTCCTCTCGCGCCGCCGAGCGCCAGCCACCGGCGCCTACCGGCCGCACCTCGACGGCGCGCAGCGGGTTGCCGTGGCCGGCGACCAGGACGGCGAACCACCACCGCGACGAGCCCTCCTTCATCCGGAAGGTGAGCGGGCCGGTCAGCGGCGGGTCGACCACCGCGCGGTAGCTGACCCGCACGACCCCCTCCGCGGGGTTGGCGATCCGGGCGAACGCCTCCCGGGAGAGGTCGAGGTGCCCGTCGGCGCACTCCGGGCACTGGTCCATGACGAGTTGCCCTGCGGGCCGGTCACGTCGAGGTAGCCGCCGCAGGCCGCGCCAGCCGCGTACGCGTCGGGGCCCAACGCGACGTAGAGCCGGTTCGCGGGCGCGGCCGGGTAGGAGCAGTTCCCGCCGGCGCCCTCCGAGTCGTAGAAGGTGGCCTGTCCCTTGTGGACGACGCCGGCGGCGGGCGGCGCGGCGAGGGCCGGCGGCGCGGCGCAGGCGGGGGTGGGCCCGGAGCGCAGGGCCAGGCTGAGGCCGAGCACCGCCGCGAGCACCGCGACACCGCCGACGGCGAGCCGGCGGGGAGCCCGGGAGCGTGGCGCGCGGCGGCGTCCGGGGGCGCGCAGGTCTGCCGTGGGAGCGGTACCGTCGGTCACGCCGGTCGATGCTGCCGTACCGCCGCCGGGGCGGACAAGTCCGCCGGGCCGCCGCGCCGCGCCGAGGGCCGCCACGCGCGAGGGTCCGCCCGCCGGCGCGCGAAGCGAGCCGCCGGGCCGCCGGTCAGTCCTCCACCACCAGCTCGTCGCCGAGCGCGACGCTGCCCGGGGCCGCGGGAACGAGGTGGAGTCCGAACAGGAGCTTCTGCCGGACCTTGCGGTGCCGGGCGAGGGTGCGCAACGGCTCCTTCCCGCGTACCCCCGTCTCCTGGTCGGTGGTGGTGACCACGCAGCGGTCGCACGGCCCGGCGGCGCGGAAGCGGGCGGCGCCGATGCGCAGCCGGCGGCCGACCCAGTCGTCCTCGGCCCAGGCCGACGCGCCCTCCACCACCAGGTTGGGGCGGAACCGCGCCATCGGCACGGGCTCCTCGCCGGCCTCGGCGAGCCACCCGTTAAGCGCGTCGAGCGAGGCGGCGGTGGCCAGCAGCAGCGGGTAGGCGTCGGCGAAGCTGACCTGCTCACCGGTGTCGTGCTCCCGGTCCCCCGGCGGGATGTGCCGGGTCGGTCGGGCGAGCCAGACCAGCCGGACGGCGCGGCCCAGCAGCGCGCCGATCCAGGCGTCGGCCGCCGGCCCGGCGGGGAGCGCGGGGACGGGCAGCTTGCGGTTGCGGAAGGTCCGCACCGCGACGGGTTCGCCGCCGACCGGCTCGGGCACGGCCAGGTCGTCGTGCCCCTCGGCGCGCAGCAGCAGGCCACCGTCGTGGGGCGTGGCGTGCAGGCCGACCAGGCGGGTCGTCTCCCGCTGGGTGACGCCGACGCCGTCCGCGTCGACGATCATCCAGCGCCGGTCGCCGGCCAGGCCCCACGGCTCGACGCCCGCGACGTCGTGGTCGAGCCGGCGACAACCCTTGACGGGGTACGTGTGGATGGCGCTCAACCGCATCCGCCCACCCTGCCACGGCCCGCGCGCGGCCGTCGCCCCCGCCTGCTCCCGTGCCGGCGTCGTCGCGTGGGACGCCCGTTCAGCGTGCCCCGGCTGGTCGAGGGCCTCCGGCACCTCGCGCCGACCCGGCCCGCACGACCGCGATCACCAGGCGACGCCGATGCCGTCGCCCGGGTACCAGTGGTTGGCGGGGGTCTCCCGGTAGGCGAGGAACCGCCGGCCGGTGCGCTCGGCGTGCTCGGCGAGGACGTTGGTGGCGGTGACGTTGTCGGTGAGCAGGATCGCGCCCGGCGCCAACTTGGTCTCGACGGCCTCGAACTCGCGCTTCTCGTGGGCCCGGCTGTGGTCGCTGTCGTGCAGGAAGAGGTCGACCGGCCGGTCCAGCGCGGCGATGGAGGCGATCGAGTCCCCGATCACCAGGTCGACCACCTCCGACCAGGGCGCGGTGCGGGCGAGGTAGCCGGCCTCCGGGTTGATGTCCAGCGAGGTGACCCGGCCGGGCTGCCCGTCGGCGGCGTTGCGCAACAGCGCGGCGGCGAGCACGCAACTGCCGAGCCCCTTGTCGACGCCGGTCTCGACCACGTGCGTCGGCTTCGTGGCGCGCACGATGGCGTACCACCCGATGCGGCGGGCGTAGCGGACCTGCCGGTCGGCCAGGCCCCGGCGGGCGGCGCCGGCGGTGGCGGACTCGATGTGCCGGCGCAGCGCGTCGTCCGACTCGATCTCGGCAAAGTACGCGCGGACCTGCTTGACGGGCACGTCGCAGACCACGCTGACGAACCAGGCGAGGTGGTGCCGGCTCAGCTTGGTCAGCTCGTACGTGTAGTTGTGGTGCTCCCGTGAGGTGACCAGCCAGCGGGCCGAGGTGCGCAGCACCTTGGCGTCGTGGCGGACGACGCGGGCCAGGCGCTTGGGGAAGGCCGCGACGGGGGCGAGGGGGGTGCGGGCGATGGCCCGTCGGAGCTTCGTTGCGTCCACGCAAGGGTTCTACCAGCCGCAGGCGGTCAGGTGTAGTGGAAGCTGGCGCCGGCGCCGGTGAAGTGGGCGAGCGGAAGGCGGGGCGGGATGCGCCCGAGCGGGAGCGCCTCGAACCAGAGGCACTCCCGCTCGGGAGGTTCACCATCACAGACGCCCAGCGATCGGAATCAGCGGGTCACATCACCCAGGCCGTCCGAACTCGTACGTCCGCTCGGAGGAGACAGGTATCAGCGATCACTTCAGTGGAGTGCGGATCTCCGCCCGAAGTTCAGCCAGGCCCTCGTCGCCACCCTTCGCCTCGGCCCAGGCAATGATCTTCAGGACGTCGGGCAGGGGCAGGCCGAACTCCTCTCGCGCCGCGCGTCCCGCCTGGATGTACCGGCCTTCGCCGTGATCTCTGATGGCACGCGCCACGTCGCCGATGTCGCCGCCCTCGTTCACGATCCGGCGAAGGAACGGATGCCACTCGTCCCATACGATCACTTATGGCCTCCCGAAGGTGATCCGCACCGGCTTGTCCGGAAAAACCTCCTGATCGACGTGGAGAATCTTCGTGTAGCCGTGCTCACGCGCCATCTTTCCGGTCCAGGTCGCCCATGCCGCCTCTGTAGGAGTCTTTCCGGCGGCAAGCGCGGCGGCGAAGGAATCCTTGTTGGAGTCCACGAGGTTACCTTCAACCGTCTTCACGCGGCTCCCGAACAGCGACATGATCCGAATGAAGATGTCTCTGCCTCGGACGGGGGACCCCTCTGTGACCTCGACCAGCATCCAGAGACCGCCCTTGTCGTCGAGATAGGCGTCGAACAGGCTCCTGCTCTCCGGATGCCGCCACTCGTATTCGGCCTCCCGTACCGTTTCGACGCCACACCCTGGCGCGGATTGCGGTGCCGCCAGAGAGATCTGCCGTGCGTCGTGAACGACCGACGGGGCAGGGGCGGTGGCCGTGGAGGCACCGACTGGGGCGAGAAGCGCGACACCTGCGAGGGTGACGGCACTGCCACGCCACAGGCAGGAGGTGACCTCCACCATCTTCAGCCGGATGGCGTTCACCGCCTTCAGCTCCGCCTGCGCCTTCTTGGCGTTCTGGTTGGCGATGTAGAGAGCACGGGCGCTCTGGAAGCCAGCGCTGATGAGCTTCGCGGCACCGAGGAACACCAGGGTTTCGAGCGCTGTCTGGCCGAGTTTGAGCAGGGTCTGCGCGAGGGTCTGATCCCCGTTGATCAGCTTGTAGACGTTGAGCCCGACCTCGCCGACGGTGAGCAGAGTCCCCGCGACGGCTCCGCAGACGACGGTGGCGACGCAGAGCACGATGGCGAGCGCCCCGACCGGAGCGAGAGTGGCGACGAGCCCCTTCACCAACTCGACGAAGAAGATCAGCGGCTGCATCCCCTTGAACTCGGGGTCGAGGGTGGAGTGGATGCAGTTCTGGTAGAGCTGGCTGCCCTGGGGATAGATGTCGCACAGGGCGGCGTTGGTGTAGGCCCGGTTGGCCAGCTCTGCCGGGTCGGGAACGACGTTGGCGACGCAGTTGCGGTACCACTCGTGCTGCGTGCCGCTCAGAATCCTCTCGAGCTCGACGATGGGATCGGCCGCATACTCCGTGTGGCACTTCGCGATCTCGAGGCCCTGGGCGTGGGAGTACGTGTCGTACGCCTGCTTGGCGGCGGCGACGGCGGCGTTGGCGTCCTCCCCGGCGGCCCTGGCCGAGTCGTACGCACGCTTGGCGGCGGCGTTGGCCTCGGCAGCAGCCTTGATCGCCTTCTTGTGCGAGGCGACCGCCCAGGCGGCGGACCGGATGGCGCTGCGGGCCGAGGCGTTGGCCCGGGTGGACGCGTCCTTGGCGGTCGCGACAGCGGCTGCGGCCTTCTGCACCGACTGAGCGGCCTGGCTCGCGTAGCCCCTCGCCTTGTTCGCGTAACCCTCCGCCTTGTCCGCCGAGAGAAGCGCGTCCCGGGCGTGCTGCTCGGCCAGAGCGGCGTCGTTACGCGCCCGTGCCGCGACGGCCTGCGCCTCGAACGAGTTCGTCACGGCGGTCTCTGCGACCTCGTTGATCCGCTCGAGGAGGCTGCCGACGACCGTGAGGTGAATGGCGTTGTCGTAGTCCCGCTCGGCGGCGATGTACCGGCCGCTCTCGAGGAATTCCCGCAGGCCGGGCGCGGGCCCGTCCAGAGCGATCTGGGCTGCGGCCTTGAGCTCCGGTCCACTGGCCGGGTCGGCGATGACCTGGTTGACCCGCACACGCTCACCGATGGCGGCAGCCGTGTACTGGCCGGTGTCCAGGAAGTCGCGCAGAGCCTGCAGGGTGTCGGCGTCCAGCGCCTCCTGTGCCTTCTGCTCGAGCACGACATCACCAGCGGTGCGGGCGGCAGCGAGGATCTGGTTGACCTTCAGCCGATCCTGCGTGTAGCGCCCCGGGTAGTTCTGGGTGCGCAGGAACTGCGCGACCACCGCGTCGCTGCCGGCCAGCGCGGCCAGCGCCGCGTCCCGCAGTGCGGTGTTCTCGGTGATCGCCAGGTCCATGACCGCCTGGCGGTTGTCCCGGGCCTCGGTGGCGGCGAGCCCCGTCCGGACGAACGCGACCGCCTGCTCATCGCTGCCTGCCAGGGCCGCCATGGCAGCCTGCTGCGTCCAGGCACCCCGCGACGACGTGAGGTTCAGCGCAACCTGGCGGCTGGCGGCGACGGCCCTGGCCGGCGCAGTGGCGGGGTTCTGGACCTCGGCGATCAGGCTCCTGGTCTCCGCATCCCGCTTCGCCGCCTGCTCGACGTCCCAGTCGCCCGCGCGCTGCTGGGACTCGTACTCGGTGTTCGCCGCCTGCGCGGCCTCCAGCCCCTGGTCCCGGGAGACCGCCAGCCGCTCCACGTCGGCCTCGCGGGCCGCCTCGTAGACCGCCGCCGCCTGCACGCCGGCGTTCACCGCGTCCGTGGCAGCCTGCGTCGCCGCGTTGGCGTACTCGGTGGCGCGCTTCGCCGCCTCTGCCGCCTCTCCGGCATGGTCGGCCGCGAAGATCGCGGCCTGCGCCGCAGCCCGGGCGTTCACCGCCGCGCGCTTCGCGGCGTCGCGGGCCGCGTAGGCGGCATTGATCGCCACCTGGAGGTACTTCTCCGCGGCGGCTGCCGCCCTGGTGGCCCGGTCGGCGTTGGCCCGGGCCTGGTTGGCTGCGGCCACCGCCTCCCGGGCGTCCGCGCCGGCGCTGTTGGCGTGCCTGGCGGCGTCGTCGTTCGCGGCCGCGGCCGACCTCGCGTGGGCGGCGGCCGATTTTGCCGCTGCCACGGCGTCCCGGCCCGCCTCGATCGCCTTACCGGCCGCGTCGGCCTTCTTGGCGAATTCCTCCGCGTCCCGGGCCGCCGCGTTGGCCTGCTCCGCCTTCGCGCGGGCGTCCGCCGCCTTCGTCCTGTCCGTCGCCGCGTCGGCGGCTGCCTTGTATGCCTTGGTCGCCGCCTGACCGGCCTTCGAGGCCGCGGACGCCGCTCGCGCGGCGGCGGTCGAGGCGGCCCGTGCCGCACGGCTCGCGGCGGCGGCCGCCTGCACGGCGACCTTCGCCGCCTGCGCCGCCTTCTGCGCCGCGACTGCGGCTCGCCTGGCCTGTGCGGCAGCCTCCTTCATGTTCGACCTCGCGGCCTCGGTGGCCCGCGCAGCGTCCGCTGCGGCCCGCCGGGCGGCATCGGACGCGGCCTTCGCCCGGTCCGCCTCCTGCGTGGCGTGCTTCGTCTCCCTGGCGGCCACCTCGCCCGCGGCCTGCGCCTGGGCCAGCAGACCGGTAAGGGTGGCGACCTCCTCGTCCTGGGCCGCCGCCACCGACCAGCCGTACGCCAGGAAGGTCTCGAGCGCCTCCGGCGTCCCGGCGTCGAGCGCCTTCTGCCCGGCCGCGCGGACCTGCGGTCCTCCCGTGGCCATCGCCTGGTTGATCCGCAGCCGCTGATCGGTCTGCCACTGCAACTGCCAGCCGGAGTCGAGGAACGCCCGCATCACCGCCGGGTTCTCGGAGTCGAGGGCCTGCTGCGCCGCCTCGCGGACCTGATCGCCCCCGACAGCCATCACCTGGTTGACCGACAGCCGAGTGTCGATGTCGGAAGGCCCCTGCCAGCCATGCGAGAGGAACGCCGAGACCGCCTCCAGGTCGCCGGCGTCGGCGGCGTCCAGTGCCTGTTTGGCGGCGGCCCGCACGGAGGGCCCGCCTTCGCCGACCACGCCGGCCACCGCGTCGAGTTCGTCGAATCGCTGGGCCTTCTCCAGACCACCGTTGAGGAACTCACTGACCTGCGCGTCGGTGCCGAGCAGCGCGATCTCGGCCGCCGCCCGGACCTGCATTCCCCCCGACTTCCAGGCGTTGACGACCAGCGCGCGGTCCGGGGGGACCGCCGGGTCCTCGGCCCGAGCGGGCGTGGCTCGCAGGAAGCCGGTGAGCAGTGCCAGCACCATGAGCGCTGCGACGAGCGCTCGGCGTCGGACCGCGCCCGGAAGAGGAGGTTTGGACAGGAAAACACCAGGTGACGTACTCACGGTCACTCCGATCCCCGTTGGATGATGCGCAGGACTGGCCCGTGCCGCAGTGGGACGAGCCGAGGAGCACCTCGACGGTTCGGACCGTCGAGGTGCTCGTGTTCAAGGAAGACGCGACCGGCTGACGTCAGCCGGTCACCGTGAGCCGAAGGAGCATCGTGGGCGAAGCGGTCGGGTCGGCGCCCAGGCCCACCTGGGTGCTGCCGTCCGGGTCCACGTCGACGGTGATCTCCTCGCCCTCGTCGCTCTCGAGCTCGGCGGTCACCTCGTGGCCCGTGCCCGTGCGCTGACCGTCACCGCGGATCTCGTACACCCCGGGAACCTCGAGCTCGAGCCACCCGGACGGAGAAGTCACCTTGAAACAGACGCGTCCGATGCCGTCGGCGCCGATCTGCTCGTCGGTGGTCCGGACCTTCAACAGGCCGATGTCGCCGACCGGCGGCGTGGCGCAGTCGACCAGGAGGATGTGCCCGTCGCCACGGATCAACTTGACGTTCTGCGTCGCGAGGATCTCGGCGGCGTTCGGGTACTTGAAGTCCTCGACGATCGATCCGCCGTTGGTCTCGGTCGGTACGTCGGTGGGATCCGCCGCGAGGGCGCCTCCCACCCCGACCGCACCGCCCGCGAGGACCACGACTGCCGTCGCGGCGCCGATCAGCACGCCTCTCGACCGGATGGACAGTTTCATGCATGCGCTCCTGTCTGGAAGTGGAGTGCCCGAAACCATCCAGTCGCCCGAAATAGCCACACCCGACAGCCCTGACCGTCGGTGCCCCCGTCGGCCAACGAGACGATCGCGAAGCGCCGTAACCGTAGAGTCACCCGACCCCCGACCGCAGCCCCAGCAGACAATAAGGACAATGAGCGTCAATGCCGGGTGTCTCATCAGTGCTGTCGGGACCCGTCGTCGCGCTGATCGTGAGCCAATCCGCTGCCATACCCGCGCTCGGATTCACAGGACGAGGTGGACGGGTCGGCACGGACGGGGGCCGTCACCAGCCGGAGGAGGGTACCCGGGCGAACGGACGGATCAGTAGCATCGCCGGCATGCCAACCCCACAGTCCGTCGAGCCGGAGCCGACAACCGCCAGCCCCGAGCCCCAGGAGCTGCGGACGGCGGGAAAGCCCCGTCGCCGCTGGCGGCGGATCGTCCTGGTGAGCCTGCTGGTGGTCGCGTTGCTCGGGGTGGGCGGCGTGGTGGCCGGCGGGCTCTACCTGCGCTCCGTTGAGTCGGACATCGAGCGGGTCGACGCCTTCACCGGCGTGCCGGAGGAGTCCCGCCCGCAGGCGGTGACCAAGGGCGCGATGAACATCCTGATCCTGGGCAGCGACACCCGGGACCCGGAGAGCACGTCGGGGTCACGTACCGACACGATTATCCTGGCCCACCTGCCGAAGGACCGGTCGAGCGCGCAGCTCATCTCGATCCCACGGGACACCTGGGTCCCCGTGCCCCGGTCGCGGGACGGCGGCCACGGCGGCCGGGACGCCAAGGTCAACGCGGCCTACGCGTGGGGCGGCGTGCCGCTGATGGTGCAGACCGTAGAGAAGTTCACCGGGGTCCGCGTCGACCATGTGGCGATGGTCGACTTCGCCGGATTCAAGGAGATCATCGACGCGCTGGGTGGGGTCCGGATCACCTCGGAGAAGACCTTCACCTCGATCCACCCGCCGTTCCGGACCTTCGCGCAGGGCCCGCAGGAGATGGACGGCGAGGCCGCGCTCGACTACGCCCGTCAGCGAAAGCAGTTCGCGGACGGGGACTTCGCCCGGATCCGCCACCAGCAGCAGGTGATCAAGGCGATCCTGGACAAGGTCTCGTCGGGCGGCGTCCTGACCAACCCGGGGAAGTTGAACTCCTTCCTCCAGGCCACCTCGGACTCCGTCTCGGTGGACAAGGACCTGTCCCTGTTGGACATGGCCACCGAGCTGCGCGGCCTGCGCAGCGGGAACCTGTTCTTCCTGACCAGCCCGACGAAGGGCACCGGGCGGGTCGGCACCGAGAGCGTCGTCTTCGCCGACGCGAATCGGGTGAAGTCGTTCTACGACTCGGTCCGCCGGGACGCGGTTAAGGAGATCATCAGCGGGGGCAAGCGATAGTGGGCGGGCCGCCACCCGCCCGGTGCGTGGCCCGGAGTCAGTAGGCGCCGCGCCGCGCGAGCACCACGCTGACCGTCTTCCACAGGATGCCCAGGTCGTAGACGAGCGACCAGTTGTCGACGTAGTGCAGGTCGAGCCGGACCGCGTCCTCCCACGTCAGGTCGGAGCGGCCGGAGATCTGCCAGAGCCCGGTGATGCCGGGCCGGACGAGCAGGCGCCGCCGAACGTCGCCACGGTAGTCGTCGTCCTCGGTGGGCAGCGGACGCGGGCCGACCAGCGACATCTGCCCCATCAGCACGTTCGCCAGTTGGGGCAGTTCGTCCAGCGACAGCCCGCGCAGATGCCGGCCGATGGGCGTGACGCGAGGATCATCCTTGATCTTGAAGAGCAGCCCGTCGCTCTCGTTCCGATCGCGCAACGCCTCCAGCCGTTGCTCGGCGTCGGTGTACATGGTGCGGAACTTCCAGACCTTGAAGGCCCGCCCCTCCTGGCCGATCCGCGTCTGCCGGAACAGCACCGGTCCACGGTCGGTCAGCTTGATGGCCAGTGCGATCCCGGCCAGCAGCGGGCTCAGCAGCAGCAGCCCGACCAACGCGGCGGCCCGATCGAGCATGCTCTTGACCAGCAGCGAGAGGCCCGAGATCGTCGGCTCCTCGACGTTGAGCAGGGGCAGGCCCTCGATCGGACGGACGTGGATGCGCGGGCCGGTGACGTCGGTGACCTGCGGCACCACCACGAGATCAAGCCCCGTCCCCTCCAACTGCCAGGCCAGCTTGCGCAGCTCGTACGACTCGAGGCTGGCCGGACCGCAGACGGCGATGGTGTCCGCGCCCAACTGCTGCACCAGCGGCACCAGGTCCCAGCCGACGTAGACCGGCACCGGCGCCGTGACGCGCTCCCCCGGCCGCGGATGGTGCGGCAGGTGGATGGCGATCGGGCGCAGCCCGGCACCCGGGTTGCGGGTCACCACCTCGTGCACGGCCAAGGCGTCGGAGAGCCTCCCGACCAGCAGCACCCGCTGTGACGCCCGCTGGCTGACCCGGCGGATCCGCCGGAGCACGACGCGGGCGCCCGCCCGGGACACCAGGGCGTAGAAGAGCAGGCAGAGGATGATGGCGGCGACCGTCGCCCGGGACAGGTCCTTCTTGAAGCCGAGCGCCAGGAACGACACGGTGGCGGCCATCGCGACGTTGGCCCGCACCACCCGCTTGAGTTCCTCGGTGCCGCGCCCGAGCGCCCGCCGGTCGTACGCGCCGGCGGCGGCCAGGACCGTCATCCACATCAACGGCACGCCGAGGTTCGCCACCAGGGCGAACGCGCTGACCGTACCGCCGAACACCCGCTGGTCCCAGAAGCCCGCGTCGGCCTCGTCGAGCAGAGCCACCACGGTCCGGCTCGCCGCCAGGGCGGCGACGAAGTCGATCAGGACGAGGCAGGCCACGTACCGCCGGCGCCACCTGACCCGTGGGGCGACGGGCCGACCGAACGCCGACCGCGGCATGCCGTTGGAAGGGGGTGTGATCACCCCGAGTTCGGGATCGAACCTCGGTGCCTGGTGCGGCGCCACAGTCGAGAGGAACTGAGTCTGCCCGGACACGACCTTCCTTTCACCGTGCTAATCGTCGTCACCAGAGGGGCGGCGGGCCCCGGGCCGGACGCCCGCGGCCTCGTCCCGGTCAGCCGGGGCGCGGCGCCATCCCGGTGCGGGGTGGTTGCCGGCGTAGCTCGTCCAGCAACGCGGCATGCGCGGGTTTCGGGACCAGGTTGCTGTCGAAGAGGCACGCCGCCCCGTAACCGCGGTGGTAACCCGAAATCCAGCTGTGCGCGTCCGTGAAGCCCCAGACGGTGAGCGACACGCAGGCGGGTACCGCGAGGCAGGCGCGGAGCACCTGCCGGTAGAGCGCGGCCTGCTGTTCCAGCTTCGACGGGGTGCTCGGCAGCGCGACCCGCACGTCCAGTTCGGTGATGGCCACCGAGACCCCCAGTTGCGCGAACCGGCGCAGGTTCCCGACGAGGTCGCGAGGTGGCTGGTCCCACCTGAGGTGGCTCTGGAATCCGACGCCGTCCACCGGGACGCCGGCTCGGCGCAGCTCGCGGACGAGCTTCAACAGCGCGTCCGCCTTCCGGGTCTGGCCCTCGACGCCGTAGTCGTTGATGAACAGACGCGCGCCCGGATCGGCCGCGTGGGCCCAGCGGAAGGCGTCGGCGACGTATCCGGGACCGAGCTTGCGCAGCCAGAGGGTGTCGCGCAGGGTCCCGTCCTCGTCCAGCACCTCGTTGACCACGTCCCAGGCCCAGACGCGTCCCCGGTACCGGGAGACCACCGTCGTCACGTGTTCCCGGAGGACGGCACGGATCCGTTCCGCCGGCCAGTCCGGGGAGACCCATTTGGGCACGTCGCTGTGCCACACCAGGGTGTGGCCGTACACCGCCTGGCCGTGCTGTTGAGCGAACTCGACGAGTTGATCGGCGCCGGCCCAGGCATGCACCCCTGGCAACGGTTCCAGGCTGCGCCATTTCATGGCGTTCTCGGCCGTTATGCCGTTGAACTCGGTGCCGAGGAGGCTCCGATAGGCGGGATCCAGGCTGAGCCCCCGACCGTCCACCGCCGAGCCGATCCGCACCTCGGGCGGCATCAGGTCACGCAACGCCTGCCGGCCGGGCGCGATGGCGGCCGAGGGCCCGCCAGCCGGTCCCGAGTCGCCACCCACCGGCGGACGCTCCGAGCCGTGCCGCACCAGCACCAGGCCGACGGCGACCAGCGCGGCAACGATCAGCACGATCGACACCAGCAGGACCGGCACGCGGAGGAGGCGGGACCGGGAAACGGCCGCGGGGCGTCGAGGGACCGGCCCGTGGGCCAGGCCGTCGAGGGCCCCCGCGGACGGCGCCGCAGGGTCGCCGCCCCGGGTGGAAAGATCGACGATCACCGTACGGGCTGGCCCGGTGCGTCACGGAGGGCCCATGGCGCCCGGGTGAAGTTCCACCGGGCGCGTTCGGCGAACTCCTCGCGCGGCAGGCGTGGCACCGCCTCGGCGGTCAGCAGGTCCGCGAGCACCCGGGTCACCTCCACGGGGCCCTCGGGCACGCGCCCGAGGCGCGCGGACTCCGGCTGGCCGATCTCGGCGAGGAAGTCGTCGCACTTCTTCTGATAGGGCACCAGTGTGAACGGAACACCCGCCAGGTACGCGAAGACCGCACCGTGCAACCGCATGTGCAGGCCGATGTCGCAGCGCTTCATCTCGTCCCAGCAGGCCCGCACCCCGTCCCGGGCGGTCACCACACGGACGTCGCAGAGCCCGTCCAGGGCCGCCCCGAGGCGGTCGCTCACCCGCTCGTCGCCGTGCACGGGATGGGTGTTGAACACGAAGACGGTGACGTCCACGGGCTCCTTCAGAACCAGCCGGCGGACGCCCTCGATCAGCGCGTCCTCCCGCTGCCGCGTCTGCGGGGCCTCGGCCTCGTAGTCGACCCCGAGCAGAGTCACCCCGAGCCGGGCCCGGCCTCCCGACGAGGGCCTCGGCCGGCGCTCGGGAATCGGCTCACCCAGCGCCTCCGGCAGCAGCCCGGCGAGGTCTCCGGCGGACACCAGCACCCCCGGATATCCGGCGCGTTCGAGGATCTCGGCCGAAGCGAGGTCGCGTACACCGATGAAGTCGATCCGACGCAGCACCTCGACGAGCCGCCGCTCGGCCGCTGCGGACAGGAACGGGCCGATGGAGACGCCGACAGCGGCCATCGGGTGGCCGGAGGCACGGGAGAACAGCGAGAAGAGCTTCTTCTCGCTCAGCGGGCCCATGTCACGGAAGACCGAACCGCCGCCGAAGACCAGCATCGAGGAGCGGCCCAGCAACGCCGCCTTGTTCAGCACCCAGCCGACACGGTCGGGCAGACTGCGTGAGCGGTACCAGCGGGGATTCATGCCGACGCTCTCGGCCGGCAGGTCGACCATCGGCGGCGCCGCGAAGACGGGTTCCCGGGTCCCCCAGTAGGTGCGGGTGGCCCAGTCCATGACGACGCAGAAGGCGTTGTCCCCGACGTTCTCCATGCCGTAGTAGCCGACGACCAGTGGGCGGCGGGCGGCGGGACTCGGTTCAGGATGCACGAGGGGTCTCCCTAGTCAGGCGCCGCCGCAGATCGTGCCACGACGGCAGAGGAGCATCGCCGACCACCCGTGCGCGTACCGCGATCCAGAACAGCGCACACAGGATGATCTCGGCGACGACGACAGCCCCGGCCGTGCCCGTGACGCCCCACAGCGGCGTGGCCACCGCCAGGGCCACGAGGAACACCAGGGCGCCCACGCCCTGGTAGGTCACCTTCAGGCGGAGCAGGCCGCCGCTGGTGAGCAGCGAGGCGACGGCCGCGCCGGCGAACCGGAACGGAATGGCCAGGGCCAGCAGTGCCATGACGGTCGCCGACTCACCGTACTCGGAGCCGAGCAGGAAGGGCAGCACCGGCAGGCCACCCAGCGCGACCAGCGCCGCGACGACCACGCCGAGCGCGAGCATCCCGAGACCGCCCCAGCGGTAGGCGATCAGGACGGCGTCGCGGTCGGTGCCCGACCAGCGGTGCAGCCTGGCCAGGAAATACTGCTGGTAGACGACCCGGGGGACGAGGTAGACCGCGGTCAGCACGGACATCGGGACGGCCAGGACGGCCGCCGACGCCGGGCCAAGGAATTCGGCGGCGACCACCGTGCCGAGGTACATGCCGATCAGGTAGAAGATGTTGCCCAGCACGAAAGGCGTCGCGGCGCCGGCCACCCGCGCCACGCCGACCCCGGTGGCCGAAGATCCCGGTGGCACGACGTGAGCATGTCCCTCCAGCGGCACGCCGCCCCGGAGGAAGGGCCGCATCACCGCTACACAGCCGGCAACGGTGAGCAGCGCCACGATGGCGTACCCGGCGGCCGTGGCCAGCACGGAGAGCCCGCACACCCACACCACGAGCACCACGAGCACGCGGGCCAGGTGCGGTGCGACCTGGAGCGCGGAGAGGCCTCGGTAGTCGCCCCGCAACTGCTGCACCGAGCCGACCAGCGCCAGCCCGGCCTGGGCGACGACGACGGTCGCCAGCAGCGCCCGCACCCCGGCCCCGACCGGATCGGACCACTCGGCGAGGCTCCAGGCCAGGACTCCCGCGACGGTCAGGGCGCTGCCGGCCGCCATCACCCGCAGCGACGGGCCGACCCACCGGCGGGCCCGTTCGCCCTCACGCCCGAACCGCTGCAACCACAATTCGGGCACACCGAAGACCGCCAGCGGTGCGGTCAGCGACACCACCGCCAGGGCAGCGGTGAACGTGCCGAAGGCCTCCTGGGGAAGAGTGCGGGCGAGGAGGATCTGCGTCCCGAAGGCGGCCAGGGTGACGCCGACCTGGCTCAACGCCAGCATGCCGAGATGGATGAGGGCTGTCACGGCCCGGCCGCGGGCCGCCTTCGGTGGCGTCGCGCCGCTCGCGCCGGTCTGGCTGCCATCGGCGGCGTGGAGGTCAGCGGCCGAGGGTGACAAGCCACTTGCCCGTCTCGCTCAGGGTCCGCAAGGCCTTGATGGCCGTCGCCACCCCCGGCCACTTCGACGGGCGGTACATGTCGATCAGCCGGAACCAGAAGACCAGCCCGCCTAGCCGTCCCCGGGTGACGTTCCCGTCGTGCCGCTGGAACAGCACGATCGGATGGGCCAGGTGGCGCGGGTGTACGCCGGCACGCAGCGCACGCAGCATCAGTTCCACGTCCTCGAAGAGACGGAAGCTCTCGTCGTATCCGCCGATCCGGTCCAGCACCGCACGGTCGATCGTGGTGCCCGAATGCTTGAAGGGCAGGCGGGGACGCGTCAACACCCCCAGCGACATGCGTCCCGCCGAGGCGTACTCGGGCAGTCGGATGCAGCGGGACGTCCCCCGGCGGATCTCCGTGTAGTCGGCGTACACCCACGAGCCACCGGAGTTCGACAGCAGGTCGTGCAGCCGAGCCAGCGCGTCGGCGGTGAGCTCGTCGTCGGAGTCCAGGACGGTGACGTACCTGCCCATGACCGACCGCAGGCCCCGGTTGCGTGCCTCGGCGATGCCGGTGGGCGGCTGCGTGACCACCCGCACCCGGCGGTCCGCCGAAAGGCGCGCTTCCGCGATCACCTGCGCGACCGGGATCCGTGACCCGTCGTCGACGATCACCACCTCGAAGTCGCCGAAGGTGTTCGCCAGGACGCTGCGCACCGCGTTGACGAGCAGGGCCGGACGGTCGCGCACCACGATGCAGACCGAGAACGTCGGCCGGACGAGCGGTGTCGTGGGTGCGTCGGCGGCCGTGGTCTCGGTCGTCCCGGGAGGTCGGCCGCCCTGCCTGGGCAGGCCGTACGTCGACGACGGCAGCGACGGGTTCACCGTGTCGTCCCGCTCTCGACGGATCGGTCCTCTTGCCCCGTGTCCTTCCCGTGGACGGCGAGGACCACCAGCTGGCCGAAGAAGAAGAGCCAGAGGAAGTACGGGTAGGCCAGCGGCTTCTGGGTGAGACCGAAGACGACGAGCGTCAGGAAGAGCAGCGCCAGGGCGAGCCGGCCCGGCCGGTCGACCCGTCCCCTGACGAACCGGTAAAGCCCCACCAGGGCGGCGGCGGTCACGACGACGCCGACGATCCCCCACACGACCAGCACCCGGAGCATGTCGTTGTGCATGTCCCAGGGCTCGTAGCCGAACCCGAGGAGCCGGACGTCCCACG